>CALIJZ010000065.1 GCA_938017795.1 uncultured Bacteriovoracaceae bacterium
ATTGATTGCCAAAGAAGATAACTCACAACAACCATCGCAGCTGTAGAGAAGATAAAACTGGCCCAGAATTCAAGTTTATAAGCAAAGACTTTTCTAAGCTCTATAGTGAAAGCATGAATGAAAATATTAAGATTTTTTTTCATAACTTAGGTAGGATTCAATAACTGTATCAATATCAACTTGTGAGGTTTGAATATTGGAGATTTTAAAATTATTTAACAGATCTTTCATAACTTGAGTGAGTTGATCAATATGTACTTTAACGCTTACTTGATTTTGAGTGCATTGCATTTTTAAATTTTTTTTCAAGAAAAAATTTTCAAGATCACTCCTTTGATGATCAATATCAAATTTGAGTGAACGTACATCGCCAAACTTATTTTTAATTTCATTAAGAGGGCCATCATAAATAATTTCCCCAGCTCTCATTAATGCTAAACGTGGACATAACTCCTCAATGTCTTGCATATAATGGCTAGTTAAAATCATAATTGGATTATGTTCAATCATATATTCTTTTAAAAACTCTCTAATGGCTTTCTGACTAATAATATCAAGACCAATTGTGGGTTCATCTAAAAAAATCACCTGAGGGTCATGTAAAAGTGCAGCAACTAGTTCCATTTTCATTCTCTCGCCAAGACTGAGCTTTCTAACTGGAACATTTAATTGATCTTTTACACCTAGATAATCGGTTAATTTATTAAGATTTTTTTTAAATCTCTTATCTTCAATTTGATAAATTTCTTTTAATAAAAGATAACTATCAGCTGCAGGAAGGTCCCACCAAAGCTGTGCTTTTTGACCCATAATAAGAGATAGCTTTTCTCTATAAGCATTTTTTCTCTTCCATGGATCAAAGCCTAGAACACTTACTGAACCGGAGCTACTTGAAATAATCCCACTTAATATTTTAACTAAAGTTGTTTTTCCTGCACCATTTGAACCAACGAGACCTAAAATTTCACCTTTTGAAACTTCAAGGTTCATATCATTTAGAGCTGTTTTTGTGATATATTCTTTTTTTATTAAAGACTTAAAAGCATTTTTTAGACCTGCTTCTTTTGTTGGAACTTTAAATGTTTTAGAAAGGTTGTTTACTTTGATCATGGCCTAAATTTTAAATAGTTAAATTGTTTATTGTAAAAGACCAGAATTCTCACTAGAAACGCTATCATGTTCATGAAGTCTTTTTAAGACCTCATTAGTTAAACTAAAAGGATCGTCTAAGTATTCATCAAGCTCTAAGTCTTTTAAATAATTCAAACTTCTAGCATTTAACACAGGGTTAAATGGATCTAATTCTTTTGCTAGAAAATGTAATTTATCAATTTCTGTCATATTCTATTTTTAAAAAACTTCATACTTTTATAAAAAAATTCTTATAATACCTTTAGTATATTTGAATGTTTCTTGAACGTCACTACCTGATAGGGGCAATTTGGCTTATTCTTTTGCTCTCAATGATTGATTGGAGAACTAAATGGCTTGAAATATTCCCTCAGTACAATTTTGATCATTTACAGATTGTTATTCAAGGTAAAATTTTAACAGGAAAAATCACCTCAGAATTTAATCAAACTAGCATGATGGGTTCTATTTTTAATAAATTACTAGAAATAGAAAAAACTCAAGGTGTGAATATTGAAACCTCTCTAAAAGACTTAAGAAGTTTTGTTCATGAAAAAAGAAAGTTTTTAAAAAAGAAAAAAGATCGAATCTTATCAACTATCTTTCAATTATGCTCTTTAAACCTTTTTATTTTCATCTATATTCTCACCGTTAATATTCAGGTGGGAGTAGAAATAAATTATTTTGTCATTATCATTTCAATGTTTCTGGGAATAAGTGTAATTTTAATAATTTTAGAAATCTATGCAAAATATCTACTGAAAGATTTTATGAACTTATATTTTGAACTTATCAAATTAAAAGTTTTAATGAGTACCTCTAGAAGTGTTAATGAAATTTTAGGTGATATTAATCAAGAATTAATTCACTCTATCAATTCTAAAGAATTATCAAATTTTAAAGATACATTTTTCCAGGCCCTTAAAGCTTATAGGAGCAACGGGAGATGTATCAATACTGAAATACTTCTTTTAAGTGATGAGATTCTCTACGAAATACGAGGTAGGTTTCAAAAATTTGATGAAAATTCAAAAACTATAAAGATGATTTCAATCATTTTATTCGTTCTACCCGTATTTTTAATCGTTAATTACAAGATTTTGGAGAGAATCATCTAAAAAACAATGCAAAGATGAGTGCTTTTTTGTTAATATTTTTTTATGAAGACAATATATTTAACATTGATATTTTTTAGTTTGAGTGTTTTTTCACAACAATGGAATGGATATCTTCCAAGAAAACTATATATGGGTTTTGAAGCAGGACTTTCCGCTCTTGAGATGGCGCTTCCAAATGCGCAAGCTACTCAAGGATCTGATATAGACCTATCTCTTTTTGAACCAGATTATTCACCTAATCTTGGGCTCTATGCTGGAGTTGAGATTTGGGATAGATATTATTTATCTCCATTTATTGAAGCTAATGTTAATTATTCTCGTGCCCACACAACGGACCCTAAAGATGAATGTGCTATAGAAGGCGGAGCCAATAGTAGTTTTACGAGTGTTAATTATAGCATTATCCATCTTGATGCTAGTGCTGAAGTAGGAGTTAACTTAAATCTTCGATTAAAAAAATTCATCGTTAGTCCCTTTGTATCAGCAGAGTTTGGTCTGGCATGGAGAACGGACAAAGCTAACTATACAAAAACAGGCACAGACTTTAATAGAACTTCTAAATCTAAATTTACTAATGCAAAATTAAATCTAGGTTTAAGAATTATTAATCTGGCCAATTACTTCTCTGCTATAAAGGTTTCGTATTCAAACTTAACAACTACAAGTCAAGAAAATAGCTTTGATATTGATGGAGTTGAAACTGATTCAAACGTTGAGTTCTACGAACAAGACAACCAAAGTGGGGCTAAGGGCTATTTCTCGCTCACTCTCGGCGGTGGAGTCTATTTCTAAAACCTATTTGAGTATAAACGACTCCTTTGATAAGATGGCCTGAATCTCAAGGAGCAAGTTTAATGGATAAGAAAATCATCTTTTCAATGTATAAGGTCAGTAAGTCATACCCTGGTGGTAAAACTGTAATCAAAGACGTATCTCTTTCATTTTTCTTAGGAGCTAAAATTGGAGTTTTAGGTTTTAATGGTTCTGGTAAGTCTACGCTTTTAAGAATTATTGCTGGAATTGATGATGATTACTCTGGTGAAGTAAATGTGAATAAAGATATTTCTATAGGATATCTTGAGCAAGAACCTCAATTGGATGAGAAAAAAACAGTCATTGATATTGTAAAAGAAGGGGCTGGTGAAGTTGCTGGTCTTCTTGAAGAATACGAAGCAGTAAATGCTAAGTTTGCTGAGCCAATGAGTGATGATGAAATGAGTGCTCTTTTAGAAAAACAAGGAAAGCTTCAAGATAAATTAGATGCAATGAATGCTTGGGATTTAGATTCAAGGCTAGATCTTGCAATGGACGCTCTCAGATGTCCTCCTAGAGAACAAATAATTGGAACATTATCAGGTGGAGAAAAAAGAAGAGTAGCTCTTTGTAGACTCCTTCTTCAAGAACCAGATGTCTTATTATTAGATGAGCCAACAAATCATTTAGATGCTGAAACAGTTTATTGGCTAGAGCGCCACCTTCAAAACTATAAAGGAACTGTTATTGCCATTACCCATGATAGGTATTTTTTAGATAACGTTGCAGGTTGGATTCTAGAGCTTGATAGAGGTCATGGAATTCCATTTGAAGGAAATTATTCTTCGTGGCTTGATCAAAAACAAAAGAAGCTTGCCACTGAAGAAAAGCAAGAATCTAAAAGGCAGAAGGCCCTGGCTAAAGAATTGGCCTGGATTAAGTCTTCTCAAAAAGCCAGACAAGCTAAAGGTAAGGCCAGAATTAATCAATATGAAGAAAAGTTAAGCCAAGGTACTGAAAAAACTAATGAGACAACTGATTTATATATTCCACCAGGACCAAGGTTAGGAGATGTTGTTATTGACGCTTCAGGAATCTCAAAAGCCTTTGGTGATAAACTTTTATATGAAAATCTAAATTTTAAACTTCCTCCTGGAGGAATTGTTGGGATAATCGGAGCCAACGGAGCAGGTAAGACGACTTTATTTAAAATGATCACAGGACAAGAAACCCCTGATGAAGGAACTTTTAAAATAGGAGAGACGGTAAAGCTTTCTTATGTCGATCAAGGTCGTATGATGGATAGTGACAAAACGATTGTAGATGAAATCGCTGAAGGAGCTGATATTATCACTCTAGGTAAACATGAAGTTAATGCTAGGGCCTATATCTCAAGATTTAATTTTTCAGGTGAGAGTCAAAAGAAAAAAGTTTCACAACTCTCTGGTGGTGAAAGAAATAGAGTCCACCTTGCAAAGATGTTAAAAAGTGAAGGAAATGTTCTTCTTCTTGATGAGCCGACAAATGATTTAGATGTTAATACTCTTAGGGCCCTTGAAGAGGCCTTAGAAAACTATGCAGGTTGTGCCGTCGTTATTTCCCATGATAGG
>CALIJZ010000066.1 GCA_938017795.1 uncultured Bacteriovoracaceae bacterium
ACACGTCTCAAAATTACAAATCTAATTACAGGTGTTTGCTCTTTAGTGTATCTTTTAACAGTCTGTTTATGTACCAACTTTCACCCTTGTTTTATTCTCTTTTGCTTTCTCTAAACTCAGTACTATGACTTGTTTGTCTCTGGCTAGTACGTGTGTCACCTTGATATTGTAAATCTGATGTTTTAATGAGTCTTTCGTCTGAAGATATACTTCTACTTTTTATTCTTTTAGTTTTAGAACTTTCATCATCATGAAGCGAAATACATCTATGAAGTTTTCTGAATTCATCTACTGTCCTTTGTTTACTTGTTTCATTACTTCTCTCATCAAATCTTTTTTCTTTCTCATGTTTATCATCTTCTTTAGTTCTTTCCGAGTCAAGTACATTACTTCTACTTTTATGTTTATGTTTTAATTCTTTACCTTCACACCTTTTCTCCATTTTGTCTTCTTTGTGCCTAACCCCATGTTTTTTGTCAGATGGTTTTATTTTGGGAATTTTATATCCTTGTTTCAAGCCCTGGTGACAACTTTCAGTTTCATCAAGATGCTGAACATCTGAGTGACACAATTCCACTGTTTTATTAGTTACATTTTCTATCGATTCTATACCAACGGTTGTATAATTTTCATTATTAACATTGAATCTATTATTTTCAGTATCAGTGCTACTTTCAGAACTTTCCTGTTTGTTAAGAGCCTGTTTTTCATAGTCAACTACTCTTGGTGCAATGTTTGTAGATACATGACCTCTTCGAGATGCACAATAAGATTCATCATAAGCTTGCGAATCACTTACACTTTCTGATGCATCGCTAGTATGCATTTCATCTATATTTATGTCATCACCAGAATTTTGTCTTTGTACTCCCTCTTTTTGTATTTCGCAATGTTCAATTGTAATATTAGTTTCACCATGTTTTGGCTGTCTATGCCAAATTCTCATCCTAGCACAAGAACAGGCTAACATAGATTCTGAAACTTGTCTCAACTGATCACTTTGTTTCTCATAACAATTATCTTCATCAAGGTTTTCAATGTCCACTATATCTATATCAATATCTTCATCACTCTCTTGACTTGTGCGAGAATCTTTTATGACATTTTTGTCTTCTAGTGTTACTAATGCTTTCAGGTAAGATATATCTGAGATATTCGTATCTTTTGAATATGTTTTGAGTTCCTCATATTCAATATCTGTCCTTGCAATAATAGATTTACTTTCAGCGACAATATCTTGCTTTTCTTCAAAGATTCCTTTTTCAGTGTCTTTTCCTTTTCGTACTGTTTTATGATCTTGAATGTTCTCTATGACATTTTCTATAACTTGTTTCCCATTTTGAATTTCTTCTGTACTGGATGTGGCTTTTTGTTTAATTTCAACATATGAATACATATCTTTATTTTTCCTTGATTCTTTCTCTGTGGTTGAAGATTTGCGTCTATGTCTCTGTTTTGCCTTCGATTTTCTTATATTTTCATTAGAATCTGAAACTATTTCATTTTCATTTCCACTCAGATGCAAATCCACTTTATTTGCAGAAATGTGAGGTTTACTTTTAAAATAACTATCTGATTCAACAATTGCATTTTTCTTAGTACCCGTAATTTCCTTAATTTCAAAATTCCTCTTTAAGGACAGTTCATTATCATCTTGAATATTTCCAAATTCCTTTTCGTTGCATGACTGATATTGTTTATGATCATGTTTCTCTTTCGATGTTTTCTCATGTTCAAATACATCTTCATGTATTTCATGGTCCTCTATATCAAACTGTTTATATTTTGTATGCACAGAATCAGATTTCAAATGAGCTAAACTTTCAGCAGTATCTTTTCCCCTGAATTTTATTCTTTCATCCTTTGAGTCTATTTGTAAAGCACTGTATGAATTCTCCTTTTTGTGAACTTGAATATCTTCTACTTCACTTGAATCACTGCTATGTTTATAGCTCAACTGTACACTGTTTCCCTGAGAACTACATTTGCCTCCTGGTTGTAAAGAATCATGCTTTAATACACTTTGGTCTTTTTCATGTAGTATGTCATTAGCACTTTTTGGTTGTATTTTATCATTTATTGCATGTTCATTTCTGATTGTAAATTGAAGTTTATGTTTTTCTCCCTCCATGGATTTCCTTCTTTTCCTAGCTGTATTTGAATGGCTTTCAGACTGTTCTTTACTGTCATATTTGTCACTAGATTTTTGTAATTCATCAGTATTTTTCTTCCTCTGTTCCTTAGTTGTTGAACTTTTGTCTTCATACTTATGTTTATTAATATGTTTGTCTTCAATGTTACTCCTACTGATATATTTCTTTTCACCTCTTTTATCATCTCTATGTTTCTCACTTTTCTTTTTGTCGTTTTCATTTTTAAGTTCATTATGTTTACTTGTGCTGTTTCCTCTTATTCTACTTCTATCATCAGAATATTTTCCATCTTTTCTTTTTTCCTCTTTCATGTCTTTTTCATGACTTAATTTATCACATTTTGTCTTTTCTTTATCCTTCAACTTTGTTTCATCCTTCTTACTAAAACGTTCTTTCCTGTCATTAAGCACTTTGACATTTCGCTCCCTATCATTGCATTTCGAATGTTCACTCTGATTATGAATGTTCAATCTTGTTTCTGTTATTTTTTTTCCGCCAGTTGATTTGTCTTCTCTATGTTTCTCATCTTTGTGACTGGTTGAAACACGTCTTTTCCTATCCCTAACACCAGAAACAAGTTTATCATCTTTGTGACTTGTAGAATCACGTCTTTTTCTATCCCTAACACTAGAATCAAGTTTCTCTCTTGACAGGTGGTGTTGTGTTTCATCCGGTTTATCATTTCTGCATTTCCTTTCATCCTTTACTTTCTTTTTATCTTTAACATTAAATTTTTCCTTAATGCATTCTTTTATTTCATCTTCTGAATCGCTTGTTATTTCCCCTTCCTCTATATCGTCTTCGTCAGCTTTGAGTGTTTTATTAGCACTTGTTTCTTGAATTGTATCTTGGCTTTCTTGTATATTTTTCATACTATCAGGGTTTAAAACTGTATCTTGGGTTTCTTGTATATTTCTTATACTATCAGGGTTCAAAATTGTATCTTGGCTTTCTTGTTTATTTTTTTTACCTTCAAGGTTTGAAACAGCATCACTTACATTACTTCCTGTTTTTGTTGTAGAGTTTATAAGGTCTATGTTATTAACTTCATTTGGTAATTCAATGTTGGTATCACAAAGAGTTTCCTTTTCTAGCACTTTAACCTTGTCAGATACCTCATTGTCAGTTTTCTCAATATCATGTAAAGTTTTACATTTCTCATCATCTCTCACATTATTCTCTGTGGTTTTTTGCTCTTCATCTGGGTTTTGGCATTTTTCGTTTTCTTCTGTTGTTACCAAATGGTTCTTGGTTGAATGTGATGTGTTATCTAGAACATTTGAATCATCACGCATTTTTTCTAATGGGTTGCTATTTTTTGAAGATTCATTATCATGAGTAAGCACTTCATCCATATCAGATGTTTTATTTTTACAATAAACATTTTGAGAGTTTGTCTCAGTCACAAAAAAATCATCAAGAGGATTGTAACTTATATCCAGAACACTTTCTGTAGTAGAGGTGACTGATCTAAAAGTATCAAGATTAGAAATGTTTTGGACCTTTTTAACATTATTAGTATTTGTAACCACTTGAATATCATCTATGATATTATTATCTTGCTGAGGAGAAATGGTTTCCTTAATGTTGTGCTTTCTTCCTTCACTGCTGCTTTCTACTTTCTTTTCTAACTCATTGCTTACATCACTTTTCCTTTTCTTATCTTTGTCACGTTTCTTTTGCTTTTTATGTTTATGTGTTTTTTCTGTAATTTGTGGTGACATTTTCTTACTTTCTTTATGACTGTCAGGTTTTTTAACAGAATCTTCCAAATCTTTGTTTAGAAATGAATCATGCCTAGTTTTAGAACCTGTAGGTGTTCCATCACTATTAACTTCAGCAGAATTATTACTGATTCCTTTTTTCAAAACACTAGCGTTTTTATCATTTTCTTTATCTTTTTCAATTATACGAGATGATTTATTTTCAATTTTGATGTCAGATTCTTTTTTATCATCTTTTCCTTTATCCAATGTTCTAGATTTTAAGTCATCATGTCTATATGGGCTAATTGTTTTATCTTTGTGGCAAATATTTTGGTTCTTTGTGCAGGAATCATTAACCTCTGAAACACTATTTTCATTTAATGCTTGTTCAGAATTTTCACTGGATAAATTAACATTGTCATCAATCATATCTGGGTGTATTTCACTATCAGATTCTTCTGTCTGTGGATTTAATTGAGCTAACATTTCAATTTCCTTCAGGAGTGCCTCCCTGTCTTTTTGAAGGTCAAATAAATGTTCAGTATCCAATTCATTATCATCTTCATCATCAATAGATTCATCATTCTGATCAGTCTTTTGTTCCTTTCTTTGTTTTATACTTTTCTCTTTAGTATCTTCTTTCTTTAAGAATTCATGTTTTTTATCTTTCTCAGTGTGTTTTTGGCGAGATGACTCTTTCTTTGAAAGTTTTTGTGATTTACTTTTATCTAAATGTTTAGATGAATGACTAAAATCTCTATCAATTGATTTGTGTTTAGAAGTAATTACAACACATGATTTTACTTTTGGAGAGCTTTCTACTTCTAAAACCTTGTCATCATTTCTACTGCTCTTTGGTTTCACATATTTGTTTTCACCATTGTCTTTCTTGTCAGATCTTTTTTCTGGTGTGATTGTTCTATAGTTCAATGCATTCCATTCATCAAAATCCTCGTTTTTACCTTTATCACATGTTAACTTACTTTCCTTCTCATACTGGTTCTTACCGTCATATGACTTCTTCGCTGGTGAACTTTTCAAACTATTTCCAAAGTTTTTATCCTTACTGCTTAAATATTTGAAATCAATTTTATTCTTGTCTTCCATTATTTCTTTACTTAAACTTCTGGAATGCTTACCTTGCGTAATGTTCAATTCATTGCTGTCTTTTCCAACTGTTGTATTAGTTGTAGAGGTAGATTTAGGTTTTTCAGTTTTTGGACTTCTTTGAAGTTTATGTGGTGATATTGAAACAGACTTATCCTTTTTCTCAAAAACCTTTTCTGAAGAAGCAATTGATGTAGATTTTGAGTTCTCATTTTTCTGACTTCTTTGAAGTTGATCTTGGGATATCAACAAAGACTTATCCTTGTTCTCAATAGCATTTTCTGTAGAATTAGAAGTTGAGGTAGATTTAGATTTCTCATTTTTTTGACTTTTTTGAAGTTTATCTGGGGATCTGGAAACTGACTTTTTCTCAATAAACTTATCTTCTTTGTTGTTTGATTCTACTTTATCACTATCAGTGTTCTTTTTGGGAGATTTCTTCAAAGAATATGACTTTTCAGGTGTTTCCCGTATTTTTCTTTGTTTCAAATCACTGTCTGATTCTTCATCTGAATAATTTCGTTTTCTTGATGGGAGTCTGTCCCTCCTCGAATGACGTTCACGAGGACTTTTACTTTGTTGTTTTGAATAACTTTCTCTACTATCACTCCGATTTCGTCTGCTGTTATTTGATGAAGACTCATATTTCATTCTTGGAGATCTTTCAAATCTCCTTGGTGATCTCTCATCAATTTTCATAACCCTCTTAATGGAAGGTGAATCAACTCTTAATGGTCTCTGATCTGGAGTTGAAGACCTTTCCTTTGAGTTATGTGATCGTTGCTTACTTTCTTTATCTTTATCTTGTGATTTCGATTTTCTATTCTTATCATATTCATACTGACTTTCCCTCTCTGAATGTTTCATATCATCATGTTCTATCACTTCATCTCTTTTAGTATTTGATTTTGAAGACACATGTTTCATTAAATCACCAGACTTTCTACGAAGATCCTTTTTACTCTTTTGCAATAAACGTCTAGCAGTGTCCTGTTTACTTGAGTGAGGTACTACTGAAGATCCCCTGGCTAATCTTTGGTCTGTATCATGCCTTCTACTCCTCTCATTACTAATCCTTAATCTTTCATTTCTAGCATTTTCATATCTGTATTTCTTTGAATCGCTCTTAACGAGATTTTCTCTTTCTGTGCTATGTTTTCGTTTGCGTGACTGTTTGAGATCATTTTCAATGTTCTCCTTATCATCGAAGTGATACAGATCTGGAATACCACCCTCTGCGGCAGAATTATCCTTTCTACTGCTACCATGTAAAGGAGGTTGTATATCCATACTTTGTCTTTCACTGTCACTTGGGCTATTGCTACTTTCTCGCCTTTGTCTGAAATTTTGATGATGCATTCTCTTTCTGAATAAGGACACCCCATCATTTCCTTTACTTCTCCTGAAAATAGACAAATGACAAAACTATGGGACAGGAAAAATGAATGAACTAGATATTGAAATTAGAAGATAAGATTTATGATAAATATGTATGTATCTAAATCAACATAACAATATTCCTCCCTTTCATTTACGCACCAGGACAAATTATAGCATATAAAAAAATGAAATCAAACTCTGAACATTCAGTTGCAGAATAGATTTTTT
>CALIJZ010000067.1 GCA_938017795.1 uncultured Bacteriovoracaceae bacterium
AGGCGAAATATAACCCACCCCGGAATGAATTCTTTCAAAGTTATAGAAAGATACAAACCTATTCATTGTTGCTTGTAATTCTTCAAGTGATTCAAATTCATACTGCTGACAAATCACTTTTTCAAGGATACTGTGATAAGATTCAATATGAGCATTTTGTTCTGGTGTAGCTGGTTTGCAAAATTCTTGAGTTACATTTTCTTTTTCTTCAAAGTATTTCTGAACCTCATTTGCAATAAATTGCGAACCATTATCACATCTAACATAAAATCTAACTGGTAATGGGTAGAGTTCAAAAATTTGATCAAAAAGATCTATGACATTTCCTTTCTTGACACTCCAGCAGACATATTGTGCAACAACCCATCTAGACCTTACATCAATAACTGTAATAAGGTGTGCGTTTCTATTTGCACCTGCCACATACATGTATTTAATATCAAATTCTAAATAATCAAAAACCTTTTCAGTTGGAGGAACTAATTGTTTAACCCAATTTCTCGGCCTCTTTTTTCTTGAAGTAATTTTATTCAAAAGCCCATTCTCACGCATTAATCGATATACTTTTTTAGGATTAATTACATAAAAAAAATTCTGTCTGAGCCAGTGAGTTACTTTTAAATAGCCGTAATCTACAAATTCTCTACTCAGCAGTTCTTCTATTTGACTAACCACTTTTGAATTAAGTATTTTTTCACCATCTCTAGTCTTTGTATAGCGGCTTTTTGCTTTTCCTTTAGTCGTATCTTGCTCGGGTTTATAATAGAAAATACTCCTATCTATTTTCAAAATCTCAGCAATCAAAGATTTACTATATCCTTCTTTGGCAAAATTAAATGCTATCATTTTAAGCTCTTCTTTTGTCAACGACTTTTTTTTAACATCTCTTCCTGAATTCTAATACGGAGTTCTTTTTCAGCTATGATTTTCTTAAGTTCATCATTCTCACGCTTGAGCTTTTTAAATTCAGAACTCTTCAAATTGTCTTTTTGCTTAGCTGTTAATCCAGACTCACCCTTTTGATCATAAGCATCTATCCATTTATAGATCGAAGGACTAGATACTTTATATTCGCGTGAAGCTTTTAAAACTGAATGAATCTTTGCATAATTTATGATCTCCATTTTCTCTTTGGAAGACCATCTTTTTCGATGTTTTGTCATAATCACAATTTAATAAACTAAATTTACTTAATCGTGTGGGGTTTCTTAGGGGGTTGGAGAGTACACTGGTAAATTTGTAAAATAATAATGCCATTAATGCCTTTCAAGAGATTTGATAAAATTATAAATAAACTAAAACCTTATATCTTGAATTACCTTTCTTTTACAATTTTATTTGGTTTAAACTTATTAACATTTTCCTATGCCATTTCTCAAGATTTAATCCACACTATCCTAGGAGAAAATGATTACGAATATCTTTCTGGCCACATCACTTCTAACGATGATGGAAGAATATTTGCATTTTCAACAATGCGAGATATAGATTTAGATCGACATCAGATAATTACTGTTTACAATTTGATGGATGGAGAATTAAATCGCTTAGGTGATGAATTCATTTGTTCTGTTTTTTTTCCAATTGGAGTTAACTCAGAGACAACTTTACAACTTTCTGAAGATGGCCAAATAATAGTACTCCAAAATCAGAACCAAATAATTTCGTTTGAATATGTAGATAATAATTGGAGGAAACATGGAGAGATTGAGATAATACTAGAAGATAATGAAAGTTTATTCTCATACAGTTTTTCTAAGGATGGGAAAACTCTTGTAGTTTCTACAGTTAAAGATGTAGGTTCTTCAGGTCAGAATACTTCTAGAATAACCACTTATAATTTTTTCAACGATAAGTGGAATAAACTGAGTGATGAATTCTTTTTATCAGGAGTGCGCTCTGTAATAAAACCTGAGTTATCTTTCGATGGGAAAACTCTTGCTCTTTTTCACGTTTACGGTTCAATTTTACCTGAATTTGATCACCGTGTTTTAACTTATAAATTTGAAAATCAGAAATGGGTAAAAATAGGAACTTCAATAAACTTCTATGCCACCTTTGATCATTTTAACTTGAATATACCAGTCCAGATAGAATTTGCTTCAAATGGAACGAAACTATTCATTGGTTCTTTGGGATCAGAGTTCGGTAATGATACAAATACCCCTTTAGTAAACGCATATGAGTTTCAAAATGAAGATTGGGTTCAAAAAGGAGAAAGCATTAGTAGCTCAGATCTTAATGATGGATTTGGACATACAATAAGAGTAAGCAAAGATGGTAATAGAATTTTGATTGCTTCACCAGTTTCCATAGTTGATAACAACATTAATTCAGGAGCAATCAGGGTTTATGAATTTGCTAATAAACAATGGCACAAATTAGGACAGAATATTTATGGTGAGGATCGACATGATTTTTTAGGATTTTTTGCGGACATTTCAGGTGATGGTAGCACTGTCTTTGCTGCCTCAATTAACAATAGCACAAATGGGTTACGCGCTGGAAAGTTGAGAATTTACAACATAGAAAACCTAACAAGTACTGGAAATAAAATAATAAAATCTGTTAGTATTTACCCTAACCCAAGTTCTGATTACATTCATATTGCAAACCGAAAACCACATGTTACTTTTAAAATTTTAAATCAACTCGGGATAGAAGCTTTAAATGGTGTTTATGATGCAGAAATAGATATTAGGCATCTTAGTAAAGGAATCTATTTTATACAAATAGAAGATAAAAGTCAGCTTTATATTGGAAAGTTTATCAAAAAATAGGTTAGCAGATGCAATTCGGTGGTCTAACTGTAATGACATTATAATTTCAGCATTTATTAACCAGAGACAATGCTTTTAAATATCTCAAAAAGCAACATCAACTTTATGAATAGCCTTCTTACTCCCTTCCACCAATTCAAAACAATCATCAAAAGGCAAGGCTGAAACATAAGCTGGACTTTTTATAATAGTATCTAATCTTATTTCAAGTGGCCCCTTATCTTTGATAGGACCATATTTGAATTTCTTAAAATCAGCATTTAATTTAAATTTAGTTAAAACCTTTTCATCTTCACCTAACAAGTCAAAGTGTACACTTATCTCTTTCCAGAAAAACGGGTCAAAACTATCAAAATCAATTTCTATAAACCCATCAACCTTTTTTGTAATGATTTTAGGACATTGAAGCTCTTTACATAACTCTTTAGACTGAAGGTGAGCCCCAGATTGATAGCAAGCATTATAAAATTCTTCTGGAGGTATCAAATCAACACAAAATTTATCTCCTATTTCAAATGATTCAACGCCATCCAGTTTTAAAAGCATAGGAGCGATGGTTTCAAAATTTAGAAAGATGGATTCTGATTCTGTAGGTGATGTTTGAACATTACATTTAATTGCGCTGACATAATTCAATCCTCTTGTTAATTTTGGCGTTAAAGCCCATTTTGAATTTATGAGTTTGTTATTAATAAGTGAATGTGTTAGAGGTATTGAATTAGAATTTATAGCCCCATTTAAATTTCCAGGAACCTCGAATGCAAATCCATCCGCAGACGGGACTATTTTAGGACACTCATAACATCTTGATTTACTCACTTTTTCAAAATTATCCGCTGGTCCGAACATTTTTTCGCTAAGTGTTTTTTCTTCCGTAAGTAGACATACCATTCCCTTAGGACATCCATTGGGATTGTCTTCACAACTGATTTCATCATTAACTAATGTTGAGCAAGC
>CALIJZ010000068.1 GCA_938017795.1 uncultured Bacteriovoracaceae bacterium
CGGAACAACTTCTAGACCAAGAACTGGCGGAACAACTTCTAGACCAAGAACTGGCGGAACAACTTCTAGACCAAGAACTGGCGGAACAACTTCTAGACCAAGAACTGGCGGAACAACTACAAGACCAAGAGGTGGAGGTCACGTAAGTAGAGGTCCATCAAGATCTGGTAGAGCCGGAAGACATAGAGTAGGAAGAAGAGGAAACGTTCCTCATAGAGTTTACTCAAATTATGGAAGAAGAGGATATTTTAGACCTTACAGAACTCATAGACATGGATCTTATGTTTATAGACATCACTCTCCTTATACAAACATTTGGAACCATTCAATTTTTTGGAACCCATATAGCTATAGCTCATATGTATTAGGAGTTAATAGAAGGCATTACTACAGAAACTGGATTTTCTTCTATCATTACAGATCAAATGGTTACTATGTTCACAATGGCTACCCGTACTACTCGTACAACCACTACAGACATAGATACTCTAGAGTTGATAGATGTAATTATCAATTAGTAGATAAATGTTATGGAACAGTTATTAAAACTTATTGGAACCAAGCTTGTAATGTTGGATATGATAGATGTTCAGACATGAGAGATAGACTCAACAGAAATGAAAGTGATTATAGATTTTCATGTGCTGAGACTCACAGAAATGAAAGTTACCAATACTTTAATAGACGTGATACGAGTTACCTAGCATGTGATGGTTCAACTGACTTTGATGATCACTACTATGATGATGAATACGATCATGATAATGACTACGGAAATTATTATGAAACAAGTAGTTCAAGTAGCAGATCTCAATATGATGATTTATACGATACTTACTAAATAAAGAGTCTGGTGAGGCCTTCGGGTCTTGCCATACCAAGCACACCAAAGGGGTCTTCGTTTTGCGAAGACCTTTTTTTTTGTGAAAAAATTAAACTTCTATTCCACAAGCTGCTAACCACTCATTACTTGGCGGCAGCATCTTTCTAGATTTCAAATCAAAAAATGCAACAGTGAAGGTTGCTTTGGAGCAAAGGTCTTCTCCCCTTCTCATTTCTTGTTTAAGCCACATAAACTTACCTTCAATCTTATCGGCCACTGAAATGACTTTTATTTTATCTCTATTTTTTAATTCTCTTCTAAAGTTAACTGTAACTTCTAATAAAACAGGACCCTTAAGTTCTTTTTTTATCCGATCTAAACCAAACCCGTTTCTTTCAATAAAGTTCCATCTGGCCAGTTCATAAATTTTTAAATAATTAGCATTATTGACGTGACCAAAGACATCGAGATCTGTTTCTTGAATTGTGTATTCAAACTCATACGTTTTTTTTGATTTAATTTGCATTCTTTATGATCTTAAAGAGATGCCTTATTGTAAATGATGATATTTCTTTTTCTATAAACTTTTCCGTGAGCTCTACTTACTCTCTTGAAAAGACTATGACCTTTTTTAGATCTCACACCTTCATTAGCTAGTGCTCTTTTTATCTCTTTTGAGCTTTTTACATTTAACCCACCAGTTTTTTTCTTTTTTAGTTTAGCAAATGGATTCTCAAAGCCTGTTTTACCATTTTTCTTTGATTTCCTTGAAGCAATCCTTCTGGCTCCACGTCCACCTCTTTTATAAACATTAGCTACAGATGATCCCTTTCTTGCAGGTGCTTTATAACTATTCCCACCTTGTTTTGCTCCACTAGCTCCACCGCCGCCTGATCCGCCGCCGCCTCCAGCTCCTCCAGCATTTACAACGCCTCCGCCAGTTGCTTGAGCATAGCCCGGAGTGGGACCAGATCCGCCTGTAGCGATCTGGTCATCTGGGTTGCTACTATCCGTTGCAGCGCTAGCAAGGTCACCAGATAGTTCTTCGCCAATAGAAGCTTCAGAACTATCAATATTATCTCTCGTTATTGATCCTCTTCCTCGTCCACTTCCGGATGGAGGAACATATCCACCAGATTTTCCAATCGATGGAGTAAGGTTTGGACTCTCTTCTAAACAATCAGCGTGAGCTGGGTATAGTGTACAATCAGTTGTTGTTGTATCTGTTGCAAGCATTGCTTCTTGAAATCGAGCTTTATCAAAAGCATTATTTTGTAAATCACTATTTAATGATTGAAGAGCCATAATCTGTTCACCTGCAGTCGTGGCATAAAACTCAATTCTCTTAATCATTTCTGATCTCAGGTTTGGTAAGTAATCTGAATGCCAAGCCATCATGAATCCAGTCATGTTTGAACCTATTCCAACAACCCAGTCTCTTCTCCACTTTGCATAATCAATTTTATTCTTAGTCATTATATCAGTAGCATCGAATTGAAACTCTGTTAGACTTTGCTCTTTTTGACCTTCGGCTATAATTTGATCGATTTGAGTCTGAGTTGAGTTTGTTACTTTAGTTAAGTCACTAACTCCCTTCATATCTTTTGCTTTTAAACCTGCAATACCAGTAATATTAGTTCCAAAGACCATTGAACAAGCTCTCTTAGATCTGACCCGAACCTTTTCATCCAGTGCCATTTCTGCTGCTGTAAAGTTACATGGCAGTCCCGCTTTTTGAGCAGCTACATGTTCCTCGTCCGTCATAGTCTCTGTTGATGATTTAGTCGTACTTGTTGCAGTACTATCAGTACTATCAGTACTATCAGTATTATTATAATTAGAAGATCTACTTTTCAGACACTCTTCATAATCATCTTGGTCTGAACAATCCGACGGATAAACTAACGGACTAACAAACAACGAAATAATAAAAATTTTTCCCCAAACCTTCATACCTAGATTATAAATTCAATCAAGCTCTTATCCTTCCGATTCCTCTCTATTCTGAATAATTTCAGCCACTTAGAGCTCAACTATGAACTTACAAACTGCCAACTTTTCGTCTCAATTTCAATCAAGAGCCTAAAATTTAGACATTTCTAAACTTCATTTTGAAATTTTTCCTACCCTTAAAATATAAAAATATTAAGATGCTAACCTACTTCTAGAGAAACGTATGAACAAAGAAGAGCAAGACATTCAACCAACCAAGGTTACCTTTTTGTATAAAAGAAAAGATGACGTGGAAGAAACAATCTCTGATGATCCACTTGAGGATCTATTTAACGAGTTTGGAACTGAAACTGACTATGAGCCAGAAGTTGACGAAGATGAAAATAACGACTTATCAGAGCTTAATAAAATAGAATATAAAAAGCTTGATGATTATTTTTACTCCACTAAATTTCCACAAACTGATTTTGAAGATGATCTAGAAGAGCTGGAGCACCTTTTAGAAAAAAGTACTTATCTAGCTAAAAAATTAAAATATTATAATGAATTTCTTTTAAATAAATAAGGCAGGAACAATTCTGCGTTTCCTGCCCTATTTTTTAATTTTTGCTTCCTTGCAAAGACTTATTTTAAAACTTTATATGGATCATCAGTATACTTAAGAAGGTAATTTACTGGTTTCTTATTTTCTTCAAAAGTAGGATCAATTGCTTTAGCTCCTGGATAAAAGCCTCCACCAAACATTGATGATGGCGTCAACTCAAAAGTAAAACAAAAGATATTATGAACTCCGTAGGCCCAATCACATGTGTCTCCTGTCGCAACATAAAGATCTGAAGATTGTTGAGGCTTATAATTATTCCACTTGGCCATCGTTTCAGCCATCTTCTTAAAGACCTTTAATTCTTGACCTGGAACTGGGTCATACGTCCCGCCCCATGGATAGAGAATTAGCTCTGAGTAAGTATGAAAGCTAATCATTGTTTTAATATTTTTATGGTTTTCAACAAATCTTTTTATACCCTGAGTTTCAGGTTCAGAAAATGGTGCCTTCCCCATATAAACATCTGAGCTTGGATTAGTTGATGAACCACCTTGTCCCCATCTGAAGTCATAGTTTCTGTTAAGATCAACTCCAACATATTGTGATCCTTCATTTTGTCTTCTATTTTTTCTCCACATCTTATATTTACGACCTTTAATATCGTGAAGAGCTCCATCTGGATTAAGAAGAGGCAGGATATAGATCACTCTATTTTTCATAAAGTTTGCAAACTTAGAATCATTCTTAATTTTATCAGCATAATACTTTGATAATAAAAGAGGAATCTCTGTACTTAAGTGCTCTCTAGCGTGGTGAGTTCCTACTAAAAACATGGCAGGTTTTTTCATTTCATCAGCAAAACCTCCAGCAGTAATTTTTACTCCAAGTAGATCTCTATTTTCAATAGATTTTCCAATATTAAAAGTTTTTACTGTTTTAGGGTGATCTTTAGCTAACTTTCTAAGTGAAGTAATCACTTCATCAAAGGTATGGAACTTTACATCCTTTTTAGGAAACTCATACTCATTTTCATGAACATGACCTTTCTTATTTTTTGTTTGATACGAATCAACTACTTTTAATTTTCCTTGAAACTTCTTTTTTAATCTTTTTAGTTCAGCCTTATTAACAACAGCCGTAACATAACCTTTTTTAATTCGATCAATGTGAACTAAATTAGCAACCTTAGTTCTTTCAAACTTATTAGCAGCTTTTACTTTTACGAGATAAATTGTTTTAGAAAAACCAAGGTTTCCTAAAAACATAAGAAATAAGATCATCGATAATCTTTTCATTACTCCTCCAATGAGCCAAAATTAATATTAAGATATTTTTTCAGGATAAAAGGGTTGGGTCAATACCGGTTAGCATTTGTCAGTTAATTCAAAAACTTAACAGTTCTCTCATTATTCTTTAAAGCTTCACTAGAGTACAACTACATAGATTTGCAACGAATATAGTTTAAACTTTAGGCACTTACTATTTATATTTTCCTTAGATTACATAAGTTAGTTCTAGCTTTAGATATGCCCTAAGCAATTTTAACTAAGCTTTCTTTTCTTCTTTTACGATTACAAAATTTACCGGGACATTCTTGATGAGATCATAACTCGTACTATTAAATTTAAAACCATTAGTGAAGCCTTGACTCGGCTCTACCATTAAAACATCTACTGGGTGTTGTTTTAAATGATTTATAAGGTTTTCTGCTGGTGTCTTATCGATTGCAACAATGATTTTCACATCAGAATCAATTCCCTCTTTTTTGAAAAACTCTTGATATTCTTCGAACTTTTCTTCCGCAAGCTTTCTCTTATAGGCTAAATAATTATTCTTATTCTTTTCAGTGTCTTGATTTGTAGCAAATATATTTTTATGTAAATCCCTAGAGTCAAAAGCTTCAACATAAATCATTTCAATACTTGCTTCAAAGATTTTTGCAATATCAAGGGCATGATTTAAAAACTTTTTTCCATCTTGTTCTGGATCAAAACATAAACCAATCTTTTTAGGTGCATGATCAATTTTTTGCTTAACAAGATACACTGGATTTTTTGTTCCAAAGATTAGTTTTTCAACAAAGTTACCAAAAAGAACTCTCTCCCAAACAGAATCATCACTAGTTGTTATCATGACAAGATCATCTTCAGACTTACCGTTAAAATAATCTTTCAAAGATTGAAACTTACCACCTTCAATAAATTCTACATTTAGATCTTTAGGGGTTATTCCTAATCTTTTAAATTGGTCATTCATTTCTTCTTTAACATGAACTGGAGCTTTGCTTCCCCATTCACTTACATCGTAATAAAGATCATCATCACTTACGACACTCTTCATTTTATGAATAATGTTATCCCAATGAAATGCTTTCATTGGAAGATGTTTACTTAATTTTTTGGCAACCTCTATTGCAAGATCACTTTGTTTGGAAAAGTCAGTTGCGATAAGAATTTCTTTCATAGATACCCGAGCCTTTTAATTGGTTAGTAATTATTTTTATAGAAAGATGATAAACCTTAAGTAAAAATAAGAGAAGATAATTATTCAAGGATGAATTCATGAAACTTCTTTCCATGCTCTTATTTTGCTCTTTTGTCTCTAAAGCTATGACTCATAAAAAAAATTTTTGTTTAAAAAAGACAAATCATAAAACAATACTCGAGGATCTTACTTTAAAAGAAAACCTTTTAAGCTTTAGAAATGCAGCAGGACTCTTTAATAGAGGTGTTTGTTGGTGGCATAATCGTCTACAAAGAAAAGCCCAATACCTTGTCTCTTTTGATAAGCACTCTCCTAAATTAAAAGAACAAGACTATAAAAAAATAATCAGAAAAATGATTAAGGGTAAAGAGATTATTACTATTAAAGGTTATGCTAATTTAAGAGATTTTAGTGCTGACTTTAAAGACTATATCTTAAAAAGACTTACCCTTTGGCAAGTCAGAGATGGTAGTATCGGATTTGCATGGATTAGAGGCTTAAGAGGTAAGCGAGAAACATCTAGTGAAAAATTAAAAAAATCAATGAATGAGCTCTATAATTATACGGTGAATCAAGAAAATATTTCTTATGTAAAATTACAACTCAAAGGAATTGAGAGTCATTCTTGGTTGATTACAAGTATGAATAAAACTCCTAATGGGTATAACCTACATTTCCTAGATAGCAATGCTCCTAACGGGCTAATGACTTATCAATACTTTTTCGGTGATACAACTTTAAATGGATTTAGAAAGTATGGAGATTTTTTAATTTACCTAGAAGAGAAAAAAGAGATGAGAGAAATAAAAAAGGCCGTAAAAACGTTCTGTGAACTTTAGTGTTTTAACGGCCTCTCATTAAGATAGAAGAAATCTACTCTTCCATATAGTTTTTAACTTTATATTGACTTGCAATCAATCCAAAAATAATTGCGGCGACAAACATGACAACAGCAAAGAACATAAAGAAGATATACTCTTTAGAAGCACTCACTCCCATCGATCCAGCTAGTTCTGTAATTGAATTGGCTGCAGTTGCTGCATAACTCGTAAACATGTTTCCAAAAAATACTGTTAATAGGAACATTCCCATCACAGTTGACTTCATCGACTTAGGAGCTTGAGTATAAGCAAACTCTAGAGCTGTAATAGAAACCATAACTTCAGCCATCGTAATAACTAAGTATGGGATAACTTGCCATGAAACATTGATTTGGTTTCCAGCATCAAGCTGACCTTGAATTAAAGCAACAAGTACAAATGAAGCTCCCGCAACAAACATCCCTAGGCCCATCTTCTTAAGTGGAGTCATAGGAGTTACTTTATTTAGCATTGGGTAAATCGCAAATGTAAAAATTGGAATTAATGACATCACCATGATTGGGTTAAGAGCTGCAACCTGAGAAGGAAGTATATTCCAATTAGAAACATACTCAGCACCAAAGAGAGAATAAATTCCCGTCATCATTCCAGACCACATTGTAGTAAAGCCTGGTAGTGCATCAGCAACATTTAAATTCATCGTTTTTGCTTGTAGAACCCAAGTTGATCCGTGTTGATCAAATAAGGCCCAAAAGAATGTAATCATTAAAAAGACTGTTGAGATTCCACCAACAGCGTAAAGTCCTTCAATATTTGCTTCACCATGAATCTTCTGCGCTTTTTGCTTACCTTTAGTAAGAGTTGAGTAAAGCATTTTTGTAAAAGTACTTTTCTCCTTACTCATAACCATTCCGTAAATAACAACAAAAAATAGTCCAATTGCTGGTAAGAACATAATAGCTGAAAGTCCAATACTCTCAACAAGACCTGGAAGTAATGGCATGGCACCCGTTAGAGCAACACATCCCCAAAACATCGCATTGAAACCTTTAGGTGCTTTTTCTTGAGGAGGAACATGAACAAACTTATCTCTTCCCATCCAAAAAATCACCGTAGCAATTGCCATCAAGACACCTGGAATACCAAAGGCCCAATGAGCTCCATACTTATCTAAAGTCCAAGGAGTAATTATAGTTGAAAACATAGCTCCAAAATTAATCATGAAATAAAATAGATTAAAAACTTTATTTAATAGAGTTTCTTGACCTTTTTTAAACTGATCACCAACGTGAGCTGATACACATGGTTTAATACCACCAGAACCTAGCGCAATAAGAGCTAGACCTGTAGTGAAACCAATTTGAGAAGTTTCAAATATTGCAAGGTATAAATGACCTACACAATAAACAATAGATAAATATAAGATTGTTTTATACTTTCCCCAAAACCTATCAGAAATGAAAGCACCATAAAGTGGAAAGAGGTAACAAATCCCTGCAAAAACATGGTAAAGCGATGTTCCTGCTGATTCTGCCATTCCTAACCCAGAGATTAAAAAGATAGTCAGAATAGATCTCATCCCATAATAACTATAACGCTCACACGCCTCGTTTCCTACGATATACTTAATCTGCGGTGGATACTTATCCATTGCCACAGAAGAATTCATCACCTTCGCTTTTGAATTACTCATTAATTTATCTCCTAATAATATAAAAATTGGTTAAGACCAAAAAACATAAAAATCTAGCTAATAGCTATAGTATTTGCAATGTTGATTTACTTACTTAAAATTACAGATTTTGTCTTAAATTTTAGTAAGTTTTACTGATTATTTTATTAAAAAAGCTCAAAATGGCACCAGCCAGAGCTGATCAAGGTGATAATGAACCCAAATACCTTCATTATCGACAGTTTTTTAAGAACCTTCAAAATAGATTGTCAAAAATTCACTTTTAGACTTCGGTAAAACTTGAGATTTTTTTCTCGTGAAAAAGAAAAATTTATAATCTTCTATTAATTTTAGGCCATAGATCTAAAGATAATCTCTTGGAAGAAAGAGAAATTTCATCGTACATTACTAAATAAAAGTCACGAAAAACATTCTCTAGAGGACCCTACGCCGACAAGACATAAATAATTATCTCTTGATCGAGTGTTATTTTTTATGAATTACCAACTTTGACACGAAAAATGAAAAAGACAAACGACTCTATGATCTTGATAGCAATTTTATTCGATCTAATATTATACTTATTTCAGTTAAATCTCACTTTATAGGAGTAAATTATGGCATCGTCAGCTGTTTCATCTAGTAGCAAAACAACTATGACAATTACAAAAACAATTAAAAAAAGAAGTCCACTATGGATTCCTTTCTGGATTGTTCTAACTGGTCTTTGGACTTTTTTATCAGGTGATTGGTATGTTTGCGTGATCAATAAAGCATGTAATGCTGAAAAGGTAGCTGTTGTGGCAACAACTTTACCGGCCGTAGTTCCTCCTCCAGTAGTTAAGGTAGTTGAAAAATTTGAAAGAATCTTTTTTAAGAATAATCAATCTGAGATTTTTTTAACAAACTCTTTAGAAGATGCTTATTCTGAAATTGGAATAATGAATACAGATGGGGCAAATAAAGAATTCCATATCACTGGTTATTATTTTAATGGAGAAGCTGAAGCGGTAGGAATGGCTCGAGCTGAAAGTATTAAAGAGAGATTTGCTGATTATCCGTGGTTTAATCAAATTAAAACCAAAGCTCAGCAAATTACGAAAGATTTCCCTCTATCTAAGTATGATACTTATGCTCATGCTTCAGAATTTAATATTGTAGATACAAGTGATAAGTACCGAGTTGAAAGAAAGACAATTTATTTCGCTACTAATGCTTCTGATCCTCAAGCAAGTAATAATATTAAATTATATCTTAAAGGTGTTGCCGAATCTTTCAACAGAGGCGTAATCGATAAAGTTCATGTTGTAGGTCATACCGATAATCAAGGTAAAGCTGAAGCAAACTATCAGCTCGCTTCTAATAGAGCGTTAATGATAAAACAAATGCTTGTAGATTTTGGAATGAGTGCAGACAAAGTAACAACAGAATCACAAGGTGAAGCTCAACCTGCGGAGTCTAATGACACTCGTGAAGGGCGACAATTAAATAGAAGAGTAGTGCTAGATTATTAATTTTTTATATATTTATAACAAAGGAGTATAATATGTATCCAGGTAATATATTTGAACATGGGAGCGTATGGTTAGAAATTCTTGCCATGCTAACAGGTAGTGGTATCTTAGGATGGTTTTTAGGTAGATGGTTTTTAGGCGGAAAGTCTTACACAATCACTGAGACTTATAATGATAGTCACATAATGAATAAATTTAAAGACTTTGAAGCTAAGTTTGAAAGATTTGCAACTAGAGACATGATCCCTAGCCTACCGGATTTTTCAAAATTTGCTTTAAAAAGTGATATTAAACCTCAAATGCCTTTTCCGGATTTGAGTAGTTTTGCTAAAAGAAATGATATTCCTAAAATTCCTTCAATGCCTGATTTAAGTTTATTTGCTAAGAAATCAGATATTAAAATGCCTAGCATGCCAGATTTAAGTTCTTATGCTAAAAAATCTGAAATACCTGCAAGGGTAGATCTAAGCACTTATGCTAAAAAATCTGATATTCCTAATATTGATTTAAGCTCATATGCTAAGAAGTCTGAGATTCCTAGCATTGATTTGAGTTCATATGCTAAAAAATCTGATATTCCAGCTAGAGTTGATCTGAGTACATATGCAAAAAAATCTGAGATACCTAGTGTTGATTTAAGTTCTTATGCTAAGAGATCAGACATTCCTTCTATTCCAGCAATGCCAGATTTAAGTATTTTTGCTAAAAAATCTGATATTAAAATGCCTACAATGCCAGATCTTAGCTCATACGCTAAGAAATCTGATATTCCAGCTAGAGTTGACTTAAGTAACTTTGCTAAGAAATCTGATATTCCAGCTAGAGTTGACTTAAGTAACTTTGCCAAGAAATCTGATATTCCAGCTAGAGTTGACCTAAGTAACTTTGCTAAGAAATCTGATATTCCTGCTAGAGTTGACTTAAGTAACTTTGCTAAGAAATCTGATATTCCTGCTAGAGTTGACCTAAGTAACTTTGCTAAGAAATCTGATATTCCAGCAAGAATTGATATGAGTGGATATGCGAGAAAAGCTGATATCCCTAATGTTGATCTTACTAGATATGCTAAGAAGTCTGAAATACCTAATATTGACCTTTCTAGATATGCCAAAAAATCTGAGATACCTAATGTTGATCTATCTAGATATGCTAAAAAATCTGAAATACCTAATATTGATCTTTCTAGATATGCTAAGAAATCAGATATGCCTAATATTGATATATCTAGGTACGCTAAAAAATCCGATGTACCAAAGATCGATCTTACTAGATATGCTAAGAAGTCTGAAATCCCTAAAGTTCCAAGTGTATCAGGTTATTTAAAAAAATCTGACCTTCCTAGTGATTATGGCAAGGATGTGAAAGCTCTTTATGCAAAAATTGCTAAATTGGAAGCTCAACTTGCTAAGGCAAAAAAAGCTAAGCCCGCTCCTATTAAGAAAGTTAAAAAGGTTGCAAAGAAGCCAGCTAAGAAACCTGTCATTAAATTAGATAAAAGTGGGATTCCAAAAACAAAGCTTACAAAATACCTATCTATTAAAAATATTAAGGTAAAGAAAGGTCAAAAAGATGATTTACAAAGAATCAAAGGGATTGGACCTTTTATTGAGAAAAAAGTTAATGGATTAGGCATTTATACTTTCAGACAAGTTAAAGGACTTAATGCTTCTGATATCAATTTGATTACTGATGCTATTAAATTTTTCCCAGGAAGAATCAAAAGAGATAAGTGGGTAAATCAAGCTAAGAGATTAGATAAATAATTTTTCAACTCACAAAGTTTAATTTTTCTAAAGGCCTGTATGATTACAGGCCTTTTTTTATTGTCTTTTAATAAGACAAGTTTGCTCCACTTTTAACTTCTCGCAAGATTGCTATAATAAATTTAAGTAAAATCAACTGAGGATCAATCATGTATGACGGATTTGATATTATTAAAAACGGATCTACCCTATTAGAACTGCTTGTTATGGCTACGATTTTTGCAGTGCTAGGCTATTTATTGGCCATGGCCTGGAGTATGAGAAAGTTAAACGAGTACTGGGCACGAATAAATATTAACAAAAACGAGATAACAAACTTTAAAAAAGCTATCAACTATGATGATCTCTTAACAACAATAAGCACCAAGTTAGCAACTTTAGAAAAAAAGTTTTCAAAGCTTAAGGTACCTACTATTGATCAAATTGATCTTTCCGACTTTATAACCAAAGATGAATTTAGGAATTTAAAACTACAAAATCATTTGAATAAAGATGAGGTGTTAGATTTTTTAAATATAAGAAATATTGTTAAAGAATCTGAGCTATCAAAATATTTATTACATTCTGAGAAAGAAAAATTTGCTTTAAAGAGCGATATTCCTGATATTGATTTATCTTGTTATTCGAAAAAGTCTGATTTTTCAAACTTTATAACAAAGTCAGATATTCCAGAGATTGATCTTAAAGAATATGCTTTAAAATCAGATCTAAAGGATTTTCTTACTAAGGACTCTGAGCATCTAAAAACTCAAGATATTGATGAATCTAGTTTTGTTAAAAAAAATGAACTAGATAGCTTTGTTCGAACTAATCAATTACAAAAATTTGTCCAAAGAGATGACCTCACCTCTTATATGAAATTTGGTGATTTTAAAAACCAATTTAACAAAGTAAATTCAGAAGATATGATCAGTGGCTATGTGAAAAAAGAAGACCTTGCTCCATACTTAAAAAAAATTGATCGTCCGGCTCCTATTGATCTAAGCTCCTATACAAATAAAGATGACTTAAGGTATTTAGTTGAAAAAATTGATGAACTAGAAAAAAAAATCATAGAACTAACTCCAAAAAAGAAGACTCAACTTGTTGAACTAGATTCTAAAGGAATTCCTAAAAAGACAATCACTCACCTGTTATCGATAAAAGATATCGTTGCTTCCAAATCCAACCGTGATGACCTTCAAGAGATAAAAGGTATTGGGGAATTTATTGAGAAAAAAATTAATGCATTGGGAATCTATACATTTAAACAAATATCAAAGCTTAATGAAGAAGATATAAAGATTATTACAGAGGCAATTAAGTTTTTTCCAGGAAGAATAATACGAGATAGTTGGGTTGATCAAGCGAAATCAAAGGCCAACAAATTGCCGACCTTTGATTAAAAAATTACATTTTAGAGAAGCTGTGTTCAATAACAGAAGATCTTCTAAAAAAAGCTTCTTTTACATTTAGTGAGTTATTTAACTGAACTTCTTCAGAATTTAAAAATTTATTAGGTGCTTCAATAACCACCTGTGTTTTTTGATGGCTATCAGTAAATTGTCCACCAAAGACCGTATTTTTAATTGAAAGATTCTTAATACTTGCGTCCATTCTAACTCCTTGAGTAAAAGATAATTCTTCTACTGGTGTCAAAATAGCACTGATGTAAGACAATGCCAATTCAGTGTGTAAATAGTATTAAGTTGGTCTTAAAAGGCCCTGGCTCGATAACAAGAGAATATTTTGGGAAATATATCTCTATATCCTTGGGTAAAGTATCCCTCATCAGCTCCGCTGACAAAAGGCTTCATAGTATTGTCAAGATCGTCCCAAGTAATGCCTCGATTGTCGATAAATGGCCCTGATATCGATCCAGCACTAAGACCTCGTTGAAAATAGAGTGTATCTAGTCCACAAGAGCTAAATGTAATCCAATCATGCTCATCTGAACCAATTCTTTGAGTATGATCAAGGCCGATCATATGTCCGATCTCATGAGTATAAATAGTTCCATCATTATCATTAATACTTTTATATTCAGCTACAACTGTGGAGTCTTTAGAGTGAGGCACTCGATTTAGTTTAGCAATTCCAGCAACATCACCTTGGATATTAGAAACAAATACCAAAGTAACTACTCTATCCTTGCCATATTTTTCAATGATATTTTCGAAATCATTACAACTATTAAGAGTGGGATCACAATGAATATGAACAAAGTCATCTACAACTTCAATTGTATCTTGGAGTTTGAACTTAAAAAATGTGGTATCCTCAGAATTTCTCATTTTCTTATTTAACTGCTCTAAAACTTTTGCAGCATCTCCGGCTACATTATTAGATAGCTTTCCGTTACTTTTATTCACAAAGACAATTTGAAGAGGTATTTGCAGTGAAGATAAACTTGCCAACTCTTGATTTATTCTAATATTTCCATTTGATCTAAGTCCTGAAGAGTCTCTTACAGTATAAGAAATATTAGCTTCAGTGTTATCATCAAAACTTGAATCAATTATTAAACGAATTTTTCCATTTATAATATCAGTT
This sequence comes from uncultured Bacteriovoracaceae bacterium, assembly GCA_938017795.1. Classification (GTDB taxonomy): domain Bacteria; phylum Bdellovibrionota; class Bacteriovoracia; order Bacteriovoracales; family Bacteriovoracaceae; genus JAHDHG01. The sequence goes on from CALIJZ010000068.1 coordinate 14,107, forward strand.
TGGATTTCATTATGATCAGCAACACTTTCTATTGTTAATGAATCTCCATCAACATCAATATCATTGATCAATACATCAACTGTTTTACTTGAAATATCTTTAGTGAAAACAAAATCATCAAAAACAGAGGGTGCATCAGGAAGGTTTTTTAAATTTACCATTAATTCAGATGTAGCGAGGGCCTTTGTTGATTTATTCTGCCAATAAATTCTTATGAAGTCTGTTCCTGCAAATTTAGGAAAAGGAAGGTAGGTAAACCTTTTGCTTCCTGACTCAAGATTTACAGTTGAGTTTCGTCCATCCATCCTTACGATTGTATGGGTATTTACTAATTCATAATTTTTAAAAACATCATCTACATTGAAAATAACAACATCGTCTTGATCAGAATTTACTTCGACTCTAGGGTAGACTTTAGGATCAAAGTTATTATTTTTACTAATCTTGTTAGACTTAATAACACATGAACATAAAAGAAAAATTAGTAGTACTTTCATTGGACTCTCATTTTAACAGGATACATACTTTTCCACTCAGGTATTTATCGGAATCAATTCAGAAAGACTTGAGGAAAAAATGAAGAAAAATATGACAATAAAAATAGGCGATATAAATCTTAAAGCATAGATGCAGTGAAATTAAACGGATATACAACTGTCGCAGGTCCACCTTTTGGACCAGGTGCAAAGCTTATTTTCTTAATAACCCCAGTTAAACAACCATGAAGTTTTTGATTATTCATTTGAGATTTTACAATCCTTGTTCCACTAACTCTTCCACCTGGAGCAATTTTCCAACTAATATTTACTATTCCTGCCAGATTAGGATTTGATAATAATGATTTCTCATAGCAATAAGTTAATTTCCCCATATGCTTAGCAATGATTTTTCTAATCAATGATTGACTCATCTTTCCGCCTTTTACGGACATTGCTTGAGGACCTAATCCTCTAAATCCTCCACCTGACCCACCTGCAGCGTGAAGTCCTTTTACACTAACTTTACCTTGAACATAGTTATAACTTCGACCACCTTCAATTCCGTTAATTTCACCATTTGATAAAACTTGTCCTGATGCCACAGTTCTTGAGCCTCTTGTATTAATTGCTCCACTTGAAGATCCAAGTTTATTCTTTCCAGTTACTTTAGCAAGGAAGTTTGTACCTTTAACATTCTTAGCTCCAGCTAAGCCACCAGCCGAACTACCAGTTCTAAACTGAGTCCCACCTTTCGTTCCCGGAGGGATATTAAACGCCCCTTTTCCTTTCGTTAGAAAATTTAGAGCTCCTGATACTTTTGCTTTTGTTTTAGCAAGTTTCACCGCTTGTGCTCTTGCTGCAGTATTGCCCTTAGCATTTGGATTTTTGGGTCCTGTTCCACCTCTTTTAGGCGGTCCTTTTTGAACAACAAGTCTTTTCATTTTTCTTTTATCATTAACTTGAACAACTTTAGCTTTACGCTTATTAGCATTTGGCCTAGGGCTTTTTTTGCTTAATTGATTGTTTCTTCTCTTAGGCCTTGTTTTAGGAGGTGACTTAGCTACATTTCTTCTCGTTGTAGGAGGAGATTTTTTGACTATAGCTCGTGTTGTTGTTGTTACAGGAGGTCTTGTCGTTGTTGTAGGTCTAGCTTTCACAACTAATTTCTTATCTTTAGATAATTTTCCTAAAAGATCTTTGATTCTTTTATCATCTTGATTTTCTTCAATTTGCTTAGAAACTGTTGCTCCCATATCCATACTAGGTGCGATGAAAGCTAAACCTAAATTTAATAGAATTGAAAGTGCGACGTATGCATACATTCCATAATCAAGAGCATATAAAAAATCATCATATAAATCGAAGTAAACATCAGTTCCGTCTTTATGAATAAGTCTTAAAGAACTCCCAACATTAATTTTTCTTACTTTTTCTTTTGAACTTAAAACTTCATAGCTTCCTGACTTATCAGTTTTCTTAAAGAAATAATCTGTACCTTTAATATTTATTTTGAATTGATTACTATCTGTAATAGAAAATTGCTTATCTAGTAACCTAGAACTACCTTGTTTTCTTTTGTATTTTACGTTTAATAATTTCTTTTTCTTTAACATAATTAAAAACTTTGTGATTTAATTTCTTTTTTATAATTTTTTCTTAACTTAATAAAATCTATCGCTTCTCTTTCATTTTGCAGTTTCAAAAGCATATTCAAATTCCTTGATTGCCCTCTAACTTCAATTGGCTTATCATTAGGAACTCCTGCTGATAATCCAGCTCCACTTTGAGCAAAACAGCCTAAACTTAACAAGAATGCAAAGTACTTTTTCATAACTATTGTGCTTCCTTATTCATAGAAACAAAGTCAACATAGTTAAGACTTAGCTCTGATGCTCCTCGGATAATCTCATCAATATATCGATAAGGAGTATTTCTATCTGCTTGTACAGTTAACTTGATTTTCTTTTCTTTTTCGCCACCGGCAATATTCCTCTCAAGCTTTTCTTTTTTCATTTGTGCTAATTGGTCTTTAACTTCTAAAAGAATTGTATCTTTTTGTCTTTCAAAGTTTGAAAACCTAATAGGTTCCCCTTTTCCAACTTTAATTTGATCCTCTCCAATTACTAATGTTAAACCAAAAGTTGCAGTAGCTGCTTTACCTTCAATTTTCGGTAATTCAATAAATGCAGGAATTTCTTTTTCTTCAGAAACTTCTGAATAATTTACTAATAAGAAGATTAAAATAATTGTAAGAGCATCCATCAAAGAAGTAATATTTAACTTCTCTGGTTTCTTTCTTCCCCTACCTGTAAACTTTCCTGCCATTTCTTCCCTACTCTATATTCATTTCTGTAACAGCTGGTAACATTACCACTTTGAAGCGAAATTCTTTTTCTGGATACTCTTCATCAACTCCAAGGATCGGTTTTTTTAATCCTTCTAGAATTCGAACGAGCTTCTCATAAATCACATCATCTTTTGTTGTTACTAATACTGTTTCTAGTTTTTTATACTTAGTCTTGATTTTTTCTAATAGTCCTAGAATCTTTGTTGCTCCCTCAAGTGTAGAGTCAGCTTTTCTTTTCAAAACTGCGGAACCATTATCTTCATCAAGAATATTTAATGTTGTTTTCCCGTGATCAATATGAACTTGAGCTGTTACAAGTTTTGATTTATTCACTTTTTTAGGAATCTCTTGTTGTTCAGGATTTGGTTGACTAGCACCCGGCACTGAAGTTTCAACAACTCTGAAGTGATAAAAGGCAAGGTTTGATAATAACATTGGAATAATGATAATTAACAAACTCATGAAAGGAAGAATTGCATCTACCTCTTCCATTTCCTTTTTAAAAAACTTTTGCTTTTTTCTCATTTTCTATTAACCGTTCTTTTTAAATTCTTTAAATTCTTTAAACTGAGTTTCACTATTAACTGTTTCAGAATGTGGCTTATGAACTACGAGGTGAGTCATCTCACTAACAACTTCATCATATTTCTTAAGAATTCGATCTTCTTTAGATGAAAGTACTGTGTACATAATGATACATGGGATAGCTACAATAAGACCGAATGCAGTTGTATTCATCGCCTGGGAAATACCAGAAGCCAACATCGCCGCTTTGTCAGCACCACTTGCTGCACCTAGGGATGAGAATGATTTAACTAATCCAAAAATTGTTCCTAGTAACCCAATTAGAGTCGAAACATTTCCAATCATATTGATATAACTTGTTCTTGCTTGTATTCCAGGTAGAACCTTTTGAATCTCTATATCACTAGCCGATTCAATAGCACCTTGACCTTTATTAGCGTTATATAAAACCGCTGCAATAACCTTTGATAATGGATGGGAAGTAGTAAGACATGAATTATATGCCTCTCTTATTCTTCCATCTTTTACCATTGATTTTACTTTAGAGAAGAACTTATTCTTCACATGATAATTCATAAATAAAGCAACGCCACGCTCTATCCCTAACGCTCCTGCTATAATTAGCAAAAGTGCAATTGCCCACATAAACGGGTCGTTTCCAATAAATTCTGTTAAAATGCTCATTTCATCTTCTCCCTAAGAAAGATTTTTTGTTATAAAAGACCATTCGGATATATTATTTTTAACTTTAGAATTTATAACTAAAGTATTATTTTGCCTCGTACCCGAGAGGTCTAGTCACCTAATATAGGTATGAAAACTCAATTTTCATTACAGTATTAGGTAAAATATTATCTAAAATTGGTGCACTCAAAGCATTTGCACAACAATCTGGATCGACTCTAAATCTCCAACCATCAGCATTTTCTTCTGGATTGAATTTTTGCTTATAAAACACTTCACTAATTTGAAACGTTTTTCCATCTTTCATTTTAATTGTTTGTGAAAGAATTCCTCCAAAGACTGTTCCGTTTGAAGAAAGCTTTGTCGCTCTCTTGGTTGCCACAGGTTTAGGTGGTACGCCCACTGGAGGAGATTCAAGAGTAACTTGTATCTCTGGGTATTGAATCACTTCTAGGCCAAAGATTGCTCCAATACTAACACTGAGGTTATCAGAAAGATTAAATAGTTTTATTTTGGGAGCTGTTCTAATCATAAAGCTCCAAGAAGAGGCAAACTCTGCTGAAGTAAATGTTTTACCTATTTCAAAGTTTAAAATTTCCCAATCGAGCCAACCTGTTTTCCAATGTACTTGTAAAGGACTTAAACTAACAAGATACTTAGAACCCATTAATCCTAAAGGAGAAGCTCCTACTCCAATCCAAAAGGTATTTTCAGGGACACCAAATAAGAACTTTTTCAATTCAGGATATTCAAGAATAACTTTTGTATCTTTTACTTCATCATTATTTTGATCAAACATATACTTATTAGCAGAGAGGTCTTCTTCCGAGAAAACGATCTTTGAGCAAATAAAAAAGATAAATATTATTTTTTTCATAGACCTCTAAGACACTGATTCTTTAAACCATCAACGCTAGATCCTGATTTAAGAAAATACTTGGCCTCGTTTAATAAGTTTAGTTTTTTAGCACTACAGCCTATTATTGTATTTAGGCTCTTTGTATCTGCTCCACCTAGAGAAAGTGCATAAGTTGCTGCAGCTGAGGCATAATTAAAAGCACCTTTTTTATAATATTTATACGAGATATCCATTAGGTCCTCAGCTTTAAAACTAGAGAATAGATTTCTTTTAATCTCGGGAAAGCTAGATTCAGGAGCACTTGCCATTGATCTAGAAGACTTTCCTCTAGTCCAAAATGCAACTGAAGAAAAACTTTTTTGCTGACCGGTTTTACAATACTTATTTGTTGGAGTTTCTAAATTTGAAGTAGCAATAATTTCTCTACATCTCTTTAAAAAGCTTTTTGCATTAACTCTACTTTCAGCTATTTTTTCTTTTAATACAGCACTTAAACTTGGGTTCTTCTTAGAAACTCGAGATAAGTAATCAGCAAATGAATTGTATAATTTATATTGTCTTAATGAACTAACCATTCCTAATTGAGGGTCTGCTCCCCCTTCTACTTCAGAATATTTTGCAGCAAGTTCTGAAAAGCCACTAGCATATTGCTCGATAGCATCTGCACTTAAATTTGCTTTAGAGAGTCGACTATTAAAAGACTTTGCTTTTCCATCTATTGATTGAAGAGTTTTCCAATTACAAACCATTCCTGACCCACTGGAACAAACTCTTTTTGTTAAGACTCTAGAGTAACTAGCTAATGATTGATTAAGCCTAGGAGTTGCTTTGAACAATCCCAATGCTAAAGCTGGACTTCGACCCAAACTTTTAATCACATTTGATAAATTGGAAGGTATCCGTACAGGTGATTCTAAAATACTTGCTATTTGATTTTCAAGTTGAGATTTATAATCTGCATCGAGTTTAGACATTAAACTTGCACTACCACCAAGTTTTGCAATTTTATTAATATCTTTCATTGCAATTGCAATACTTACGGCTTGTTTAAATGAATTCAATCTAGACTCTTTAGACCCAGACCTAGCTAGAGAAATATATTTATTAAAAGAAGCATCAAAGTTTGTCATCTTCAATTGCTCTTGGGCAATCGAAGCTTGAATTTCATTTCTCTTCACTGAATCTTTTTCTTGCTTTGCCATTAAACTTGCAGTTTTCATAAAGGTTTTAAAATCTTTCTCGGCTTTAGATGATTCTAGTGCTTTTTTCAAAGCGATATTCCTAAGGTCTGATGAAAGATTCGCTGCATGCTTTAAGTAACTTTCTCCAGTACTTCCACCGCCTGCATCATTATGTACAATCTTTTGTAACTTCTGAAGCTTTGCTTGATCTCTAATCTGAGCAACTTTTGAGTTCAGTTTAGAGTTAGGTACTTTCATTGAAAGTATCTTATTACTGGCCCTAATAATTCCTTTAAAATCAGACTTTACATTATAATAATCCAAAATTAGATCTGCCGCATCAGCGGAGTATTTAGCCTTAGGAAATTTTTTAATATAACCATAAAGCTTAGGTAGTGCACTTTGATAAAATCCTTGATCATAATAAGCTTTAGCTAAAGAATAATTAGTTTTAGGATCTTTTCTTTTAGATGAATCAAAGTTCATATAAATCTTTAAGGCTTCAATCAATAAACCATTTACCCTTCTCGTTTCATAAAAAGTATAATCTTTGTTTTTTTGAAGAGCATAAATTGCATTTTTTATTGAGTCTCCTTTTTGAGAGGTTTTACCAAACTCTCCTTTAAAGACTCTTATATAATAATCTCCACTTTTTAAGTAATTCTTAAGTCTATAGTGAGTATCCCCC
>CALIJZ010000069.1 GCA_938017795.1 uncultured Bacteriovoracaceae bacterium
GAAAACTACACTGAACAACAAAACAAGCTACTTCTCCCCATCTCCCATAACACACACACATATTTAAGGTCTTTCCTCTCCGTGAGAAAAGACCTTACCGGTACTTATTGTTTTTTAATGTTTTTAAGGTTTTTCCTCTACGCAAAGGAAAGACCTTATTGTTTTTCTAATATTTTTTTTTCTTTTTTTTTTCCTTCCAACATTTTTTTGGCATGCTCTCCCCCCGTTTCTGTTGAAGTTATCAAGACCAAATATGGACCACCAGTTTTCCCCCTCTCAGACTCATTAAAGCTGATACTAAGCCAAACATTGATTGAAGAATTGTTAAGATAAAACTGTTAGTCCTACCATTAACCTTCCCTCCCATTCTTCATTCATTTTATCATAAGCCTCATCTTTCTCCTGTAATTCTTTGTGTAGGTCTGTCACTGTCTGGTTATGGTCTTGGAATAGGCGGTCTTCTCCTCTTTGAGATTTATCTGTTAATAAAAACACACTATTTTTTTAATAGACATTTATTAAACCTGACAGAACTTTTTTGTTTCATTTTTTTTATTTCAATGATATATGTTTCATGATATTTAAGCTTTATGCCTAGTTTGCTTTTGTAACTGTTTATCATGTCTTTTAATTAGACAAAGAATATACAACTGGCCAGTAGATCAGATTTTAAAGAAATGATGTTTACATTTGGACATCATGTAATGCATCATTATTTCATCAAGTTCAATAAAATACAATAGTAATTTAAAGATGTTATTTCCATTTGGAAATATATGACACCTCTCCTACAAAATAATGGGTCATTTACTTATTTCATGGGAATCCTAGATTGAACTTTACAGAGTTAAATGGTATAGTCATGTGAAAGTAAGCATAAGAGTGAATCTACTGTATAATAAAAGTGATAAAAATTGCTTTGATACAATACTTGTTATATGCTGATAGATAACCTTACCTAAAGCATTAGAGAATGTTTTCTCAAATTCTTTCTCTTTGCCTGCCAATGTCTTGTTGAATTCCTTGACCAGTTCTTTGATCTTGCCGTTATGGTCATTCTCTGTATCCTGTAACAACTCCTCATAATGTTTTTTCATTTTCTCTAATTCTTCTTCCTGTTCCTTTACCAATGATTCCCTATTTTCCTCCTTGTCTCGCTTAAAATCACTTAGTTCTTTTTCAATTTTATTTTTTTCTGATTTTAATTGTTTTAAATCAGACTGATATGATTGGGACAATTTAGCTAGTTTGGATTCCAGTTCTAGAATCTGTTTATTTAGTTCCTCTTTATCATGTGACAGTTCCTCTACCTTTTGCTGTAAATTTTTCATTTCTTGTGAATTTGATTCAGATTTTTGTTCTTGTTCTGTAACTAAGATGTCTTTAGATTTTTGTTCAGAGTCTAACATCTGTTGGAGATGTGACTTTTCACTTTCGTGTTGTTTTAACAGTTTATCTCTCTCTGATGATACTTCCTCTACCTGACACTGTAATCTCTGACACCTTTCCTCAATGTCTGATATTTTTTTGGAATGTTGAGTGAGTAAAGATTCTTTTTCTATTTGCATCTGTTTTTTTACTTGTGAAATGTAACTTTCAGCTTTTTTCTTATACTCTGACACTTTAGAAGTACTATCCATGTCACATTTCTGTGTTAATTCCTCAATTTCTACTGAATACTTTTGTTTTAACTCACATAATTCACTTTCAAATTTCCCTTTCAAGATTGTTTCAAGTGACAATTTTTCATTCAATTCATCAATTTCAGCTTTATATTTGGCTTCCATAGTTTCAATTTCTAAAGATTTATCCCTACTGAAGCTTTGAGTAAATGCAGACAAGTTTTCTTGATATGATGTTTCTGCTTCAGTTTTTTCTGATAAAGCTTTGTTCAATTCACTTTCTAAGTTTTTCACTTTAATATGAGAATTGTCTAACTGCTCTTTAATGTTTTCATAATCCTTCATTTGTCCAACTGAAGACTCCAATTTTTCTTGCATATTTTTAACTTCATTTTCCAAAGAATGAACATTTTGTTCTTCTTCACACAACAATTTTTGAAGTTCACTACATTGTTTTTCTCGTTCCGATACTTCCTTTTCTAAATTTGCTATCTTAAGGTGGCTATCTCCAACAGATTTCTGACAATTATCCGAAATTTCATTCAATTTAAGTTCAATAGCCTGGCAATTTGCTTTAACCTCCTGTAACCTTGTTTCTTTTTCATTAAAATCACTTGTTAATTTAAGTATTGTATTTTCCTTCTCTGTAATTGTTTCCCCTTGTTCACGTAATTGTTTTTCTAAATCAACAATGGCCATTTGAGAAGACCCTGAATTTTCTTCTAATTGTAAAAGCTTGGTATTGGAATGTACAAGTTCAGCAGAAATTGAGTCTTTTTCCTCTCGTTCAGCACTTAATTTTTTTTCTAAGTCACTAATTCTTATTTTTGCTTTTTCTTCACGGTCACTTATGGCTTGAACAGATACAATTTCAGACGCAAGTCTTTCTTCCAATATAGTCACTTTAGATTTTGAATCTGAGTTTTCAGTGTTAAATCTTTCCTGCTCTGAAGCTAATTTAGCATTAAATTCTTCCTTTTCAGCTTTTGCTTGATTTTGAAGGTCCTGAATTTTTATTTTGACTTTCTGTTTCAATTCATTGTTTCTAGTTTTCCACTGTTCATCAAGAGAAACAATCTCTGCTTTATGAACCTCTGCCTGCTCTAGTAATTTCTGTTCACCTTCTCGTACTTTTGACTGGAGAGAATTCTCCAGGTCTTCAGAAGTCATTTTTGCCTGTTTATCCATGTCTTCTAATTGTTTATTCAGCATGCCTTTTTGTTCCTCAAAACTTTCCGTTTCTCTCTGTAGTTTAGAATTTAATTCTTCGATTTGAACTTCATAACTCTGGATACAATCAACTAATTTTGCTTCTGCTTCGTTGACCTTGGTATTTAACTGTGTCAAATTTGACTGTAGTTCAACATCATTGGCCGACATTTCAGCCAATCGTTTTTCATATTCCTCCTTTACAACTTTTAATTCATTGTCTTTTGCCTCCTTTAAATTTTCACATTCAGATTTCATTTCCTCACACTTTGACTCAAGATCCTTAAACCTCTCATCTTTTTCACTTAATGTTGAATTTAAGTTATCTATTTGTACCTGAAAACCATTACACTGTGTTTCTAACTCTTTACCAAAAGCATCCTTTTGAATAAGCTCTGACTCAATCTCTTTTACTCGTGACTCACACTCTGATTTTACCTTCTGACCATTATTATCTAATTCCTCTTCCAAAGATTTAATTCTATCGTCTTTATTTTGGGTTTGATCATTTAATGCATGTAACATTTCTTCCATTGATCTATTAGCCTCTTCTAACTGACTAATTCTCTCTGATGACTGAGAAATAATATGATCCTTTTCCTGCTTTTCATGATCATGTTTTTCTGACACTGTAAACAAAGCAGTATTTAATTCTTCAATTTTAGCCTCTAATATTTTACATTTCTCTACATATTCTGCATTTGACTGATCTCTATTTTGCAGTTCTTCATTGTGTTTTTTGCACATATTCTCCCTTTCATTTTCCAAAGTAAGTTTAGCATTACTCAGTTCATTTAATTTTTGTTCCATTTCATCTTTGATATTCTTGACTTCATTTTCTTTATCCTCAGTTGTTTTCAGCAGTTCATTATCAACCCTAAGTTTTTCTTTATTCAGTTTTTCCTCCCATTCCTGAGTCAGAGAAGTGATCTCTGTTTTATGTTGTTCTGAAAGTTCAGTAAATTGCCGCTCTTTTTGTTCATTCATTGTCTTCATCACATCCTGTGTGCCCATATCTTTTTGAGTCAGTAACTCTGTTATGGCCTTTTCATGTTCCTGCTCCTTTTCAGTCATCTTTTCTTGGTAACGCTCTTTAATCTTATTCATATTATCTTTATACTGACTTTGTAATTCCTCAAACCTTACTTTGAATCCCTCTTCCATGTTTTTCAGATTTGTTTCTCCTTCAC
>CALIJZ010000070.1 GCA_938017795.1 uncultured Bacteriovoracaceae bacterium
TTTAGTTGCATATTAAGGAGTATTATAAAGGTTTTTTTGTGAGCATATCAATAAATAGTTTAAGTCGGTCTAAGAAAGAAAGAGCGGCCTATATTCATCAAAGGTTAGAGGAGCTATTTCCAGAGACTCCAATACCTCTTGATCATAAGGATCCATATACTTTATTGATTGCAGTTCTTTTATCTGCTCAATGTACAGACATAAGAGTAAATAAAATTACTCCAAAGTTATTTAAAAAAGCTGATACACCTAAAAAGATGATTAAATTAAAGGTTAAAGAGATTGAGGATATCATTAGACCTTGTGGTCTTTCACCAAGAAAATCTAAGGCCATTTGGGAATTATCAAATATATTAATTAACGAACATGATTCTGAGGTCCCAGCTGATATTCATGAACTTGAAAAGCTTCCTGGAGTTGGTCATAAAACAGCTTCAGTAGTTATGAGCCAAGCATTTGGTGAGCCAATGTTTCCTATTGATACGCATATCCATCGACTCGCACAAATTTGGGGTCTTACTAGTGGTAAAAATGTGACTCAAACTGAAAAAGATCTAAAGAGGCTTTTCCCTAAAGACTCTTGGAACAAATTGCATCTCCAGATAATCTTCTATGGAAGAGAGTATTGCCAAGCTAGGGGATGTGACGGATTAAGGTGTGAAATGTGCCAAATCATGTATCCTAAAAGGAAAAAAGCTAAAGCTTACAAAAAAACTTAAGTACTTTTATCTTCTTACAACCTTAGCTAAATCCTTATCAGCTTTAGGTTATCCACATAAACTGGAGCTTCACTTTATTTAGGGATAATTATGAAAAAATTTGCATTGTTACTAGGATTTTTAATTTCATTCAATACTTTAGCAAAAGACTCGTTTCTGTTGATTCAAAAGGATGTAGCTTCGATTGTTGAAAAAAACTTAGGAATTAAATTTTCTAAAAAAGATGCTGATAAAGAGAGTTTTTTATTGAAAGTATCTCAAGACAAGGTTGAGAAAATTTCTGGAGCTATTCATCATAGCTTTCATAAATGTGGTGGATTTTTTAACTTTGAAACGGAAGAAGAAGCTAAGAAATATTTAGCTAGAACAAAGGCAAGGAAAAAGGCATCCTCGGCACGAAATTTAATATTTTTAAAAAACTTAGACCTTGAAAAGAAAAGAAAAAGTATTGTAAAAGCAGTGGATGATGTTCAAGAAATTAGTATTAGAGAAATGATTGAAGAGCTTTCATCATTTAAAACTAGATTCTATGAATCAGAGTCAGGGATTAAGGCTGCTAAGTTCATCGCTGGAAGATGGAAAAAAATTGCTAAAGGTAGATCAGATATCACTGTAAAACTTTTTGACCATTCATGGAAGCAACCTTCCGTAATCTTAAAGATAGAAGGTAAGAGTAAAGACGCAATTGTTCTTGGAGGACATCTCGATTCAGTAGTTACGAAGATAAATTTATTAGGCAAGCCCATTCCTATTCCTGAAGCTCGATCTCCAGGAGCTGATGATAATGCTTCAGGAATTGCTACATTGACTGAAATATTAAGAGTATTAGTTAAAAATAGTTTTAAACCTGAAAGAACAATTTTCTTCATTGGTTATGCTGCTGAAGAGGTTGGTTTATTAGGTTCTAAGGAAATTGCAGAATTATTCACTAGGAAAGGATTTGAATATAATATTCAAGCCAAAGTCCAATTTGATATGACTAATTTTAAAGGCTCTGATAAAGCAATATATTTCATGGCCGATAGAAAGTTTACGAATAAAAAATTAACTTCTTACTTGGGTAGTTTAATTGATAGATATATCTTGGTTGATTGGGGAATTGGTAAATGTGGATATGCTTGTTCTGATCACGCTTCCTGGAGTGATGTTGGAGTTCCTTCTGCTTTTCCAACTGAAGCACTGTCAAAAGGTATAATGCCTTGGCACAAGAGAGAGTTTAATAAATTAATTCACACTCCTGATGATACACTTGATATTTCAAAGGGAGTTGCTGAGCACTCTGTGAACTTTGCTAAATTGGGTGTAGCTTATGCGATGGATTTAAGTAAAAAGTAAATGATAATTATGGGAGCTGATTAATCAGCTTCTAATCCTTTCCAAATTCAATAAAATTAAAGAAAATCAGCTCATATGGAAATGAATGACAAAAATCCGATTAATGAATTAATTATTAATATAATAATTCCAATTCTCGTCTTGAATAAGGCCGGGAAATACCTGGGAGATAACGGCCAAACTTATGCTTTAATATTGGCCTTGCTAATACCAGCTATTTATATGGTTTTAGATTTTATTAAATTTAAGAAACCAAATTTCATATCAATTCTAGGTTTTGTTAGTATTTTATTAACTGGTGGTATTGCACTCTTACAACTTGAAGGATTTTGGTTTGCAGTCAAAGAAGCTGCGATACCTGCTTTGATTGGAGTCATTGTTTTTATTTCAGCCTTTACATCTAAGCCTTTAATGAAATTACTTTTTAATGATTCAATTATGAAAGTAGATCTTATTGATGAGAAACTTCAAGAACAAAATAATCAGCCTCAATTCAATGAACATATAAAAAAATCAACAATCTTTTTTTCATTTTCATTTTTCTTCAGTGCCGTTTTAAATTATTTATTAGCGATGAGGATCTTTCAACCTATCGATAAATCCTTGCCAGAGATCACGAGAACTCAAATATTAAATGAACAAATCGCTGATATGACATGGCAGGGCTATATTGTCATCATGCTTCCAAGTCTTTTTATTATGGCTGCACTAATGTGGTACTTATTTAAAGGAATTAAACAATATACCGGTCTTAGCATGAATGATGTTATTAAAGAGAAGAAATAATTGAAAATTTGGAAAGAGATTCCATCCGAAGCTCAGATAAGAAAATCTTACCCTAAACATTCTATCTGCATCTTTGATATGGATGGAACATTAATTAATTCAGAACCAGCTCATATAATGTCACTTCAGAAAATTTTAAAAAATGAAGGAATACATTGGGAGTTTGAAAAAGTCTTTTCAACTTTCTCTGGAAAGGCCGATGAGAATTGTTTCAAAGAGATCATAAAACTATACCCTGACTTTTCAATGAACTTGGAAACATTTTTAAATGTGAAAAATAATGATCTTCTGGAAAGTTTTGAAATCCTGCATTCTAAATCTAAATTGATAGAAAAAAATATTCAAGATTTATTAACTTCTATGAATGAACTGGGCTGGTCTTTAGCACTGGTTACAGCGAGTGAAGATATTCTTTTACAAAAAATACTAGATCTTATCGGTCGAGATCTTTTTAAGTTTTCTTTATCAACCAAAGATACGATCTTACAAAAACCTAATCCAGCTCCTTATCTTTTAGCATTTGAACTCTTTAAGGTAGTAGACCCACAAGAGGTTATAATATTTGAGGATTCTGATACAGGACTTCAAGCTGCCAAAAATAGTGGAGCAATTGTGAATAAGGTTGAGTGGTTTGAAAACATAGATTAATCTAAAGTCCAATGGCCCTTATCTTTAAAGAAATTTTTAACCTAATTAGAATTCTAAACTCCGAAACTGGAGCAGGACAAATTGCATTCGGAATTTGCCTTGGATTTATTTTGGGTTTATCTCCTTGGCTAAGTTTGCAAGCTATCATCATTTTTTTGATGATTTTAATATTTAGGATCCAAGCAGCAGCTGCGATCACTTCAGCATTTTTCTTTTCTTTCATCGCATACCTTTTTGATCCTATCATTCATAAGTTAGGGAGCTTTGTTTTAAAGCATGATAGTTTAGAGCAGATTTGGAGTTATTTATATAATGCTCCCATCGTTCCTTATACGAAGTTTAATAACTCGATCGTGATGGGGGGAGCAATTGTTGGAATAATGTTTACACCCCTTATCTTTATTATTTCTTATTCTTTAATTAAAAAGTATCAAGATATTGTGGTTGCTAGGTTTAAAGAATCAAAAATTTGGAAAATTTTCAAAGGATCAGTGATTTATAATTGGTATTGTACTTATGAAAAGTTTAGGCCTTAAGCATGAAGATCATAAGAGGAAAGATTTTATCGTTACTAATTATTATTGCAATTATCTTTGCTATATATTTAAAGTTCTTTCTTGATATTCATCTTAAGTGGGGACTTAAAAAGGTCTTAACCGATGCCAATTGTGCTCAAGTAGATATCAGCTCAGTAAGAACTGATTTGAAAAATGCAAATCTATATATTACAGACATACAAGTAACGAATTATCATGAGCCTGAAGAGAACTTACTCCACTTTGACAAGATTGAATTTTCATTTCTCTGGGATGGATTACTGAGGAAAAAGTTTGTTATTGAAAATTCTAAAATTAATGAAATAAGCTTCCATGGTCTTAGAAAATCGAAGGGAATTCTTTATCCAGTTTGCAAGAAAAGACAACTGGAAGAGAGTGGAATAGATGAAAAAATCAAAAATGAAAAAGAAAAGCTATTTGAAGATAATGCCATTGCTGGATTAATCTCACTTCTTCAAGGAGATGGTAGCATAAAAGATAAAATCAAAAACATTAAACTAGATTTAAAGACAGAAAAAAGAATTAAGGAGCTTGAAGGATTAATTGGTCAGAAAGAAAAACAATGGTCGTCAGATTTTGAGAAAATTAAAAGCCTTGATGAAGTTAAGACTTTATATCAACAAGCTAAAAGTTTAAAAATCACAGATGATCCTATCGAGCTAGCTAGTACCATTAAAAGAGCAATCAATATTCACAATGAAACCAAACTTAAGGTTGAATCATATAAAAAGAAAATATCACTTCTAAGAAGTGATATTAAGAATTTCAAAGATAAGACCTTGGAAATTAATTCTTTAGTAAAAGAAGATACTAAGTATCTAAAGAAATATTTTAATATTCCAGATGTAAATCTTTCAAGCTTTTCTCAAGATATCTTTAGAAGTTATATAGATGGAGTTGTTGCTCCTTATATGCGGTATTGGCATGCCTTTAAGAAAAAGATCCCTCAAATGAATAAGGGGGATGATTCTCAATTAGAACCAACTAAGCGAGATGCAGGTATTACATATCATTATCCTCGAACTCATTCATATCCAAGTTTTTGGTTAAAGAGATTAGAACTTACTTCTTCATCTCAATTAGTAAAGCATAATGAAAAAACAAGTTACACTTTCAAGGGAGATTTAAAAGATTTTTCATCAGATGAAAGAATTGTTGGCAAGCCAATGAGCTTTGATTTAGATGGAAGCCTGCCAGTGCAACAAATAGAAGGAATAAATGTAAAAGGAACAGTTAAAAGAAATTATGAAACCGGTGAATATGAATCAAAAATCAATGGAGAGATAAAGTCTTATCCAGTTAAATTAATAAAACTTGGAGATTCTAGTAAGTTTAAGCTTCACCTTACTGATGCAATTGCTAAGACTACATTTGAAGGTGGTCTCAATGGAGCCGTTAGTAATATAAAGCTTCGCACTGTCTTTCAAGGAGTCAACTGGATTATTGAAACCCAAAAAGATAAAGTGACTAAGATCTTGAAATCAGTATTAGATAAAATCCCAGACGTTGCCTTAAAGAGTTTCTTCTCTGGTAATTTCCTTAAGCCTAAGATTGATATTAGTTCTGATTTTGACATGAGGTTTAAAGATGGTATTCAAAAATTTGTCGGAGATAAGTTAAAAGAGGGTGAGCAAAAATTGCGAAAAATTGTTGATGAAAAAATAAGCTCAGAGAAGAAAAGATTTTTTTCCAAACTTGGCTCTACAGAAAAAAGCCTATTGGCTCCATTGTTAGACAGTGAAAACAATCTTGTGAGTATGCAAAGTGCGATTCAAAAAGTTAGAGAAGACTTTGAAAACCAACAAAGAACAAGACTTGAATCAGAGATAAATAAGCAGAAATCAAAAGCAAGAGATAAAGTAGACTCAGAAATAAATAAAGGTATTGATAAGTTAAAAGATAAGCTAAACCTTGGCTTTTAACTCCATTTATTCCTGATAATTAATCATTTATATGCCCTATAATCTATAACTGAAAATTAATATTTACAATTTAGCGTAGTGCCAAGAAAACAAACCACTTTGGATGGATACAAGGAATGAGTGGTTCGAGCTAAGTGATTAAGATTATTAGTTTTTAAGTTCTTTGCCTTTCAGTTTCAGATCTCACTTATAATTTGGGGACTATTTAACTTTAGTGAGAGAAATATATAAAAAAGGAATAAGAATGATTTTTTTGCGGTACGTATGTTGTTTGTTTCTTCTTTTAGGATGTCAAGATGCTAGCTTTTATCAAGATGGTGTTGCTACGGGGGAGATTAATCTTCCTGACAATGGAGAAGAAGAAGAAGATGGTAACTTAATTGATGAGTTTAGAAACTGTGGAGATTTAAGTCACGGTGAATCAATTGATTTATTATTATTTAAAAATGAAGTTGTTGAATTTGGTCAGCAATGTGAACAAGTTGATGTTACTAAGTTTTGTGATGATGGAGTTGTTTCTTACACTTCAGATAATGAAACAGTAAATATTGATGATTACTTTGAAGAATGTGAAGTTGCTGAAGCCATTTCATGTGGGAACATCCCTCATGCTGGAACTATGACACGAGTAAGGTATCAAGATGTCATGGTAGCTTTTGGAGAAACTTGTCAGAGCGAAACACAAACTAGTGTTTGTTATAACGGAGCTCTTTCAGATTATTCAGGTAGTTTTGAAGCGTTATCATGTGAAGTAGGTGATGCACAATCATGTGGGGCTTTAGGACATGGAAGTAGTGAAACAAGAATTCAATTTGAAACTCCAACTGTAGCTCATGGTGAAACTTGTAAGTCGGAGCAACAATCTAGAGCTTGTAATAATGGAGTCGTTTCGGATTGGTCAGGATCTTTTGAAAATCCAACTTGTATGGTTGAAGAAGCTCAATCATGTGGTGAAACTTCTCATGGTGGAGTTGAATCAAGAATTATGTATAAAGACTCAGATGTTGAACATGGGAGCACATGTGTTTCTGAGCAACAAACAAGAACTTGTACTAATGGTGATTTATCAGCTTGGTCTGGAAGTTATAAAAACGAAAATTGTGTTGTTGGGAATCCTAAGGATTGTGGAGCTGTTGCTCACCTAGGATCTGAAACGCGAGTTAGATATGAAAAATTATTAGTAGGTTTTAATTCTGAATGTCAAAGTGAAGAACAAAATAGAACTTGTAACGATGGTACACTTTCTGATTGGTCAGGAACTTATACTGAATTAACTTGTGAAAGTGAAGGGCCTGAAAATTGTGGTGATCTTAATCATAATAGTTCAGAAACTAGAATTAAGTTCAAAGCAGATGCTGTAGATCACGGTGGATTATGTGAATCTGAAACTCAAAGTAGAGAGTGTCATAATGGTAATCTTTCAAACTGGACTGGAAGTTATACTCAAGATAGTTGTACAGTCAAAGATCCAAAAAACTGTGGGGATGTTAAGCATGGTGAAAGTGAAGATAGATTAAGATTTGAATCAAGTGCAGTAGAATTTGGCGAAGCTTGTAGTTCTGAAAAGCAAGTTCGAACATGTACAGACGGCGTAATGAGTGATTGGACTGGGTCATATGATAATGCAAGTTGTATTATTAAAGACGCTTTGGCTTGTGGTGATATAGCTCATGAGGGAACTGAATCTAGAATGAGATATAAAAGTCCAGCCGTAAATTTCGGTGAAGTTTGTGAATCTGAAAAGCAAGTAAGAACTTGTTCAAATGGAATATTGAGTGGATGGTCAGGAAGCTTTATTGAAGCTTCATGTATAGTGAAAGATCCAGCTGCTTGTGGAGATATTGCAAGTGGATCAATGGAATCAAGAACGAGATATTTATCAAGTTCAGTATTATTTGGTGCAAAGTGTGAGTCTCAAACTCAAGAAAGATTATGTACTAATGGAAGTTTCAGTAATTGGTCAGGAACATATACAAATGTTGCTTGTGTTGTAGAAGGAGCTAAAAACTGTGGTGATATAGAGCATGGAAAATCTGAACAACGAAAAAGATTTCAAGCACCAAAAGAAGGTTTTGGGGGGCAATGTGTATCAGAGCTTCAAGAGAGAGTTTGTGATAACGGTATTCTTGGTAACTGGTCTGGAACTTATGAGCATGAGGATTGTTTTGTAGATGGACCTAGAAGCTGTGGAGATATAGAAGATAGTGGATATGAATTTAGAAAGAAATATAAGTCTGAAACTGCTGCTTTTGGAGAAATTTGTGAGCAAGAAGAGCAGAGTAGACAATGTATAAACGGTACATTCGGAGATTGGAGTGGATCATTTACAAAAGATAAATGTGAAGCCGCTACACCTAAAAACTGTGATGATATTATTCACGGTGGTATCGAGGTTCGAGTAAGATATGAAAGTGATGTTATTGAAAGAGATCAATCATGTAAGTCTGAAGAACAAAAAAGAGAATGTGTAAACGGAGAGCTTGGATCATGGTCAGGAACTTATGAAAATGAGTCTTGCCGTAAGCTTAAAAACTGTTCATACCTTGGTGGAACGATCGCTCATGGAGCTGACGTAGAAAGAATTAGATTTGAGAACATGAGTGTTCCTGCTGGTGATATTTGTGAGCAAGAAGAACAAGTGGCTACTTGTCATGATGGTATCATTGGTGATTTTGATGGAAGTTATGAGCACGAGAGTTGTGATGTTAAAGGTGAAGAATGTCATAAAGGAAAGATCTTAACAATTACTATTGATAAAGATGGTGACGGACTTGGAGATACTGAACCAGTAGAGATTATTTCTTATAAAGGTCAGTATACAAACGCTGATAACTATAACTACTACTCATGGTCAGCACATCCTCATATTGGACCAAACCCTGATGGATATAAGTCTCATGCCTTCCTTTATGAAGGACCTGATGGACTATCATTCCAGTTCTACTTCAATAAAGATAAAGTTCAAGGTGAGCAGTATAATGGATCACCAAATAGCGTTGTAAAACTAGATATCTTAACTGAAGGGAACCATTTTGATGATGCTGTGATTTTAGCAGATGATAAAAATGAGCTTAAGTACAAAGGCGAAAGTAACGGAAAGAACCTTTATGAAGGAAGATTTCATTACTGGTACAATACTGATGGTGGAGTAATTGGGCCATTCAATGGTGAAGATTATAAAATTACTGTTAAGCCAATTGAGAGTTACGAGTTATACAAAGTAAACGGTAAGAATGAAAGAAGAGATGCTTTTAATGGTGCGACTTTCTACTCTGCTGATGGAACTGTTGTAGAACTTGATGATAAAGATGGAAACTTCCACTCATATATCATTCAATTCAAAGAGGAAATGACTTGTGAAGAGCATGATGATCAAGAAGTTGCTGATGTTGGTTGTGCTGATGGTAATAGAGAAGGATTTAAAAACATTGAACAATTTAAGCATATAGCTGGTTGTGCAGGTGGATTCGCTAACGAAGGTATTTTACCTCAACATAGATATAGAGATGAAGCTTGTAAGGGAATGGGTAACGACTCAAATAATCCAAACGGTGAAGGATGTGGAGTTAGAAATATCTGTGCCAAAGGATGGGAAGTTTTACCAACTGTTTCAGTGCTATCTGAATTAACTGAAGGTAAGTATTGTCATGCAATGGAGCAAGATGATTTAACTCAAAATATTGCTTTCATTACTGGTGTAACAAGTTTTGGTTGGTCAAAAGTTTATGACAAAGATGAAGATCTTCTTAATGCAATTTTAAGCTATGAAGATGAGAGAGAAAACTATATTGCAACTGGAGCTAGAAATTATAAAAATCATGTAAATGATTTATTCTACTGTGGTGGTAGTAAAGTTGCTTCAAGGCCTTTTAATAATGCCTTAAGTTATTTTACAACTTTTTCTCATAACGCTTGTTCGGGTTCAAGAAGCTTTTCAAGCTGTAAGTCTGTAGGAGGGTTCTTTGAAGCAGATAGATATAAGCAATCTTTAACGACTGACAGTATCAGAGGTTTAGCAAGTACTGAAATGAAAGGTGGAGGAGTTGTTTGTGTTAGGTCTTCCAAAGTAGATGATCTTGAGATTGAAGACGATCTTAGAGGTGAAGAAGATGAAATGGAGAAATTATTCTGCGAGAATATTTTACTTAATGGGAGCTTTGAAGAAGGTCACTCTTTAAGTGGAAACTCTTGGAATACATTTACAGAAATTGAAGGTTGGTATGCTGATGATAAATATTCTGATGCTGGTATTGAGATTCAGTGTGGAAACGCTGGACCAATGGCAACACATGAAAGTTGTAACCTTGAATTAGATGCTCATCATAATAAAAATGGATTCTCTGAAAGTGATGCTGGAGTTAATCAAATTATTAGTCTTAAGAAAGGTAAAAGTTATAACTTAAGTCTGGATATGTTTGCTAGATCATCTAAAGAATCAAGTAATGAAATGAGTATCTTGGTAAATAATGAGGAGATCTTTTCTTTTAAATCTAATGATAAGTCTTGGGTCAGAAAATCAATTACTTTTGTTGCGAATAGAAGTGGTAGACAAGTTTTATCATTAAGAGGAAACAAAGATAGTGATACTATTGGAGCAAATATTGATAATGTTGTTCTTGTAGAATCAGAGTGTATGGAAGTAGTAGAAGAAGAAGTACAAGATGTTAATGCAAGTGCTTCAGTAGATCATCATTACTGTCCAGAAAAGCCGAAGCAAAAAAGATTTAAATTATCTTGTGCTTCATTAAAAGCTGGAGAAAAAATTCCTGCTAAGACTCTTGAGAAAATTCCTACTTCTTTAAGAAGTCATCTTGAAAAATATGGAATTTCATTAACTAAGCAATGTGGAAAATATAAGAGTTTTTACTTAGACTATATTTTCTCAGATAAATTGAAAGAATTATCAATTCAATCAAATTACTATAAGTAAAATAACTAAACGTTATCCAGGGGTCTTAAAGGCCCTTGGAATAACTTTCAGGAATCCCAAGAAAAGATAAAATTGATGTCATTGGGCCATGGCTCATTTGATGACCGGCATTTTGTCTAACAATCTCTTTAGCATGAAACGCTATTCCCATTCCCGCTTTAGCTAACATTTCTAAATCATTTGCTCCATCTCCAATAGCAACAACTTGTTCTAAAGATATAGATTCTTGCTGAGTAATGAGTTCTAGTAAAGTTGATTTTTGTTTGGCATCGACTATTTGACCTTCAAGTAGTCCCGTCAGTTTATCATCATGGTCAAACTCTAATTTATTAGCAAAGGCGTAATCAAGACCTAGCTTATTTTTGAAATAATCGGTGAAAAAAGTAAAACCTCCAGAAATTACACCTACTTTAAACCCAAGACTTTTGACGATCTTGATAAAGTCTTCAACTCCATCAGTTAGAGGGATTTTTTCTAAAAGTGAAGTAAGTTCTGATTTATCGAGACCTTTTAATGTTCCAACTCTTTTATGAAGCGACTCTGTAAAATCAATTTTTCCCTCCATTGCATCATTTGTAATTGCTTTTACTTCATCGCCACTTCCAGCGAGCATGGCCAATTCTTCAATGACTTCGGTTTGAATGAGTGTAGAATCCATATCAAAAATGATAAGTCGCTTATTAAATCTAAAAACATTATTCTCTACAATTGATAAATCAACACAATGCTTTTTAGAAATTTCTAAAATAGAGGTTTTTAAGTTTTTTAGATCTAATGGGTCCTTACAAACAAAACATAGATCAAGGGTCGTTAAAAGATTAGCAGATGATCTATTCTCAATGTTTTGAAGATTTAAAAATTTATTTGCACAAAAACTAGTAATGTCTTTAAAAAATTCAGAACTTAAACCTTCAGGATTTACGCAACTAATAATAAATTCTTGAGCAAAACTTCTATTCACATTCTTAGCTTCTATAAATGTGTAATCAAATTCTACTCCAAGGTTTTTAGTTTCAAAGAGAAAGTCTTTTAAAATAGAGTCTTGATCGCTGGATGGATTCATTTGAGCTAATATACTAAGTGATAAAAGACCGTGGGTAACTGATTGTCCAATGTCATTAATAGTTAAGTTATGCTTATTAAGTAAAGAGCTAAGACTGGCCGTGATTCCAGGTTTATCAAGTCCAGAAATGGTAAGTAATATATGATTCATTTTTATTTCGCTTTTTTTAGTTTTCTTTTTTGTTGAACTGTTCTTAATAACCCCAAAGTATATATTGTGGCAGAGATGATTGATAAAACAGCGGAGATAACAATAAAAACTTTGCCTAATAAATTAAAGTCAATGCCAACCCACACACCACCAATCATGAGAAAGGGTATTCCGAACATTTGAGTAGCAGTTTTCCATTTTCCTAGGTAGTTTACTGGAACTTGTAGGCTCTGATTACTTGCAAGTAATCTCAAGGATGTCATATAAAGTTCTCTAACAACTAATATAATAACAACCCAATCATAAATCCTACCTAGAGATAAAAGCATAATCAGAGAGCTCACCACTAAAAATTTGTCAGCAATCGGATCTAGAAATGATCCTATGACTGTTTCAATATTTCTTTTTCTAGCAATATAACCATCAAAAAAATCAGTCACACTTGCGATAAAGAAGAAAAATGAAGCTAAAATTCCGTATTTTAAAATTTCAGTTTGAATATCTGTAAACTTGATCAGGTATAGAAATCCTACAATAATTGGGATGAGTATAACTCTAAAGAGAGTTAATCGATTAGGGAGGTTATCTATCTCCCAAATTTTATTATTTTCATCCACGATAGGACTAGTTTAATTCCCAGTACACCTTTGGTCATTCAATTTTTTCCTCCTTAAATTTTTCTCATTTTTTCTTGATAAAATAGAGGAGATAAGAACATCTCAAAGGGAATTTGTTTATGAGTGCTGAATTAAACTTAATACTAAAAACTTCTAATAAAATTGAAAAAAGAGTCCTGCCTAGGTTTCCTCTAAATTATTTAACTTTCAGGTTACAAGGTGAAGAAGATAGAACATTAAGTACATTTTCGGTTAAGGATATTTCTCTAACAGGAGTTCAGTTAGAAAGAGGTAGTGGGACAGGTGATCTTAATGTTGGAGATACACTTAAAGGTACGCTTAGTTGGTATGGAGAAAGATGCTTTATCAGTGCTGAAATTAAATGGGTAAAAGATAAAAGACTAGGTCTTCACTTTGAAGAATCTAAAATCATAAAATCTAAAATAGAGTCATTCTTGGAAATATCAAATTTTGTAAGAAATCTAAGACCATTACACAAAGCTAAATATGAAATTCAAAAACCTCAAGGACTAAAATATTGGTTGCAAGCCGATGGTCCAATAGAGTTATTTGTTTGGACTCACTCAAATGGAGAAATTGCAAAATTTCAAATTATTATCTTTAAAGATTTCATTGAGTGGGATTTACAAGGAACTCAAACAGGGGATGTAATTAATAAAAGAAATCTAGAAACTCCTCTTCTGAGTGAGGAAGAGTTTGCTTTTCAACTGGATGCCCATCGTAATGAAGGTAGGGTAGCAAAGGCTAAAAACTTCTTATCAAAACTAAACACAGATCATATAGATGAGGCGACATTAGAATTTCTTATAAGAAATATTTAAGTCGATCTTACTTGGCCATAAGACCCAATAAAGCATAAAATAACTCTGTTTTACCTATATCTTTTAGGAGAGTTATGAACAGAAATCTTGCCCTTGAATTCGTACGTGTAACTGAAATGGCTGCCATTGCTTCTGCCAGGCAAATGGGACGAGGTGATGAAAAAGCCGCTGATCAAGCCGCAGTAGATGCTATGAGATCTATGCTTGATTCAGTTGAATGTCGTGGAACAGTTGTTATTGGAGAAGGCGAAAGAGATGAAGCCCCCATGTTATATATTGGTGAGAAAGTTGGTTCTGGTAATGGACCAGAGATTGAGATAGCTCTTGATCCGCTTGAGGGAACAACAATTTGTGCTAATGGTATGCCTAATTCAATTTCGGTTATGGCCATTGGAGATAAAGGAAACCTTTTAAATGCTCCGGATATTTATATGCAAAAAATTGCAGTAGGATCAGATTGTAAAGGCGTCATTGATATTACTAAGTCGCCAACAGAGAATTTAAAGAGAGTAGCTGAGGTTAAAAACTGTAGAATTCAAGATCTAACTGCGATTGTTTTGGACCGACCAAGACATTCGGATTTAATTAAAGAACTGAGACAATCGGGTTGTAGAATCTACTTAATAGTTGATGGAGATGTTTCTGCAGCTATTGCAACAACTGACCCGGATTCGGGAGTAGATATCTTATTTGGAACCGGTGGGGCTCCTGAGGGAGTTATTGCCGCAGCAGCACTAAGGTGTGTTGGTGGAGATTTTCAAGGAATTTTAAAACCTAGAAGTGATGAAGATATAGTGAGAGCTAAGAAAATGGGAATAGATAATATTGATAAAGTTTTTCAAATTGATGAGCTTGCTAAAGGAAATGTTCTCTTTTGTGCAACTGGAGTTACTGATGGAAGCTTTCTACCAGGAGTAAGATTTAAGTCTTGGGGGGCAATTACGAACTCAATTGTCATGAGAAGTGAGTCTGGAACCATTAGAAATATTCAAGCTCATCATCGCTTTGATATGAAGCCGAGATATTAAATGCCAGCTGTAGAAAGAACCGACACATTCAAAGCTCCGATAGAATCAGTCTATGCAGCAATTATTGATTTTGAATCTTACCCAGATTTTGTAGATGGAGTAGAAGAGATTAAAATTTTAAAAAAAACTAAGAAAAAATTAAAAGTCCAATATACTGTTAACATGATTAAAGTGGCGACTTATGTTATTGAAGTATCTTTAGATGAGCCTAATGGAATTTCTTGGAAGCTTGTCTCAGGAGATCTTTTTAAAAAAAATTCAGGCTATTGGGAATTAGAAGAAATCAGTGCAAAGAAAACTGAAGTAACTTATGGACTTGATGTAGATTTTAAAATCTTTGCTCCCAAGATGGTTGTGAATAAATTAGTAAAAACGAGCCTTCCATTAATGATGAAGTCATTTCATAAAAAAGCAAAATCTATAAAATAATCTTGGATAATCTTAAAAGAAATTACGAAGAAGTTTTAAAAGATTTAAATACAGCAAAACTTATAATTGTTTCAAAAAATCAAAGTATAGAGAAGATTTCCTATTTGTATAGTTTAGGTCATAGAGACTTTGGCGAAAATAAGGTTCAAGAATTAAGTTTGAAGTCTGAACAATTATCAGATCTAGATATTAGGTGGCACTTTATAGGTAATCTCCAAAGAAATAAAATCAAAAAACTTTTAGCAATTAAGAACCTTTTTTCAATTCACTCTGTTTCTAAAATGAGTTTAGTTCAGGATTTTTTATCTAGTGATGTAAATATTCAAATTTTTTTACAAGTAAATACTTCTGGAGAAAATGAAAAATCTGGTTTTACTGAGATTGATGAGCTCAAGGAAGCTGTCGAGAAATTACACGTTTCTAAAAAGAAAATTCAAGGTTTGATGACAATTGGCAATATTAGGACTGACTCCTTTGAAGATGACGCAAGGAGCTGTTTTTCTAAGCTCGTTAAAATTAAAGAGGCATTACGAGCTGAGTATTTTCTTAATGACCGAATTGAACTATCAATGGGAATGAGTCAGGACTATAAGATTGCTCTGGACTATCAATCAGATTGGGTGCGTATAGGAAGTAGGATATTTATATGAAGTTTTTATTAATTGTTTTAAGTTTGTTAAGTTGTTCTCAATACCAAGAAGCTATTGCAGATAAAATAGCAAGTACTAGTAATGAACCAGAAAAAAAAGTGCAATTCATGAACGAACCTGAAGATGATGCCAAGAATTTAAAAAAAATTCATGAAATGTTTAATGATTATAAAACTGAGTTTAAAACTGTAAGAAATATCTTGCCTAAAGAAGCACTGTCTTTAAAAGATGCCATATATGTAGATGTCAGAGATGAAAAAGAAATCAAGGTTTCTCAAATCAAAAACTCAATTACTAAAAAACAACTTTTAGATAATCTTGAAAATTATAAAGATAAAAAAATTATTTCCTATTGTACGATAGGTTATAGGAGTGGGAAGTTCACTGAGACCCTTATGGGAAAAAAAATCGAAGCTTATAATTTAAAGGGCGGTCTCTTACTTTGGAGCCATGAAAACCTTCAAGTTTATAATAATGATCTAGTGACAAATCAAATTCATGTCTATGATTCTCCTTGGGATCTATTAAAATCTGGCTATGTAGCTATTTATTAATTAATGCAAAATTCACTTTTTCAATTCAGCGATCATAATCAACCTCTGGCTTATAAAATAAGACCTACTGAGTTTACTAGTTTCTATGGTCAAGACTTTATCAAATCAACTTTAGAAAAATTTAATTCTAAAAATTGTCCACACTTTATTTTGCATGGCCCTGCTGGAACTGGAAAGACAACTGCTGCCTTGATTCTTGGCCATCACTTAAAGCTTGATGTTCAAGTTTTCAATGCTGTTTTGGGTGGAATAAGTGATCTTAAAAAGATTTTAAGTCATATAAAGGATCAAAAGAATCTATATCAGAAAAAGTGCATTCTTTTTGTAGATGAAGTTCATCGAATCCATAAAGCAGCTCAAGATGCACTACTTCCTTATCTTGAAAAAGGTGATTTTATCTTTGTTGGTGCTACAACAGAACACCCTCAAATTGTTTTAAATAAAGCACTTTTATCTCGAGTCAATCTTTTAAGATTTAATTCTCATATTGATGAGAGTTTGAAGAAAATCTTAACTAAAGGGAATATCGATCTAAATATTGATGATGATATTCTTGATTTAATTATTAACTTCTCAAATGGAGATGCTAGGTTTGCCCTAAGCAAATTAGAGAGAATCTATGAGTCTAAACTTGAAGATAGAGAAGAGATTAAAACTCTTCTGGCTCAAGAAGCAAGATTCTATGATAAGAAATCGACAAGGCATTATGATGTCATCTCGGCGTTTATAAAAAGTATTCGAGGCAGTGATATTGATGCTGCTTTAATCTATTTAGCAGTAATGCTCGATGGGGGAGAGGACCCTGTTTTTATCGCTAGAAGGATGATGATCTTAGCTAGTGAAGATATTGGTAACGCTGATATTAATGCATTGATGGTTGCTAATAATGCTCACTACGCAGTAAAAAACCTTGGAATGCCAGAGGCTAGAATTACTTTATCCCAAGCTTGTATCTATCTTGCTAAAGCTCCCAAATCAAATAGTGCTTATAAAGCAATTGATAAGGCATTAGATATTGTAAAAAATAGATCGACAATTGAAGTTCCAACACATTTAAGAAATTACCACCCAGATAAGATGCATTATAAATATCCACATAATTATGAAGGTAATCATGTAGATCAAGTCTATAGTTTAATAAATGAGAATATTTATAAAGATTAACTTATTTAACTAACCCAATCTCTTTAAGCCGTTGAATTAAAAACTTATGAGAATTTATTGGTGGAAACTTTGCTCCATCTCCTATACATGATGGAACACACTCAAGCGTTGTATCAGGGTTAGGATGAACAAAATACGGCATAGAATATCTTGGAACTGTTAAATCTTCTGGATTCACAACTCTATGGGTAGTTGCTGGAATAATTCCATTTGTTATTCTAGACATCATATCTCCAGAATCAACAATCAATTGACCTTCTTTAGTTTTAACAGCTAACCACTGCCCATCTCTATCTAGAAGTTCTAACCCTGAAGAAGTTGCACCAACTAAGATCGTAATAAGGTTAATATCCTCATGAGCCGCTGCTCGTACAGCACCTCTTGGGACACCATCTTTAATTCCAGGATAATGAATCGGTCTTAAAATTGAATTCCCGTCACTCACCATATCTCTAAAATATTGCTTAGGAACATCTAATCCAATACCAATCGCATCTAATAAGTGATTAGCAGTCTCATCTAATGAGTCATAAAGATCCTGAAGTGCAGTCTCAAATCCATCAGTTTCCTCAGGCCAAATATTATCAGGATATAATGACTTAAATTTATGATCATCTTTTACTTCTCTTCCAACATGCCAAAATTCTTTTAAATCTGGAACGTCAGAAGTTTTGGCATGTTCAACACCAAACGCAGTATATCCTCGTTGACCTCCACCGTCTGGGCAAACATATTTCATTTTTGTAGCTTTATCTAATTCAAAGAATTTTTTAGTGTGATGATAAGATTGCTTAATCACCTCATCTTGAACTGTATGATCTACTAAAATTATAAATCCATAATCTTTTAGACCGATCATCAATTCATCAACGAATTTTTTCCTTTCAGACTCAGACCCGTTCACAAAAGATAGTAAGCTTAATTCTGGCACTTGACGCATGGCGCTCTCCTTCATTTTCTATTCATTTTGAGATTACTGAATTTGAATAAGAAAATAAAGTACCATGGATTATTTACAATCTCTATGTGACTAATATTTTCGTATTACTAATGATATATTGATCCATTGAAAAATTTAGACCTTCTTACAAATTCCTATGACTATGACTTACCTAAAGAGCTAATTGCACAAACTCCTAGTGATAAACGAGATCATTCTAGACTATTAGTCTTTGACGAAGCTACTGGAAAGGTGACTCATTCTAGGTTTGATCAATTATCTACTTTTTTAGAGCCAGCAAGCTCTATAGCTTTAAACAATACTAAAGTTTTTAGCTCAAGAGTTTTTGCTCAAAAATCAACTGGATCTAAAGCTGAGTTCTTATTTTTGGATAATAAATTAGATGATAATGGGCAAGTCGAAGTTATGATTAAGTCTAATGGAAAAAAGAGAATCGGAGATACTTATTTCATCAATGGAAACCAGTCTATCAAAATTGATTCTCGAGCTGAACTAACTTTTAAAGTATCACTGGGAAATATTCACGATTTAAGTGAGTTTCTTTCTAGCAATGCTCAAATTCCAATCCCTCCTTATATTAGAAATGGTGAAAGTGATGACTTAGATCTTATTAGATATCAAACAACCTATGCTGATGAATTAGGCTCGATTGCTGCTCCTACAGCTGGTCTTCATTTCACTGATTCAGTATTTAAATCATTAGAGGATAAAAACATTGAAAAGGCCTTTGTCACTTTGCATGTTGGAATAGGAACTTTTAGGCCGGTTTTTGAAGAAAAACTTCTTGATCATAAAATGCATAGTGAAGTATTTAAAATTAAATCAGAGGAATTAGAAAAAATTAAAAATAAAAAAACAATTGCTGTCGGGACCACGACTTTAAGAGTTCTTGAGAGCATGAAAAAAAATCCAAATTATAAGGAAAATCATTATAATTCGACGGATATCTTTTTATATCCAGGTGTGGAGGTTAATTCAGTTCAAGGCTTATTAACAAATTTTCACCTGCCTAAATCGACACTTTTAATGTTGGTGAGCTCATTAATAGGACGAGAGCAAACATTGGATCTTTATCAGCAGGCAATTGCTGAAAAATATAGATTTTATTCCTATGGTGATGCTATGTTGATTTTACGAAAAGGATACAAATAAATTGAAGTTCAAAGTCGAACATACCAGTAAGAAAGCAAGAGCAGGATTTTTTGAAACCTCTAGAGGGAAAGTGGAAACACCTGTGTTTATGCCAGTAGGTACAAAAGCTTCAGTTAAAATGATGACCTCTGAAGACCTTGAAGAGCTTGGGGCTGAAATTATTCTTGGAAATACTTATCATCTTTTTTTACGACCCGGATCTAAGCTTATTGAAGACCTTGGTGAACTCCATGGTTTTATGAGTTGGAATAAATCAATTTTAACAGATTCTGGAGGGTATCAAGTTTATTCTCTTTCGGGCTTAAATAAAGTAACTGATACAGGGGTGTGGTTTAGATCACATATTGATGGAAGTAAACACTTCATTGGTCCAAATGAATCGATGCAAATTCAAAAAGAGTTAGGATCTGATATTGTAATGTGCTTTGATGAATGTCCTGCACTTCCATGTACAAAACAAAAGATGGAGGAGAGTTTAAAAAAGACTCACGCTTGGGCAAAGATTTGTAGAGAATTTGAATTAAAGCCTCATCAAAACCTTTTTGGAATCGTTCAAGGTGGACTAGATCTTGAATTAAGAAAGTTTTCTCTAGAAACATTAAGCCAATATGATTTTGAAGGCTTTGCTATTGGTGGTCTTTCTGTAGGTGAAAAAAACGAAGAAATGAGAGAATTATTAGATAACTTCACTCACTATATGCCAGAGGATAAACCACGCTACTTAATGGGAGTGGGGAAGCCATTAGATATTTTACAAGCAGTTTCTACTGGGGTTGATATGTTTGATTGCGTGCTCCCAACCAGAAATGCCCGTAATGGTCAGATGTTAACATCCATGGGACCTATGAATATTAAGAACGAGAGATTTAAAAAAGATAATAAATCTCCAGATGAGAGATGTAGTTGCAAAGTATGCCAGCGATATTCTAGGGCCTATATTAGACATTTGTATAAAGCGAATGAATTTAGTGCTGGAAGAATGATGACCTATCATAATCTTCATTTTTATTTAAATATGATGAGACAAGCTCGAGAAGCGATCAAGCAAGATAAGTTTGACGAGTATTATCTATCATTTTATAAAGATTTTACTTCAAATAATTTTTAAAGGATTTTTTTATGTTTATTTCCAATGCTATGGCCCAAGATGCAGCTCAAGTAACGACTCAGAGCCAGTTTATGAGTTTTATCCCTTTTATCCTTATTTTTTTCGTGTTTTATTTTTTGATGATAAGACCTCAAAAAAAGAAGCTTGAAGATGAAGCAAAGTTTAATTCTTCTCTAGATAAAGGTGCTGAAGTTTATATGAAGTCTGGGGTTATTGGTAAAATAGTTGGATTAACAGATAAAGTTGTAACTTTGGAAGTTTCTGAAGGGACCAAAGTTAAATTCTTGAGATCACAAATTGGTGGAGATACAAAAAACATCTTCAGTTCTGAAGCAAAATAATTTACCATAGAGAACACGCAGAAATCTCACTAAAGAGTATTTAGTTAGGAGTAGTTATGTTTGGTCTTGGTGCCGGAGAGATTCTTATTGTCCTTGCTTTAGCGCTAATTTTTATTGGCCCTAAAAAACTTCCAGGTCTTGCTAAAGGTCTAGGTAAAGGCATGCGAGAATTTCAAGATGCTATGAAAGGTATAACTCACGATACTCCAGATGATAAATATAAAGAGTATGATAAAAAACAAGATGATGAAAATGTAATCACAACGAAAGCAAATCATCATCGAGAAAATAATTCAAAAGAAAGTGATTCTTAAAGGATATATATAATGAGTAAAAAATGGTTTTCTAGATTTGTTCTTCTTTTAATAATTGTTGGAATTTCAATAATGACAATTATTCCTACAGTTTTTAACTTAAATGAAGATTCAGGTTATCCCGTTAAAAATAAAATTAATCTTGGACTAGACCTTCAAGGTGGTCTCTATATTGTTTTAGGGATTGATTTTGATAAAGTTTATCTTGATGAGGTAACAACTCAAGTTCAAAAAGCTGTAACTTATCTTAAGCAGGACGAAGAGATAGCTGCAACGATTGGAGAAATTACAAAGTCTGATCTTAAAGATCCAAGAGTTCAAATTGTTCTTTCAAATCCATCTGAAATTGCTCGAGCAAAAGAAAAAGTTAGAGAATACTATGACTATTATCTAAGATTAACATCTGAGACTTCAAATAGTTTAACTTATGGAATTAATAATACTCTTAAAAATGATTTAGAAACTAACGCTGTTTCAAAGTCTATTGAAGTTATTAGAAATAGAATTGATGAGTTTGGTGTTAGTGAGCCTGAGATTGTTTCTCAAGGAGAAGATAGAATTGTTGTTCAACTGCCAGGAGTAAAGGATATTGACCGAGCAAAAGATCTTATAGGTCAAACGGCGAAACTAGAATTTAAAATTGTTAATGATGACCCTAATGAAGCCGCTAAAATTACAGGTTGGTTAGAAAAAGTTAATACTGCTGGTGGTGAATATAAAGCTGGATCAAGATTTTCTGAGTATGTAAGTAATGTTAATCAAATTTTAAAAGATGATCTTCCTGCTGGACATGAACTAGTTTTTGAAAAAAGAGTAAATGCTCTAACTAATGAAGTAACAATTGGTGAACCATACTTAATCAATTCAATGGCAAGAATAACTGGTGATGATCTTCAAGATGCTAGGGTTGCTTTTGATCCTCAAGATAATAGACCTTATGTTGGACTTAGTTTTAAAACAAAAGGGGCTCAAAAATTTGCAAATGTTACTGAAGAAAACGTTGGAAATAGAATGGCCATCATCCTAGATGGAAATGTTTATAGTGCACCAAATATTCAAGAAAAAATTGCAGGTGGGAATGCTTCCATTACTTTAGGTCAAGGAAATAGAGATAAAGTTGTAAAAGAAGCATCAGACTTATCATTAGTACTTAGGGCCGGAGCTCTTCCAGTAGATCTTGAATTTCAAGAACAAAGAATTGTTGGACCAAGTTTAGGTGCTGAATCTATTGAAAAAGCAAGATTTGCAGCAGCAATAGGAATTTTATGTGTTTTTTGTTTTATTCTTTTTTATTATAAAGTTTCAGGCTTTATTGCTTTGTTAACTTTATCAATAAACATATTAATCGTTCTGGCTTGTTTAGTAGGATTAGAGGCGACATTAACGCTTCCAGGGATTGCAGGGATTGCCTTAACCATTGGTATGGCCGTCGATGCCAATATTATTATCTTTGAGAGAATTAAAGAAGAGATTCGAATAGGGGTCAGTGGTCGACCGGCAGTTGAAGCAGGATTTGCTAAAGCTTTCTGGACAATTATTGATGCCAACTTAACAACAGCAGTTGCTGGTTTAGCACTTTTAAATTTTGGTACAGGTCCAATTAGAGGATTTGCAATAACATTATTAATCGGGATTATAGCAACGATTTATTCTTCTTATTTTGTTGGGAAGTTATTATTTGAAATTTATATGGATAGAGTAAGAGGGAAAACAGTTAGCATTTAATGTTAATTATTTAGGAATAATTATGAATACAAAAACAAGTTCAATGAATATGAAAGCAGATCCAAAGCGAAGGTTTAATATACCTTTCGTTCAACAATTTAAATATACAACGATTCTTTCTGCTTTAGCAGTCTTAGGATCTCTAATGTTAATCTTTGGCAAGGGCCCATTATTTAGTGTTGATTTTAAAGGTGGAGCGGAAATTCAAGTTCAATTTAATCAAGCTGTAACGGCTGAAACTATTCGATCAACTCTTTTAGAAACAAATTATCCTGTTTCTCAAATTCAACAAATTGGAGCTCCAACTGATAATGAGTTTTTAGTTAAAGTTGCTGCTTCTCAAAATGATATTAATACAGTGACAAATACTCTTGCTACAAAGTTGAAATCATCTTTTGCTAGCCAAGGTGCTGAGATTAGAAAAACGGATATCGTAGGTCCTAAAGCTGGTAAGCAATTACAGATTTCAGGGCTTTATGCCATGTTAATAGCTCTTGGTGGTATTTTATTATATATTGGTCTGCGATTTGATTTTAAATATGCTCCTGGAGCAATCGTTGCACTTTTTCATGATGTAGTTATTGTATGTGGGATCTTTGTTCTTTTTAATATTGAATTTAGCCTTCAGATCGTCGCAGCTCTTCTTGCCGTTATTGGATACTCAGTAAACGATACGGTTGTTATTTATGATAGAGTTAGAGAGCATGAAGAACGTGCTCCTAAGACGAGATTAACAACTCATATTCACAATGCACTTAATGAGACTCTTTCTAGAACAATGTGGACCTCACTTACTACCTTATTTGTGATTGTATCAATGCTTATTTTTGGTAGTGGTATTACGAGAGATTTCTTTCTAGCTTTATTTATAGGTGTTTTAATTGGTACATACTCATCTTTATATATTGCTGCTCCTACAGTTCAGTTTTTCTCTAGGTTTATTAAAGAAGAGAATTGAAATACTTTTTACTTCTCTTCTTAGTTTTTAACCTATCTTGGGCACAAGACCCAGATGATGGATCAATGTTTTCAGCTGAAGCTTTTGAAGACCTAAAGCGATCTAATCCATTTTCAAATATGAGCCCAGAAGAGATGAGAGAAATAATCCAAGAAAAATCTCAAGATAATTCAATTGGTAAGTTGATTGAAAAGTATCCTAAAATGGAAGATTTTCTAAGTCATTGGTATGTCGATAAAGAAGCAGTACCTAAATTGTTTTCAATAATGGAAGATTCAACCAAAGTAAAAGGCTTTTTTATAAAGTTTATTATTGCTTTCGTTTTAGGATTAATAATTATTCATTATTTAACAAAAGGTGATCATAGCTTCATTGTTAAATTCATAAAAAAATTAGCATTAAATTTTATAATGATGTTTTGTATATGGATGATTTTTTATTTTTCTTTTCAAGAAAACCTAGAACCGACAATTAATTTAATGAAAACTCACCTTCTTTAAATAGCAGGGATACATCCAACTCTCTTATCGTGAGCAAAACCTTCACCTTCAACGGCTCCATCTAATTGACGAATTTTATATACTCTAGTCGGGTTGCCTGAGGCGATCGGACTGATAACTTCAAAATAGACATCTGTAGCAGCAGAGATATCACTTCCATCAGGAGCTAAGAATGTTTTAATATCCAAATCTGGACCAGCGTAAGTATACCAATTGGTATCTATCTGAGATTTTCGAACATAAATAATATCTTCTCCAAACCTCTCTTGTGTAGGTACAGGATAAGCATTATTATTTGCATCTATTATATTTAATGGTTGTCTGATTGCTTCATATAGGGGCTCTAGTGGGTATTGTTTATTATTTATTTTAAACACCTCTCCAAGTGCCTGATAAAGAGGATCTGAGGAGTTATAGTCTGAAATCCCCGGACACCTTGATATATTATTTTCTATAATTGGATGTAACATAAACCCCAAAGTCTTAAGTGGAGCAATAGGGCTAGTCTGATATCTTATTGAACTAAAAAGACCATTATCATAAGTTTCACCAGTTTTTGCTTCGATTAACTCTTCAATGGCCAATCTATTGTCTCCATCCAAATCCCAAAACTTAGGATCACTTGGATGAAACATCGGGAATACTTCTTGAAATCCTATTCTAGGCTCACCGGGAGCGTCTAAAAATAAAGGATGCCTTGTGTGACAAAAAATTTGAAATTCTTGAATAAAAGCTAATGGCAAAACTTCAGGAGTACTTACTGAAACAAAAAAGTTTTTCTCATACTGATAACTAATAGGCGGCAATGTATCATCTGTATTAAAATAAGTAACATTACATTGATATTGTTTCACTCCGATAATTTCAATAGCTTCAGAACTTCCAGCAGTAAAGGCATCAACCTTCATAAACTGAACACTAGTAGAAATACTTTGTGATGAGTTCTCCACTAAAACTAATTGATAGTTAACATTATTTCTAAAACCTTCTGGAAGGTTTGCAACTAATTGATTTGAACTTACTGTTACTTGAACTTGTAATTCTTGATTTTGACTTGTTAATGAGTCTTTTGCGTTTAAAACACACCCTGAGTTAGCACTACTAACATCACCAAATTCATCTGTTCTATCTTTTGTACACCATTCATACAGACTATTAAGACCGACTCCTGTTAGTACTTCCTCATTAAGTTGAGCATCTAAATAAACAGCAGCTTCAGGTTTTGCAGTGGAGCAAAATCTTTGACATGTTTCACTTGCACTTAATTGAATAGGAAGACCATCTTGGCAGGCACAAAGGTTTGATAATTTTACATCCACGCCTTCAGTCCAAACTTCTGCATCTGGATCTAGCTCCTCATAGCGACTATCTCTAGTAGACATACAACTAGTAGATAGAAGTGCTAGTAAAAATAAATGGAGTATTCTTAAATTCATAAACCTAGGATTATTATCTCTTAATACCAATTTTTTTCATAATGAAGCTCACCTTTAGGCATATAAGGCCACTATATTAGATCTGAGTGAATCATTTATGCCCATAAAAATAGTCAATCTTTAAGCTAGGTAAAAATATTCACTCTCAGCGTTTGAGTAAGAAATTCCTTAAAATATAAGTACTTACACTTTAGCGAGGAAAATCTATGACTAAAGCAGATTTGATTAATGCTTTAGAGCAGAAAGCAAAACTACCACATTCTTACTCTGATAAGATTATCAACCTAGTCTTTAGAGAGATGATTCAAGAGCTCTTAAATGATGGCAGAATTGAGATTAGAGGTGTTGGATCTTTTGCTAATAGGACTTATAAGGCCTATTCAGGAAGAAATCCAAAGACTGGTAAGGTTGTAAACGTTGAGCCCAAAAAGGTTCCATTTTTCAAGGTTGGTAAAGAACTGAGAGAGAGAATCGATGAAGGAAAAACTCGCTACATTATCAAAAAAGCATAAATTTTCTTAATTTAATTTCAGTTTAACTTCTTTTTAATTTAAGTTCATTATTCTACAATACTACTTACCATTGGAGACGTGCCCGAGTGGTCCAAGGGAACAGTTTGCAAAACTGTAAAGCCGCCGGTTCAAATCCGGCCGTCTCCTCCATCATTTATTAATCTGTCCGTTTCATAAAAATCAAAAGAATCTAAGTTATCTAAATCATTA
>CALIJZ010000071.1 GCA_938017795.1 uncultured Bacteriovoracaceae bacterium
AAAGAGATTGCTCTTTTAAATAACTTAAATAATCCTGATCTTCTTGAGGTAGGACAGAATTTGACTCTTAATTATAAACAATAGTTTAAATTATATATTTGAAACTTATGGCCCATCTTCCTAGATGGGCTTTTTTTATGCTTGCTCTTCAGTTTTATCTTCTTGAGGAAAGTTTTCTGCTTGAATTCTTTCTTTTTCAATTTGTTCTAATTCTTTTTTCTCTTCTTTTAACATTTTTTCATAGCTATCTTCTTCATTACTTAAGCTTCTTCCATAATTTTCGTTACTTCTTTCAGAGATAAACTTCATCTTACTACCTTTATAAGGACCGTTTACCAAAGTTACAGAGTATGCACTATTACCTGATTGATAAATTAATCCTGAGTATAAATGACCTTCATGATCATAAGTAAAAACATTTCCATTCATTTCTGAAAATTGCCCAACTATCTCTTCTCCGTTAGGAAGCGATACTTCAAATGTCTCAATCACTCCATCTCTTGCAGCCAAAGAACCATGGGCTTGATCAGATTTTAAAACCTTTTTATACATTTTTGGATTAAAAAACTCTTTCAAACTTAAGTTCAGTTCATGTTGAATATGAGCTTTTTGGTGAGATGAAGAGATTTCATTCCTAGAGTTTTCTACTGCTTTTTTTACTATCGCTTTTCTCTTTCTAGAATATCCACTTCGAGCAACAACTCTTTTCCTAGAGTATGTTTTTCTAGTCTTTTTCACTACTCTAAGTTTTTTAAGTTTAAAGTTATGATTATCTATGGCCGATGTTTCAACCCTAAAATCTACAAAAAATGCATTGTAGACTCCAGATACTAAAATCAAGCCTAGTGCTAGAATAAATAATCGCTTCGTGTGTTTTAAAGTTAATTCTTTCATGTTTTGCCTTGCTAATAAAATAGTTAAGTTCGTATAACTAATAAGCAAAAGGCATGCCAAATATTTGGACGAGTTTACAGGTGTTTAGAAAGTAATGTTTAAAAAAAGTGACTAAAGTTTAGACAAGTGAAAATAAATGACTGTTTTTTTGTAGACAGTAACTCTACTCTAAGGTCGGTGCGACCCTCATATAATCAGCATGGCAAGACTCATATCGCTTCAGGGCTATTACTACAATGTCAGCAGGACTTAAACCAGAGGTTTTGGACATAATGTCTAAGTTTTCTACAATCTGTTTATCAATCTTAAGATTTAAATCTGCTAGTTCCCCATCATTATAAACTTGATCTTTCATAAGCTCTCTTTTTTATATTTCTACATTCTCTAATAATATTTTCACAACTGACTCATAAGAGCTAGAAATAGTTGTGTCTAGATTATCTTGTGCCATGACTGGAACTCCACTATCACCAGCACTTGCGATACTGTGCTTCATTGGAATAGCACCCAAGAAGTTAATATCTAACGATTCACTTGTTTTCTTTAAGTTTGAATTTCCAAAAATATGATGTTCTTTGTCACAATTATCACAAATAAATGAACTCATATTCTCTACTATTCCAAGAACTGGCAGTTCCATTTTCTTAAACATCTCAAGTGCTCTTCTAGCATCCAAGAAAGCTAGGTCTTGAGGAGTAGAAACAATAATAGCACCATCAGTTTCAATTTTTTGAACCATAGAAAGCTGAACATCTCCAGTTCCAGGTGGAAGGTCTATTAATATTACATCTAAGTCACCCCAAACAACATCGAAGAAGAATTGGTTTAAAACTTTACCAAGCATAGGACCACGCCAAATAACTGGAGCTTCTGTATCAATAAATAACCCAAAACTGATAAATTTTATTCCGTGTGCTTCCAATGGAAGCATTTTATTATCATCGTTTGCTAGAGGTTGAGCATCCATCATTCCAAGAGTCATTGGAATACTTGGCCCATAAATATCAGCATCAATAATTCCAACTTTTTTTCCAGCATTTTTTAAAGTCATTGCTAGGTTAACTGTTAAAGTCGATTTTCCTACTCCACCTTTACCTGAACCAATAGCTATAATTTTCTTAACTCCATTAATTCTTTTCTTGGCAGGTATGCCTGTTGGGTTTTGAATACCCGTTGGCTTTGCTTCTTTTTTTTGAGCCGAAATTGATTTTAAAATAACCTTATCCGTATCCATATGTTTATCAAGTTTTGATAGTATTTCGTTTTCAATAATTTTTTTCTCTTTCGCTGCAATTCCATCTCTTTTATATTTAATAAACAATTCATCTTCTTTAAGGTTTATAGATTCAATTCTTGACTCGTCTTCGAGGGTTTTACCAGATAGTGGGTTTATCACTTGAGCAATTTGTTCTTTTAGTAACTCAACATTTATCATAATATTTCCCTCTGTTTTTTATAATTTTATATAGCGTATAATATATAAAAACATCCAAGATTACGAATATGAGCAAAAAGAAATATAAAAGAAAATATCTAATAATTGACCCTGCGTTTCAAGTTCGAACGTCAGTTATCATAACTGCCAGTACAGCAGTATTTTTTATCTTATTAGACATTGTCATCATCTCTGCAACAAAAAGTCACCTTCTGGCAATGAATCTACCACCAGGATCATTTGAACCTTTTTTAAGAAAATTAATAATTTTTCAAATAGTTATTCTACTTTTATTTATTTGCATTCAATTTTTTGGACTATTAATCTATACACACAAGATTGCTGGACCGATGGTAAAAGTGAAAAACATCTTAAGAAACACAATTAATGGTCAGAAAAACACCAACACTAGGTTTCGAGATGGAGACTTCTTTTTTGATGTTGCCGAACTAATCACTGCTGTTGATCAGAAACTGCTAGAGCGTGATGACGAGGTAAATAAACTTACAAAACAAATTGATCAAGTATTTATCAAGCTTCCTAGTGACGTACAAGATGAGGGGCACATAATTAAGAACCAAGTACAAAAACTCAAAATATTTGATAAAATATAAACTGAGTAAGCACGGAGGCTTGGGATTATATTGAAAAAATTCTGTATTTTATATTGTTTAATGATATCTCTTTCTGGGTTTTGCTCCAATGGTGATTTTTATAACGACTTATCTAAGCTCTATAACGAAAATCTAGACAAATTAAGTTCTAGGAAAATCAGTAATACTTTAAAGAAAGTTAATCAAGATAAGCTTTTTGAACCTTATAAGAATTGGCTTCTTACTCTTTCAAGGTTTGCTACATCAAAAAAGTTTTCACACTTAAAAGATATTTGTCTGAATTATTCAAATGAAAACAGCTTAACTTTTCTAAACACCGACATTGAAAAAAAGTGTGCTCTGTACTTTAAAAAGAACTTATTTCGTTTAAAAAAAGATGACTATAAAAAAGCAACTGTTCTTTTTTTTAAATATATATCTATTTTTTCTCACAAAGCTTCAGACAAAGAAAAGGGGTTTTTAGAAAAAGTATCCTCCTTGAAAGAAGG
This sequence comes from uncultured Bacteriovoracaceae bacterium, assembly GCA_938017795.1. Taxonomy (GTDB): domain Bacteria; phylum Bdellovibrionota; class Bacteriovoracia; order Bacteriovoracales; family Bacteriovoracaceae; genus JAHDHG01. The sequence continues at coordinate 3,432 of CALIJZ010000071.1, forward strand.
TCAAGACTTATACAACATTTTATTAGAAAAGTATTTAGCATCAAAAAACCTTCCTTCAAAAAACTTTTCTTTGTTTTTCATGAAGGATCAAAGGTTTAAAGATCTCTACAAGTTGTATGGAGCCAACTCGCTTTCAAAAAAGAATAGAAAATTAAAAGATCTGAAAAGACTAATTAAACCTCTTTATAATCTTGGTGGTAAAAAAGAATTTTCCAGTCAATACAAAGCTCATTTTAATAAGATCTTTAAAAACATTCAAAGAAATTCTGATTTTTTGGACAACCCTAAATCAATAAAAGAAATGTTTTACTTTACTTCGTTTTTAGGACGAAACAAAAAAACAAAAGAAATCAGAACTCTTCTAGACTATTTATATATTAAATATACTTCGATCACATTACTTAAAAACGATTATTATTTTTATTACCTGTGGAGTTTTTATCTTGATGGCAACACAAAGGATGCCAATGCCTTCATAAAACAAAGCAAATTGTTAGCAAATTATAAAACTTTTCCATCTAAACTCCAATACTGGATAAGCCAGTCTTTAAAGGGTCAACTAGAAGAAATTAAAATCCAAAAACTTTTACTTGGTATTGTTAAGACTAATCCAATTTCATATTATGCAAGTGTTGCAACTAAAGAGTTAAAAAAATCCAATAAGTATTTACACAAACAAGCTATAGATTTCTACTTAAAACCACCAACTATTTCTTTTACTGACAGTGAATATATAAATTTCAGTAAAACTTTTTCAAAAAGTCTTGAAAGAGCACAAATTTTTTCAAACAAAAATATTTATAATTTATTTTTTAAAGAAATATCAGAGCTAAAAAAAGAAGAAATCGTTAACAAGTACAAAGCACACACAAAGCTTGCCAGTGTCAAAATGCAAGAATATGGCCTTTTTCTTCCTACTTTTAGATTGTTTTATCAAGAACTTGAATCAGGAAATCTTGAATATGACAAAGAGATTTTGCTCACTTTATTTCCATCTCCTTACAAAACAGATATTCAAAAACTAACAATGGCCATTGACCATAAATTAGTATTATCGCTCATTAGACAAGAATCAAGTTTCAACCCTTCAGCTCTTTCCCCCGTAGGAGCAATGGGCCTCATGCAATTAATGCCTTATACGGCTAAAAGGTTTGATAAAAAAGTTAAAAAGAAAGATTTATTGCAATATTCTAAGAATATAAAACTAGGAATCTCTTACCTTTTAGAACTTAACGAAAGATATAATAAAAACATAATGGAAATGCTTTCAGCTTATAATGCTGGAGAGAGAAGAATAGATAAATGGAAAAACACCTACCTTATTGATAAAAACCCACTTATTAATATCGAGCATATTCCTTTCAACGAGACACGAAAGTATGTAAAACTAATTAAGAGAAATATGTTTTTCTACGATATTATTGAAAAAGAAAAACAAAGAAGTGTAGCTACAACAAAAGATCAGGGCCCAAACAATCCCTAAGCCCTTCATTTTATATTTTACAGATCATCCATGGCAAATTTATACCAACAAGAAAATGTCCAACTCATTGAATAGTCATAACCATTAGTAAAAAACCCATTGTCCGGTTGTCCTCCAAAGGATGGATACATAGTATTATGATATGAATTCCAATCCAATCCTCCTGCCGAGGCACTTGTATTCCTTGCTTGTGGGTCTATAAAATAATTAAACTCATCAGAACATCTTCTGGAGTTTCTTCCACCCATCCCTAGAACTTGGTTAAATGTTAAAAGACCAGTTGAAGGAACAGATCCATTATATTCATTACCTGTATGGTGGAGTCCAAAACTATGTGCAAACTCATGCGTAACAACAGTAAAACTATCTTGTTCAAATGGATATTTATATTCTGCCATCGTTACTGAAAATGAATCTTTAGGAAAAACCCACAACCAAGAAACGCCTGCACAACTTCCTTGAAGATCATTTACAAAAAGCATCACCATTGAATCACTTGAACTATACTTGCTTGAAACACTGCTTAAAGCATTACAAGTTGTATTATGATATTGATCATCCTTAACTTCTATTGCTTCCTTAATTTTAAATTGAATATATTCATGACCTAGATGCTGAAACTTTTCATTCATCTCATCTATTGCAGCTTGAGCATCTGCTTGAGGGTCTTGGCTTAAAGTTTTAGAACTTGAACCTACGAAGACAAAAGTAATAGGAATAAGTTTTCCTTTTCCACAATGTCCTCCTGAAGCGATATCCCCAACTGTATGATTTCCAGTAGCACATCCTTCTCCATCATCAACGGGACCACCGCCTCCATCAGATCCACCTGTATCTGATCCTGCATCATCGTCTCCTCCATTGCTATTCCCATCATCTTCTCCTGGACAGTATCCATATTTTTTACATAATTCTTTTTGATAATTATCTTTATCATCTGGATTCAGACTAGAAGTATCACTAAACGAATTTCTTAACGATGAGACAGGACTTTGTCCACAACTCATAAAAAGTTGTGTTATTAAAAATAATGTCATCACCAAACTCATATACCTCATTAATCCTCCTAGAGTTGGTTGTTATTTTAAGTTTAACCAACTAAGTCGCTCAGATTTAGAAAAGCTTCAGGAATTCCAACAATATCAGATACTTACCTGGTAGTTTTCTAACTATAGGGTAGACATGCCACGAGGTGCATTTTGCCAATATTAATTGCAAATATGTAAGGCTGTAAGCTTTGTGACTTTCTTTGAAAAATACTATTATAAGGCAAAAATAGGAGATCAATATGGAAAACGTTCACCAGTCAGTTCAGGATTATTATGGGAAAGAGCTTACTCATACAAATGATTTAAAAACCAACGCATGTTGTACCATTTCAGATATTCCAGATTATATAAAAAAAGGTCTATCAAATGTTCATGATGAAGTTCTTGCTAAATATTATGGATGTGGAATTGCTATACCTCATCAAATAGACGGTTCAAAAATATTAGACCTTGGCTCTGGCTCAGGCAGAGATTGTTATTTACTTTCTCAACTCGTTGGCCAAGAAGGTGAAGTGATTGGGGTAGACATGACTGATGAACAACTTGATGTTGCAAATCGACATATTGACTATCATAAAGAAAAATTTAACTTTTCAAAAAACAACGTTCAGTTCTTGAAAGGAAATATCGAACAACTTGAAGAACTTAATTTAAAAAATGACTACTTCGATATTATTGTTTCTAATTGTGTTATCAATCTCGCTAAAAATAAACTTAGTGTTTTAAAATCTTCTTATGACTTATTAAAAGAGGGGGGAGAGATGTATTTTTCTGATATATACGTTGATAGAAGAATACCCCTAGACTTACAAAACGATCCAGTTCTTTATGGAGAATGCCTTTCTGGTTCTTTATATTGGAATGATTTTATAGATCTATCAAAAGAAGTTGGCTTTAATGACCCTCGAGTAGTTGAAGTTAAACCGGTAACAATTGAAAATGCTAAAATTCAAAAACAACTACAAGGTTATAATTTCTATTCAGTAACTGCTCGTTTATTTAAAATCCCAAAACTTGAATACAGATGTGAAGATTTTGGACAAGCAGTTATTTATAAAGGAAATATTAAAAACTCTGAAAAGTTTTTTGATCTAGATGATCATCACAGGTTTTTCAAAGGAAAAGTAAAAGAAGTATGTGGAAACACTTATAGAATGTTGAATAATACCCGATTTTCAAGTAGCTTTGATTTTCTTGGGAATTGGGATACTCATTACGGAATATTTACTGGTTGTGGTGGTGATATGCCTTTTAGTGAAAGCACTTCTGCTCAAAACCCCGCTACTGATCTAGGGTGTTGTTAAAAGGTATTATGAGAAAAAAGTTTTCAAATCCAGAGACTACGTTAAAAGGAGAAAAAAGGGCCTTTGTCTCATTAAATAAATTAGAGACTCTTTGGTTTAACACCGGCACACGTTGTAATCTAGAATGTGAAAATTGCTATATTGAATCTTCTCCAACTAACGATCGATTATCTTATATTTCCTTGAAAGACGTATCTACTTATATTGAAGAAATTATTCAAAATAAAATTCCCACAGAGCATATTAACTTTACTGGAGGGGAACCATTTTTAAATCCTCAAATGATCACGATATTAGAACTTGTTTTGTCACAAGGATTTAAGTCTACTGTTCTAACCAATGCTTATAATATTATTAATCGCTATAAAGATGAATTAATTTCTTTACATAAAAAATATCCTGAACAGCTAAGAATAAGAGTTTCTCTTGATCATTATACTTTAGAGGTTCATGAAAAAGAACGAGGGAAAAACACTTTTATAAAGACTGTTGAAAACATTAAGTGGCTCAATCAAAATAGTTTCAACCTCTCCATTGCAGGTAGATCACTGATTAATGAGTCACAACAAGATGCAATTAAGGGTTATAAAAATCTTTTTTACAATAATGAAATTAATCTAGAAATCACACCTGATAGCTTGGTTATATTTCCTGAAATGATTTCCAATGAAGATGTTCCCGAAATAACTACAGATTGTTGGAACATTTTAAATGTTTCTCCAAATTCGATGATGTGCTCTACTGAAAGAATGGTAGTTAAAAGAAAAAATGAAGAAAAGCCAGTAATTCTTCCTTGCACTCTACTTGCTTATGACGAGCAATTTGAACTAGGTAATTCAATTAGTCAGAGTGATAAAAAAGTATTTCTTAACCATGAGTATTGTGCGAAGTTTTGTGTCTTAGGTGGAGCCAGTTGCTCTGGCTAAAAATACTTTCTTGAAAATAACACCTAAATAACGCAAGGAGATATTTTCTCTTTATCAATATTTACTTCCTGAAATCAAAAATATTAGCCATAGAGACATTGCGAGATATTAACTTTTCAAATTATACAAAAATTTAAAGTAAGTTTTTTTAAGAAAATGCTTTCCCTTCTCATAAATCAATTGTAGGTTCGGAAAAAAAAGGGAAACCACATGAAAAAATTTATATTATCACTTCTTATTCTTGCCACACCTTTATGGTCTCAAGTTCTAAGTTCAAAAACATCTTTAAGCAGACTCTACATAAAAGAAGCCAGATCTCTAAACGATAGAGCAATACTTAAAAAAAGCCTATTAGAACTAAAAGATTTTACTACTTCTGATCTTGATACTCCCAGAGACAATGATAAAAAATACGCTAAATATATTAGTATCGATGAAGCAAGAGACGTTAAATATGCAGCAATGAACAACCCTGTCGTAGCTTCACATCAAACATCAAAATATGACCCAAACAACAAAGGGATTGGATTTTGTTTTGGTAGGGCCATGTTTGTAAATATCGACCTAGCATTTAGAAAGTTTGATAGAGACTCAATCAAAAAAGCATTTGTCATTGGATCTATGGAAACTCCTGATGGAGCATCTTGGGGATGGCACGTTACAACTATAGTTAAATCAATAAACAGAAGAGGACAGGTTAAGTGGCTTGCAATTGATCCAATTGTTAATAGTATTGTAACAGTTAAGCAGTGGTATGAAGAAATGTATCAAAACTACTCGACTGATAAAAAATTGAGACTATATATTACTGAAGCTGGAAAGTTTGGACCATCGGCTGGAAGTTATCATCACAAGTCATTAACAAACAAGTTTTATAATAATTATTTCACTGACATGCTTGATTGGTTTAAAAAAGAAAATAAATCTGGAGCTTATGATAACAATTCAATAAGAGTAAAAAAATTCTAGATTGGATTTTAACATCTAAAATGGATTAATTAAGTTCAAAACAAAAGCATAATGGTCATTTCCTCATTTTCAATAGGAAATGACTTAAAACTTAATACATTTTATAAGCATTCTATAGAAATAAATTTTAAAGAGAGTTATACAATCTCTCTAGTATAGACTTTCTTTTTATTAAAGCATGAATGTGTTCTACTTTTAAATATGGTGCAAAATTATGAAAAATTTCTCTGTTACTTATTTCTTTCAACCTAGATACTAATTTCCTCCCTTCTTCTGTCTTAAGGAAATTTATTCCATTTTCACTTGTAAAACTATTTGTATTAAATGATGCAATACCTTTTTTATTTCGCATGCCATGATCTATTGCAATCAATCTTCCATTTATATCAAATATATAGTTCCCTTTATGTCGATCAAATCCACCCAGCAAAAAATCAAAAACCTCTAGTTTTCCTATTTTCTCTGTAGGCACAGTGTCTGTATATTCCTTGGCCATTGTTGAATTTTTCATAAACAGTTGAAGAGAACCTTTTACTCCATTATGCTCACGAAAAACTGTTACAGGAACCAGGTCAAAAGAGAATAATTTATCAACTTCATAAGCCAGTACTTCATTACTTGCATCAGCCACGTCCCCCCAAGAGTCTTCGTTAGGTTTAAATACACCATATGCCTGCATTTCAATTTGTATAACTTTAGCACCAGTTAAACCTACACCTATTTTATGGTCATAGTTTCTAGTTTCTCCATATTCTAATAATCTCTCAACCTCATATTGAAGTTGTGATTTTTCATAAATTGATTCTGAGTCCCAAATCTGATACTGATAGCTTGCATCATTTATTTCAGCTAATTTGGGGTATTCATTATAGTTTGAAGCTGGTTGTAGGTAGCCGCTTATTTTAACTTCAGGTAACTTGAGATTCTCTGAAAGAGCTGCATCTGATTCTAGAAATCCTATACAGGGTCCCATATTTGCAAAGCCAGAAAAGGAAAATATTAGCAAGAAGTATATTTCAGAAATATTTCTCATGATTATCATATCGGCACATATATCATTTTTCTTATTTTTCCGTTTTACTACATATAATTCTTCACTTTTTACTAAGAGCACTAATACAAAACTATAAAGTTAAAATTCATATCGTTTTGAAAATCAATAACCACTTTTCGACCACCGCAGTTTTGCAGTTTCCAATAATTCCAATAATTTTAATCATTCCAATAATTTTAATCATTTTAATCATTTTAATAAGTCAGTTAGTAAATTTACTAAATGGCGGAGAACGAGGGATTCGAACCCCCGGAAGCGCAAACCTCAACAGTTTTCAAAACTGCCGCCTTCGACCACTCGGCCAGTTCTCCGTTATTTGAATTTTTAATATAATTAATACTCTTAAATATGACAATCAGGGTTTTGAAATGACCTCTATTCCACCCATATAATTAACTAATTTTTCCGGTATTTTGATTGATCCATCAGCTTGCTGATAGTTCTCCATAATAGCTACAACTGTTCTACCAACTGCTAAACCGGATCCATTTAGGGTGTGGGCAAAGTGATTCTTCTTATCTTTTTTGTATCTAATCTTTGCTCTTCTTGCTTGAAAGTCCCAACAATTAGAAATACTAGAAATCTCTCTAAACTTATCCTGTGAAGGTAGCCAAACCTCTAGATCAATTGTTGACCTTGATCCAAACCCAATATCTCCAGTGCAAAGTCTTACGGCCCTATAGGGAAGCTCTAAAAGTTCTAGAATTTCACAAGCACTATCAACCATCTCTTTATGAGCAGCAATTGAACTTTCAGAATCAGTGATTTGCACCATTTCAACCTTACTAAATTGATGCATTCTAATTAGCCCTCTCGTGTCTTTTCCATAAGATCCAGCTTCGCTTCTAAAGCAAGGAGTAAAAGCTACATATTTTTTTTGGAACGATTCTTGTTTGGTAATTGTATTGTTTAATAAATTTGTAACTGGAACTTCAGCTGTTGGAATCAAATACCAATCTTTATTTTCTAACTTGAATAAATCTTCTCCGAACTTAGGAAGTTGACCTGTCCCATATAATGTAGAAGCTTGTACAATAAACGGAGGAATAATTTCTTCATATCCTTTGTTTACATGGTAATCAATCATAAAGTTAGCCAAGGCCCTCTCTAGCCTAGCTATTAAACCTTTATAAACAACAAACCTGGCACCAGTTAACTTAGCTGCAGTTTCAAAATCAAGCATTCCAAGTTCTTCACCTAAAGTTGCATGATCCTTAACAGTAAAATCAAAAGATCTTATAGTCCCATACTTTTTAATTTCAACATTTGAAGATTCATCTTGACCTATAGGTGTATCGTCTTCAATAAAATTTGGAATTCCACTTAATATTTCATCTAGCTTAGCTTCTGATTTTTTAAGTGTTTCTTCTTTTTTCTCTATTGATGCTTTCAGGTTTGAAACTTCCGCTTTTACTTCATCAGCGTTTTCACCAGCTTTGATTTTTAGACCAATAGATTTTGAAAGTGAATTAATCTTAGATCTTATGTCTTCAACACTAGAGATAAGTTCTTTTCTTTGTTTATTTAACTCTAATGCTTTCGTAATAATACTAGTATCAAATTTTCTTAAAGCTAAGTTCTTTAAGGCCCAATCCAAATTTTGTTCTAAAATTTTAATATCAATCATAACTCACCTATATATTTAATATACTTAAATATTTTCTAATTTCTGCTCCTTCCGGAGCTTCAGGATATACATCAAGGTAAGTATTATAATAATTACTAGCCTCTTTAATTTTCCCCATTTCTTTATACACTTGGGCCAATTGAAAGTATAGATAATGATCATCTCCGTCAATTTCAATTGCTTTCATATAATAGTCTACCGATTCAGAATATTGTCCAAATTCTCTTTTGAGACCAGCCGAAATCTTTAACATTTCAATCTCAGATGGATCTAGTCTTTGAGCTTTTTTCAAAAGAGTCATTGCAGATTTCTTATCATCTTTTTTTATAAGAGCGATAGCTTTTTGAGTATAACCATAAGAGAGCTCTGGATTATTATCAATTTCATATTGAGAAAATTCTAGTGCACCATCGAGGTCACCTTTCATTAATTGAATTTTTGATAATAATGAATTTACCTCTGGATATGTCTCTATTCTACTTCTAACTTTACTTAAGACCTTCGAGGCTTCTTCAATTTTATTTGTTCTCATATATGATTTAGCTAGCTCTAAGCTCACTTGATGATCAGCAGGATTTACAATTAAATATTTACGAGCATAATCTATTGCAAGATTTTCATTTCCTTCTAGAGTAGCGGCATTCATCATAAATAAGAAAAACTCAGAATTTTCAGTATTATCTATTTTTACCTTTTTTTCTAGTTCTTGAAAATTTGATATTTGTCCACTTTGATAATAAAAAATAGCAATTTGATTATTTATTTTAATAGTATTTACATATTTTGATTTTATGTTTCTTAAATATCCAATTGCAGTCTCTACACCATCTTGTTGATGAATTATTTTAGAATAGAGTATTTTATAATCTAAACTTGCAGGCTCATATTTGATTGCACTCAAAATGCTCTCTTTGGCCCTTGCTGGTCTTCCATTATCAAGATAAATTTTAGCCATTTTATAATGAGCACTATCATTGATCTTATTTTCTTGAATTGATCTTTCAAGCCACAGTAATGACTTTAAATATTGTTCTTTATTAAAATAATATTTTGCAACTAATTCTTTATATTTTGATTTATTTATTTCTTCAGTTGTGTTTAATTTATTAATAAATATATTTGCATTTTTTAATTGATATGAAGAGATATAAGCATCTAAAAGCTTTAAATTTATCTTACTAGATACTCCATATCGAGACAGAGATGTTTTATAATTTTTTATGGCCTCACCATAATATCCAAGCTTTACTTGAACATCTGCAAGGTTTACTAAAGATTCTCTAGATTCATAAAAATCCACCGCATTCAAAGATTGAGAAAGAGCTACTTCATATTTTTTTTGTAAAAGAAATTTTTGTGATTTTAATATCGCATCAATGGATTTTGATTTATTTATAAGAACTGAAATTTCATTATATTTATCATTAGCTTCAAGTTCTGATAAAATTGATACCACATCTGATCTTGGGTTTAACTCTAGAGCTTCCTTGAAGTATTTTTGTGCTTTTTCAAATTCACCTTCAACTGCAGTAATAACCCCCATCGATTCCAAAAAAAATGATCTAAAGTTTTTATGAAGATGGATATGTTTATCTTTTATTACTTTTAAAATATCCATTGCGCTTGAGTAGTCTTTATTCAAGAAGTGAAACTTTACTCCATGTTTTAATACTTTAAAGTTTCCAGGAATATTTCTTCTTCCATCTACAAATAGATTCCCATAATCTTCAAATCTATTTTCTAAGAAAAAATAATTCAAAAGAGCATCATACATATAAGGATCTTCTTTTCTAGCATCTAAAAATATTGATTTTAATTTTGAAATCTCTTCAAAACCCCCAATCTTTTGCAAAGCAGATAAATAATGGGCAAGTGAAATAGATGTCAACTTATTACTCATCTTTCTATAGTTAGCCATAATGAATTTTACCGATTGATATTTTCCAATATTATGATAAAAAATTAACCAAACTTCTAAGTATCGTGCATTTTTATTAATTTTTTCTTCACCCAATATATCTAATATATTTGCAATTATAATTGAGTCAGACTCTTGTTTTTGAGAATATGGCAATAAAAGTGAATAAGTTTTTGCTAAATCAACTAATGAATCCTGATGATAATATTCATTCAATGACTTTTTTAGTTCAATAGATTTATTTATTAAATCTTCATATGAGTTAAAGCTAATTTTTTTTTGTTTTTCATAAATTGCTATTGCTTTTTCTCTATTACCTCCAACTATTTCATCTATGTTTGTAATATTAGGATATAGATAACTTTTTTTAAGCTCTTCAGTTTCTTCTGGAGAAAAGTCATCATAAAACAAAATGGCTAAGACACATGCAATTATTCCATACATTAATATTCTATTTATTGGATCTTTTGCAACTGACTTAATGCTTTCTATGTTTTTTTCTTTATTCTCAAGAACTTGTTCTGTTTCTCTTGCCTCGACTAGTGCATCTTTAAATTCATCTATATCATAAAACTTTGTTTTATCTATTTTTTTAGAATTTGTACTAAGCTGCTTAAAAGTTCCGTCAATATTTTCTTTAACTTCCTCTTGGTTTTTTAATAGATTTTTTTGTGTAACTTTAGTCAGTATTGTTTTATCCAATTGCTCTTCACTAATTAATTCTTCCTGAACTTCACTTTTACTTAAAATTATTGTTTCATCATCTTTAACATCTAGTATTTCAAGAATTGAGTTTGTATTAGTAGAATCTTTATTTATATTTATAATTTTAGTAAATTGATTAAGTCCAACCCAATGATCATTGAATTCCTCTCTGACTTTGATATACCTAGGAAGTATTCCTTTATGAACAAAGTTTTCTATCTCATCAAGTAGATAAGGACCTTTTTCTTCATTATTATGTTTAACAAAATACTTCATTAATATATTTAAACTTTTTTTAAGTCTCTGATTGAATTTAATCAGTCACTTATAATTTATTAATTTAAATATATTTTAGCAGATGAATAGAGGTTATAGATATTATTCCAAAAAAGACCAAGGAAAACGATAGGGATTACCACTGCAATAATATAAATCCTAGAAGTCAGACTATAAGAATCAATCTTTTGTTCTCCATCAGCATCTTCTAAAATCATTGTTCTAACTAGTTTTAAGTAATATACAAGTGAAATTACTGAATTTACCGCGGCAATGAGAGCTAAGGTTATTAGACCTTTATCTACCGCTGCCATGATAATATTGAACTTAGCAATAAAACCACTAAATGGAGGCATTCCTGCTAATGAAAATAATATTATCATCATTGAAAATCCAAGAATTGGTTGAGTTTTAGCTAGTCCTTTAAAATATATAGCATCGTCAGATCCAGTTCTATTAATCACCATCGCTGTTACAAAGAAAGCACCTAAAGTCATGAATGTATAAGCAAGAGTATAATATAAAATTGCTCCCATTCCGTGCTCACCAAATGTGATAACACCCATAAGAATTAATCCAACATGACCAATAGATGAAAATGCTAACATTCTCTTAACGCTTTTCTGATTAAGTGCTGAGAGGTTTCCTACTGTCATTGTTAAAGCAGCAATAATTTGAATCAACTTCATCCACATTTCAGTATTTACATTATCAACTCCAAAGAATTGATATGTTACTCTAGCAACAACTGCTATTCCTGCTATTTTAGGAACGATTGCAAAAAAAGCAGTTACCGGAACGGGCGATCCTTGATAAACATCTGGTGACCACATATGAAAAGGGAAACAAGCAATCTTATAACCGATACCAACAAAGAACATTAACATTGAAATAATTACAGCTATGTTAAACTCTTCCATTGCCTTCATGCCAGCAACGATATCTCCAAATTGTATACTTCCAAAAATTCCATATAAATGGCTCATTCCAAAAAGCATGACTCCTGCTGTAATTCCACCATAAAGTGTATACTTAATCCCAGCTTCACTTGAATGACTGTCTCTTCTTTTCAAAGAAGTCATAACATAACTAAGGATAGATAAAGTCTCAACTCCAAGATAAAGAGTTAGTAAATTGTTTGACGAGGCTAATAGCATACCCCCAACCAAAACTCCTACGGCCATAATTAAATATTCCGATTTAAACTCTTCATAAATATCATTAGATTTATGACTGATATAAAAAGTTCCTAAAGTCCCAATTACCATTGTAATTTTCATAAGAGTCGAAAAAGAATCAACAACTATAGAACTAGCAAAAATCGAAACACTCTCAATTGGAATATTTTTAAATAGAGAAAATAAACATAAAACTAAACCAATTACACCTGTAACATATACAAAGGTTCTTCTTCGCTCGTGCTCACTATAAGCTGATTCCATAAATAAAAGTGCACACATTGTAATAATGGCGATCATCTCTGGAATATAAAAAGCTAAATTTGATAATAATGTTACTGTCACTTTCGTTTCCTAGTTATGTATTTTACTGAAACCCAGCTAATAAAGTTACAAGCTTACCAACGCTTGCTCTCATAATATTTAATATTGGTGTTGGATAAACTCCAAATACAATTACAGCTGCACATAATGGAAGCATATAAGCGATCTCTCTTGCATTCATATCTGAATACGATCTAACTTCTTCTGATGGCTCTCCAAAAAACATTCTTTTATACATCCATAATAAATAAGCTGCACCAATTAATAATCCCATTACTGCAATTACTGTTATAGTAGTGAACCTTTCATAGATTCCTAAAAATATTAATGCCTCTGAGATAAAACCTGAAAGTCCTGGTAAACCTAAAGATGCAAACATACCAATAATGAAAATCACTGTATAAGTCGGCATATGCTTAGCAATACCTCCATAACCTTTTGTTCCATCTGGTCTAACGATCCATCTATGATGAGATCTTTCATAAATTACACCAATCATTAAGAACATCATTGCTGTAGAAGTACCGTGGTTAAACATTTGAAGAACTGCTCCGTTCATACCTTGAGTAGTCATTGCAGCCATACCGAGCATAACAAATCCCATGTGAGATACTGAAGAGTAAGCTACCAGTTTTTTTACATCGTTTTGGGCCATTGCACAGAAAGCTCCGTATAAAACTGATATTAATCCAAGTATTGCTATGATTTCAGAATACGTAACTGCTGCTGCAGGAAAGATTGGAAATGCAATTCTTAAAAATCCATATGTACCCATCTTTAACAAAACACCTGCTAGAATTACTGATACCGCAGTTGGTGCTTGAACGTGAGCATGTGGCAGCCAGGTATGGAAAGGAAATACTGGAACTTTAATCGCAAACCCTAAGAACATTGCCCAGAAGAATACTTTATTAAATTCCCAATCCATTCCAAAAATTGAAACAGTTTTATCTGTATAAAGACCACCATGGTGAGCAAGAATATTAAAAGCATCAGCATCATTTCCAGCTGAGTAATATAGAGCAATAATACCAATTAACATGATAATTGATCCAAAGAACGTATATAAAAAGAACTTAACAGCTGCGTATTCTCTGTTTTCTCCACCCCAAATTCCAATAAGGAAAAACATTGGTAGAAGCATAACTTCCCAGAAAACATAAAATAAGAAAAAATCTAGAGAAAAGAAAACACCAAAAACCGTAGCTTCAAGCATAAGTAGTAGTGCAAAATATCCTTTTAAAGACTTCTCAACTGTCCATGAACTTAAAATACATAAGAAAAATAATAATCCAGTTAAAATAGTCATTGGTAATGAAATACCATCAACTCCTAATGAGTAATTAATATGAAAGTCTGGAATCCAAGGTACATTTACTACATATTGCATATCTGCAACAGAAGTATCAAACCCTGCCCATAGCATTAAAGTTAAAACAAATGTTATGGCTGTTGTTACTAGGGCAGTATATCTAATAGCAGTCTTGCTAGAATTTGGAATACATAAGATTACCAACATACCTATAACTGGCGTCCATAAAATAAAATTTAATAATCCGCTCACGAATTACTCCTTAAACTAAAAACCAAGAAACATTGAAATAACTACAATCGCCCCAACTAGAGCAATAATATATTTCTGGATGTATCCAGATTGAATTGATTTTGTAACTAAACTAAATATTTGTGTTCCCACAGCCGTTCCATCAACTGCAATACTGTCTACGACAACTCTATCAAACCAGTGACTGGCCTTAAAAATATATCTATTAACTGTTGCCCACCCATCAATGGCGTATCTATCGTAAATTCCTGAATCAAACCAAGATAAAAATCTATTTAACCTTAAAAGACCTTTTTTAATTAGAACATCTATATAGAACCAATCAAAAAAGTATTTATTCTTAATCGCCTTAACCCAAAACCCTAACTTATTATAAAAGAAAGCTGGATTAATCCATCCAAAGATATACATTGCAAATGCTAGAAGCACCGAAAAGAATACAATTACAACAGAGGCAACGGCACCCTCAACGTGAGCATGGTGTAAATCATCATGAGCTTGCTCACTTTTTGCATCAAAACCCTGACCAGCAAAACCTGTATGATAATGTGAATCATAAAGAGATCTCTCTGTGGGGATATTTTCTCTTGTATCTACAAATGAAAAATCTTGCTTTGTATAAGATTTAAATTTTTCTAATCCACCATCAACAGGAGCTTCAATCAAAACTTTAAACCACTCTAGTTTTTGATGAGCTACCTTGATCATTCCTTGACCAGTCATCGAACCAGAAAAGAAAACTCCTAATGTAAAAACAGATAAAATTAAAAGAGGAACATTTTGATTCCACTTAATATGTTCTTTATGACAATGATCATATTTTTCTTTATTTCTATTTTTTCCATGGAAAGTTAAAAACATCATTCTAAACATATAAAAAGGTGTTAAGAATGCACCGATAAATCCTAAAATTGCAGGAATTGAATAAGATCCTATTCCAGAATAAAGCATCATATAAAGAGCATCACCAAGAATTCTATCCTTGGATACGAATCCAGAAAAGAATGGAACACCAGCAATTGCTAGAGTACAACACCACATTGCTATCCATGTATAAGGTAATTTTTTTCTAAGCCCACCCATCTCTGGCATATATTTAGTATGATAAGAATGGATAACTGAACCAGCAGCTAAGAATAAACATGCTTTAAAAATTGCATGAGTTATTAGATGCATGAAAGCTGCATTATAAGAGCCAACTCCAATTCCTAAAACCATATAACCAAGTTGAGAAATTGTTGAATAGGCTAGAACTGCTTTTAAATCTTTTTGAATGATGGCAATTGTTGCAGCTCCAAAAGCTGTAATCCCACCAATATAGGCAATAAGTATATTTAACTCTCCAACGTAAATTAATGGATAAGCTCTTAGTGATAAATATACTCCTGCAGCAACCATAGTTGCAGCATGGATTAGAGCAGAACATGGAGTAGGACCCATCATCGCATCAGGCAACCAAACTTGAAGAGGAAATTGTGCTGACTTTCCAATCGTTCCACAAAAAATACAAAACGCTGAGAAAGTAGCAAGTGACATTCCAAAAACAGTCTTGCCAGTAAAAGCACCATCAGCAATAGCTGCATAGATGCTTGGGAAGTCTACACTCCCAACAACTGACCATATCGCTAAAATTCCTAATAAAAAGAAAACATCTCCAACCCTTGTAGTCATAAATGCTTTCAAAGAAGCGTTACCGGCTTCTTCTTTTTCAAAATAAAATCCAATTAATGAGTATGAGCAAAACCCCATGACTTCCCAGAACATAAATACACTTAGTAGATTGTCTGAAAGTACAAGCCCAAGCATAGCTGAAGTGAATAGAGATAAGTAAAGAAAGAACCTCTCCCAACGTACATCACCTTTCATATACCAAGACGAGAAAATGTGAATGAGTGATGCAACTCCAGTTACCATTAAAAGCATAACTGCTGTCATATTATCTATATAAATACCAAGGTCTATCTTAAATATATTTTCACCGTGGCTTATATCAATCCAGTTAAAAACTTTATGAATATAATAATCAGTATTATAGACATTCATGAAATCCATAAAAATTGCTGAGGCATAAAAGAATGCTCCCACAATTCCAGCAATACTAATCCAAGGAACAATTTTTGGAACTTTCTTGATAAGTACACAATTTATAACGAATGCAAAAAATGGTAATAAAAAAATCGGAGCAATTGTAGCAATAGTATAATTCATTACCTTGTTAACTCCTCTCTCAAATCACTCGCTTCATCAATATGAACACTTTCTTTCACTTGAAAAAACCTAATGACAATTGCTAAACCAACTGCCGCTTCTGCTGCTGCAATAACGATAATGAACAATGCAAAAATATGCCCATCAAGATTTGCAGCCGTATATTTTGAATATGCAACAAAATTTAATGCTGCTGCATTTAAAATAAGCTCAATTCCTAAAAGAATTGCAACAATATTTTTTCTGGAAAGCATGATAACTAATCCAGTTACAAATAAAACTAATGAAATAAATAAATAAGCCTTTAGAGTAATCATTAGTGGTGATCCTCCCCGTGCTCATCATGATGATGATCAACTGGCTCTAAAAATGCTGGTCGATCTTTTCTAGGTCTAGCAATAATAGCAGCACCAACAAGCGCTCCTAATAGTAAGACAGAAGAAATTTCAAAAGCTACAACATGATCAGTTATTAATAACTCTCCAAGTTTTTCAACGGTAGGAGCATATTGATTCGAAGTTGTTTCTTGAACTTCAAGTGCTGTAAATAAATGTCTAAAGAAGTAAATCTGACAAAATCCAAACACCATTGCTGTCGCTGTTCCCCACATAAAAGTATATTTACTTCCCATTAGTGGAAGAAGGCCTAGAATTTTTTGAGTTTTACTTTGATAATCTTTTCCACCCGTTAACATGATGGCAAATAACATTAAGATAACAACTCCACCCACATAAACCATCACCTGAGTTGCTGCCACAAAGTCAGCTCCAAGAGTTAGATATAATCCTGCAACCCCTATTAAAACTCCAAGAAGATAAATACATGAATGCATTAAATTTTTTGTCCACATCATTAAAACACAAGATGCAATAATTAATGTACTAGCACTTAAAAATAATATATCTGAAAACATTAGTGACCGCCTCCAGAGTGTGAACTACCAGAAAATAGAAGATCAAACATTGAATGACCATCAAAAGCAACCATCCAAATTGCAACTCCAACAAGATTAAAGATCGCAATAGGAGTTAGATACTTCCAACAAAGACTCATTAAATGATCAACTCTTAGTCTTGGAAAAGTCCATCTAATCCAAATAACTATATAATAGAGAACACATGTTTTAATAAAAAATGTTCCAAATTGTAAAAGGTTTCCAGGGATAGTCCCTTCCAAGAAATCAAAAGGTAAATGATAACCACCAAGGAATAAACTTACTGCGATACCGTTTACTACAAAAATTTCTATATACTCAGCAAGAGCAAATAAACCAAATCTAATTCCAGTATATTCCGTGTGATAACCTGAAACTAATTCTGACTCGGCCTCTGGTAAATCAAAAGGCGCTCTATTTGTTTCTGCAAGATTTGAAATAAAGAAAATGAAAAACCCAATAAAAGTAAATGGGTTGTGAAAAATATACCAATTCCAAGGCATTCCTGCTTGTTGATCAATGATTTTACCAAATGAAATTCCACCTGCTAGTACCACTATCATCATAATACAAAGTGTAACTGGAATTTCGTAACTAATAATCTGAGCTGCACCTCTCATTCCACCAAGTAATGACCACTTAGAATTAGATGCGTATCCACCTAGAAAAATTCCAACTCCAACAATTGAAGAAATCGCAAGTGCATAAAAAACACCCACATTAAGATCTGCCATTATAAAGTTTCCTGAAAATGGAATAACAGCAATCGTACAAACAACTCCAAACAAACTTAAAAATGGTGCAAGGTAATATAAAAATTTATCTGCTGATCGTGGCATGATATCTTCTTTAGAAATCATTTTTATACCGTCAGCAATTAATTGGAATGCTCCGTAAGGACCAACTCTATTGGGACCAATTCTAGCTTGCAGGTCAGCAGAAATTTTTCTTTCCGCAAAAGTTCCGAATCCCCCAACTGTCGCTAAGAATCCTAGAAAAACAACTCCAAAAATAAAAAATATCATAAATCCAATTAAGGCCGTTGTATCAAAACCCAAAAAGGCACTAGAGTTTTGAACTAAATATTGTAGAGGTTCAAAGCTTAAAAAATATCCTGCAATTGTATTTTCCATTAATTATCAACACTTCTTTTATAACTCTTAACCCAATCTAGATCACCTTTTTTCCAGCAATAAGCAATGCCTTCTAAAAGAACAGAAATAAAGCTTAAGAATATAATTAAAATATATGTTCCTTCACCCATTTCATTCATCTTTCTAAAGATTGAAGCAACAGGAAACATTAGAACAGACTCAACATCAAAAATAATAAAAATTAAACCTACTACATAAAATCGCACGTTAAACATCGACCACGCACTTCCAACTGGTACCTCTCCACACTCATAGGGAAGATCTTTGTTTCCACCAGGTTTTCTTGGACTAACAATATAAGCAACTAATAAAGCCACACCGTATAATCCTGCAGCAAGGATCATCATTACGATGATTGGCATGAACGCGTTAAGTGATTGATTTGACATCAATTAAAAATCTCCATAAAAGTGGTAAATTGGTTTGTGTCAGATTACACCAAGTGTTTAATGTTTGAAAACTCTTGGTAGGTAGTTTAGGAAACTAGGCAATTATGCTTAGGCTAAACAAAGGTTAAGCGAATTTTTATTTATGTCTGCTTTTTTAACAAAATTTCATTCATGGCTTGAAGAAAAATCAAATGAAAATTTTTGTTTTAACGGGCTCGATTTTTCACAATGGCTTGCTACTCATGTTTTATCCGATCAGAATGAAAATAAATCCTCTAGAAAAAAATATTTATTTATATTTAAAAATCAACAAAATGCGTATAAGGCACAACAATTATTAAAAAATAAATCTATTTTATTTTATGTTCCCGAATATTCTCCCTATGAACAATTCATAGTAAGCGAGTCAGACTTTTCAATGTATTTAGATAAAATTAGCAAACTTGAAAGTTGCGAACATGAATATGTCTTCACAACTTATCGATCGCTCTTTCAATATTTACCACCACAAAGTTTTTTTAAATCTCATGCATTAGAAATTAAAAAAGGTGACTGCCTTCCAATTAACGATTTAAAAGAATTGATTTCTGAAATTGGATTAAAAGAAAACTTTGATAGTTCACAAAATCAAACCTTCTGCCAAAAAGGAGAGATCTTTGATATTAGACTCAATAGTAACACCATTTATAGAATTCAATATTTTGATGATGAGGTTGAATTTATTTATCACGTAGATCCTTTAACCTTTAAGTCTGACCGAGAAAACCCAATAGATAAAATAGAAGTAGGAACAAATGTAAATTCTATTTTTAATTCAGATCTTATACAAAACCTCCGTAGTGCTTTACCAGTTCCTAAGACAACTTTCAGGGCTAAATTGCAGTCTAGACATGAAATATTTAAAAAATTAAACGATCAAGAAATTCCTGAAAATATTCATTACTTTCTTCCTTTATTCTTTAAACAAAAAGAAACACTTCTTGATTACTTAAATGACTTTGAACTTGTTTTTGAAAACTTTGAAATTATGAAAGGAGATTTTTCTTACGAATATGATTCTTTGTCAGAGGACTTCGAGCTTACTCAAAATGAAATTGGAAACAGTTCAACGCTGCCTCACCCAAATTTATTGTTCTCAAGTAACGACTATACTCCACAGAGATCTGTCTTTATTAATACTCTCGATCTTCAAAATTCCATTGGTCCAAAAATGAGTCATACTATAAATGCCCAATCAAAAAGCTTGAAAAATTTTTTGGGATTAAAAGGCCAATATAGTAAAAGTGAATTCTTTGAAACTCTTATTGAAAAAATTAAATCAAACTTATCAAGTCTTGAATCTATTGTTTTCTCTGGAGATAATTACCCTGCATTTAAAGAAATTTTTGAAAATCATCAAATAAGTTTAGCTAAGCTTAGGCATCTTGAAACTGAAATTCCAAAAAGTTTTATAACTTCTCTTGATAACACTCTTTACTTAAGTAGTAGTGATATTTTCTATAAAAAGAAAGAAAGAAAAATTTCTAAGAAAAAAGGAAGCGTTGATTTTTTTGCAGAACAATTGAGCAGTTTAAAAGAGGGAGACTTTCTTGTCCACAAACAATTTGGTGTTGGTAAATTTTTAAAAGTTACAACTCTTTCAAGTAATTTAGGCCATGATGCTGATTATGTAGAAATTGAATATAAAGATAGAGATAAAGTCTATGTCCCTGTTTATAATCTAGATCTAATTCAAAAATATGCTGATGCAAATTCAAATTGTTCAGTATCAGATCTAAAGTCTAAAAAATTTAGTCAAAGTAAATCAAAAGCTAGAGCCTCTGTTAAAAAGCTTGCCTTTGATATCATAAAACTCCACGCAGAAAGACAGGCCTTTAAAGGGTTTGTTTACTCCCAACCAGGCAGTGATTATATAGATTTTGAAAAAGCATTTCCTTATGATCTAACTCCAGATCAGGCAAGTGCAGTCGATGAAATCTTATCAGATATGTGTTCTGACAAACCTATGGATCGCTTGATTTGTGGAGATGTTGGCTTTGGGAAAACTGAAGTTGCAATGAGGGCAGCATTCAAGGCCATCGAAGATGGAAAGCAAGTTGCCGTTCTAGTTCCAACTACTATTTTATCTCTACAACATTATATGAACTTTAAAGAAAGGTTTAAAGACTTTGCTGTCTCCGTTGACTTTATTTCAAGGTTTAAAGGAGTTAAGGAATCAAATGCTATTTTGGAAAAATTAGAAAATGGTACATTAGATCTTATCGTCGGAACTCATAAACTTCTTTCAGATAAAATTAAGTATAAAGATTTAGGCCTTGTTATTGTTGATGAAGAACATCGATTTGGTGTGGCCCAAAAAGAAAAATTAAAACTTTTAAAAGCTAATTCTGATTTTCTAACTTTAACGGCTACTCCTATTCCTAGAACATTACAATTATCGTTTTTAGGTATTAAAGACGTTTCTCTTATCCAAACTCCACCGCCCAAAAGACAATCTATTAGTACTTTCATGGTAAGAGAAGATGATTTAACTATTAAAAATGCAATTGAAAAAGAGCTAAGAAGAAATGGCCAAGTCTTTGTTATACACAACAAGGTTCAAGACATAGAAATACTCGTTAATAAAATTCGATCACTCGCTCCTGGAGCTAAAATTGTATATGCACACGGTCAGCTCCCAGAGAAAGAATTAGAAAAAAGAATCCAAGATTTTTATGATAAAAAGTTCGACATCTTAGTTGCTACAACTATCGTTGAATCAGGAATTGATATCCCCACCGCAAATACAATGATTATTAACAATTCACATATGTTTGGTCTTGCTCAACTCCATCAATTGCGTGGTAGAATTGGAAGATCTGATCGAAAAGCTTTTTGTTATTTCATTATTCCAAAACATAAAAAATTATCTACAGGATCTGAAAAAAGACTCGAGGCCCTTCAAAGATATAGTGATGTCGGGTCGGGATTTGCTTTAGCTAGTAGCGATCTAGAAATTCGAGGGGCCGGAGACATTTTAGGGGCTCAACAATCTGGTCATATTCAAAGTATAGGGATGGAGCTTTATAGTGAAATGTTAAATGAAGCGATTCAAGAAATTAAAGGCGAGACAAGTACAATTCAAAAATTTAATCTTGATGTTAGCCTTAGCTTCCCTAGTTATATTTCTAAAAACTATATTCAAGATCAAAACACGAGACTTAAATATTATAAAAAGATCTCGAATTCTAATAATGTTGAAAACCTTGATTATCTAAAGGATGAATTAAAAGATATTTTTGGGACTATTCCACAAGAAACTTTGAATTTATTTAATCTTATTCATATTCGAAATCTTTTTAATCATCTTGGGGTTACAAGTATTAAAGTGAATGAGAAAAATATTACAATGAAATTTGATGAACAATACTTAAAAGAACACCCGGACAAACAAAGCATTGTGGTCAAGTACTTCATGAGCAATTTAACGATGTTTAAGCTATCTCCTAAGTTTTCAGTTAAGATACATATGCAACAGACTAACTCAGATATTGCTGTTAAAAATTTACAGACAATTTCTTCTAAGCTCTTGGTTTAAAGACGTTTTCTCATTATAATTAGTTTAGATAATAAAAGAACAAGGAAGTACTTTAATGAAATTTTTACTAACAACAATATTATTTCTTTCTCCATTAATTTCTAATTCAAAAGTTGTAGCTGAAGTTAACGGTGAAAAAATCACTCATGATGAATTAGATGCAATTTATGCTGAAAGATTATTATACCCAAGTCATAAAAAGATTTCTAAAGAATCTGTTTTAAATGAAATTGTTCATAGAAGACTAGCTTCTAAAAAAGCAAGAGAAGAGAAAATAAATTCAAACGATTCTGTTAAAGCAAAAATTGATGGAATTCTACATTCTGAATTATTAGGAAAACATTTAAACGAAAAATTTGAAGCTATAAAAATTAGTGATGCCGAGATTAAATCTCACTATGAGGCCAACAGAGAATATAGAACAAGTCATATTTTATATAGAGTTAAAGCTCTTCCAACAAAAAAAGATTTAGAACAAAGTTATGAGTTGATGTATAAAATTTATAAGCAGTTACAAAAAAAGCCAGATCAGTTTGCAAGCGTTGCAAAAAAATACTCTCAAGTAGCTACCAATAAAAGTGGCGGAGATATTGGATTTCTTCCACATACTTCATTAGCACCAGAATATTATGAAGCAATCAAAGGAAAAAATATCGGATATATTTCGCAACCTGTTAGAACTCAGTTTGGTTATCATATTGTAAAAGTAACTGGGATAAAGAATTTCAAAGACATAGATAAAAATCTTTACAAAAAAATTGTTTTTGACATCAAGCGAGATAAGATCATCGATGGCTATTATGCATCATTAGCAAAATCTGCTAAAATCAAGCTCTATAAAGAAAATCTTTAAGAGAGCAAAATTATGAAAACATTTACAGGTCTTATTCTCATTATGCCTATTCTTGCAAGTGCTACCTTACTTGATAAGATAGCTGCAGTAATTGATAAAAAGTCGATAACAATAAGTGAAATAAACCGTGTTCAGAAAAATTATAAAGCTAGGATGATGATAGCACCGCTTATTTATAAACAAGGAAAAAATAATAAAAAAGATATTGTCAAAACTATGATTCAAACTCATATCGTTAGAAAAAAATTAAAAGAACTAGGAATGGTTGTTGAAGATTCATTAGTAAATCAAAGAATTGAAGATATTAGAAAGTCTCAAGGCGTTTCTAATCAATTCCTTTACAATTATTTAGGTAAGCAGGGAATTAGTGAAAAAGAATATTTTATATTAATGAAAGAAATGATTGAGATTTCATATTTTAATCAAAAAATAATTGCTCCTAATATCTCTATAAAAGATAGTGAAGTTGATGAAAAGTATTCCGAAATTAAAGGAAAGATGCCACGACATATGATATACAATGTTACTACTTATACTTTTCCACCTGCTATTCAAAAAAAATACTCTAACTCTCAGCTCTTAAAAGTATTAAAAGACTTTAGGAATAATCCAAGTTCCTTGCCAGCTGATTTACAAGGACTTGAGGGGACAGACCTTCCATTAAGAAGTGCAGATATTAATAGAGATGTTTATAGTCTCTTATCTAGAACGAGAGCAAATAGATTTTCTAAGCCTAAAGTCTTTGGACAAAATTTAAATATTTTCTTTATGAGATCAAAAGAAGTTGATGGGAAAATGAAGGCTCCAAAGATTGATAAAAATCTTGTTAAGCAAGAAGTTGCCATGTCTAAGTCTGCTTCAGAAATTACTAAATGGATTGAAGCAAACAAAGATGACACTTATATTAAATCTTTTCTCTAGATGATTTATGTCACACAAGGACATGAAAAATCTATCTCTATAGAAGTTTTTTTAAAATCTTGTCTTCATCTTTCAAATATAGATTTAGAAAAAATAATATTTATCTGCAAAAAATCTTCTCTCCTAAAAAATCTGAATGATTTAAATTTTAAATATATAATAGAGGGAAATGAACTCAATATATATTCAAAAAAAATTATCTGCTCTTTTATTGATGATTCGGAATTTCAATCGACGGCTTGCCTGGAAAAGTCTCTTCTTGAAATTAAAGAAAATGATATTCTCTTAACCCTTCCTACTTCTAAAGATCAATTAGTCCTAAACGGCACTATTGAGAAGGGGCACACTGAGTATTTTAGAACCAAATTTAATAATAATTCTATTTCTATGAACTTTATCTCAGATTCAGATAAAATTATTCTAGTTTCTGATCATATTCCACTCAAGGATGTCCCAACCACGATTAAACAAAAAGAAATTTTTGAAAAAATTGAATACTTCATAAATAAGTTTCCAGATGAATCTAATTATTTTATTTCTGGAATTAATCCTCATGCAGGAGAAGGTGGCCTTCTTGGTAATGAAGAGAGTTTAATTATAAAGTCAATTCAGAAATTAAGTGAAAAACTTACAAATAAAAACTTCTACGGTCCCATCCCTGGAGATAGCATTTACAGGCACAGTAATGAAGGTGTTTTAGTTTTCATGTATCATGATCAAGCTTTAAGTTATTTTAAATCTAAAAATTTATTAAGAGCTATTAATCTCTCATTGGGATTACCATTTATAAGAGTAAGCCCAGACCATGGCACCGCTTTTAATCTCTATGGTAAAAATACCGCTAATTATTCTGGATGCCTCTATTGTCTTAATTGGTCTCTTAGATATTTATCAAAAAGATTTTAAATCTCTTTTAATCATTATCTACCATTTATATCGATTTACTTCTTTACAGTAACCTCCATCAAAGATAGATAAGTTATTGAAATCATGGATAAAATAATAATTACAAATGCCACCTCAAATAACTTGCAGAATGTAAGTGTTGAAATCCCTAGAAACAAGTTAACAGTAATTACTGGTCCGTCTGGTTCGGGAAAGTCATCTTTGGCATTCGATACTCTTTATAAAGAAGGTCAAAGACGTTTCCTAGAATCATTATCGAGTTATGGAAAAACTTTTCTTCAATCAATCCAAACACCTAAAGTTGATTCTATTAAGGGCCTTTCACCAACTGTTGCGATTGACCAAAAAGTAACATCTATAAATCCTAGATCTACTGTTGGAACACTGACTGAGATCTATACATATTTAAGAATGTTATATGCAAAACTTGGAACCGCTCACAGCCCTTTTAGCGGAAAACCCATTCTACCTCTTAGCAAAGGTAAAATTATTGAAAAAGTATTAAAAAACAAAAATGGCTCAAAATTAGTAATTTTATCTCCCATCCTCTCTCATAAAAAAGGGGAACATAGAGATCTTTTAACTAAATATGAAGGTCTTGGATTTAGTAAAATTAGAGTAAATGGAGAAATTCAATTTATCGATGAACCTCTTAAGGCTGATATTAAAAAGTATAATGATATAGATTTAGTAGTTGATAGAATTATACTTAAGAAAGAGTCTAAGCAAAGAGTAGAATCTTCAGTTTCCAAAGCTCTTCAGTTTTCCAAAGGTTCAGTAATTATTTTAAATGGTAATAAGGAACAATATTTTTCAAAAAATTATTTTTGTCCTGAAAGCAATACTTCATTTCCAAAACTTGATGAGTCACTTTTTTCATTTAATTCACCCAAAGGCTATTGCCAATACTGTCAGGGTCTTGGTTCTTTTAAAACTATTAAAGCTGAAAGCATTTTCTTTGATAAGTCTTCTTCTTTAAAAGAAGGACCAATTGGAATATTTATTGAAAAAGACAATCTTCTAAAAAGCATTGCTTTAAAAATTTTAGGATCAAAGGGACTTGAAATTCCTGTCGAAAAAATTCCTAAATCTAGACTTGAAAATTTTTTAAATGGAAAAGGTGCTCACTATAAAGGTCTCATGTCTTACTTAAACTACTATGTTCAAGATAAAGAAAAGATGACAGTTGATAATAACTTATCTCACTTAATTACAAATGAACCCTGCCAAGAGTGCAATGGTCTTAAACTTAATGATTATGCTCTAGGAGTTAAAATTCTAGAAGAATCCATAAGTGAAGTGTGTAACAAGTCTATAGAAGATTTTAGTAACTTTATAAAGAAAGTAGAAAAAAAGTTCAAAAAAAATATCATTGGCGAAAAAATACTTAAAGAAATAATAGAAAGAACTGATTATCTATTAAATATTGGCCTATACTACTTAACTATTAATCGAAAGGCATCGACCTTATCTGGTGGAGAATTTCAAAGGATAAGACTATCTGCTCAGCTTGGTTCAGAAATGAGTGGTCTCGTTTACGTTTTAGACGAACCAAGTATTGGCCTTCACCAAAGAGATAATTTTAGATTAATCGATACCTTGTTAGAACTTAAAAAAAGAAATAATACAGTAATTGTAGTTGAGCACGATGAAGAAACAATGCTTAAAGCCGATCATATCATTGATATAGGACCAGGTTCAGGCATTGATGGAGGGAAAGTTGTAGCTCAAGGAACATTGAAAACTATCTTAAAATCAAAAGAATCTATAACTGGTTTATACTTATCTAAAAAATATAAAATTGAAGTTCCTAATAAACGGATTCAATCTAAGTTTATCGAGCTCAAAGAAGCTAAAGAGAATAATTTAAAGAAAGTTAATATTAAAATACCTCTCAATAATTTTGTATGTGTTACAGGCGTAAGTGGATCAGGAAAGTCTAGCTTGATACATAAAGTTTTAATTCCCGCTATTTTAAATGCTACTACTAGAAGATATGCAAAAAAGAATAATTTTAAATCAATTAAAGGTGTCCAAGAAATAAACTCTCTAATTAAAATTGACCAAAGTCCAATTGGAAGAACTCCAAAATCTATTCCATTAACTTACTGCGGAATCTTTACTCACATAAGAACAATTTTTGCTAACACTAATCAATCAAAGCTTGCTGGGATGAAACCTGGAGACTTTAGTTTCAATGTAAAATCAGGTCAATGTAAGGGGTGTGATGGCCACGGTCATGTAAAACTTGAAATGCCCTTTTTAAGTAATGTGTATAATAAATGTAATATCTGCCAATCAAAGAGATATAATGCAAAGGTTTTAGATATAAAATATAGAGGCTTGAGTATTCATGATGTTTTAGAAATGAGCGTCGATGAAGCACTAGAATTTTTTGCCAATCATAAAAAAATTAATTTCACTCTACAGACTTTAAAAAATGTAGGTCTTGGCTATTTAAAGTTAGGTCAGCCATCTCCAACTTTATCTGGTGGAGAAGCACAAAGAATAAAACTATCTAAAGAGCTTTCTAAAATTAAGAAAGGTCATTGTCTGTATATTTTAGATGAACCTACAACAGGACTACATTTTAAGGATATTAGTCTTCTTATTGACTCTTTGCAGCAACTCGTAAATGCAGGACATTCAGTAGTAGTCATTGAACACAACTTAGACGTTATAAAGTGCTCAGATTATATAATAGACCTTGGCCCTGAGGGCGGAAAACACGGTGGAACAGTGCTTTATCAGGGGCCATGTGAAAAAATTGTAAAAAGTAAATTATCTCTTACTGCAAAATTTCTAAAACCTTATCTATAAAGTATAATCACCTTAATTTTCAAGGGGATTATATGAAATTTTTATTACTAGTTTTACCAATCTTAGCTTTTTCAAATAAAGGCTTGGATATATCAAAAAAAATTGAAGAACAAAACAATGGCTTTGTAGGAGAGGAATCTACAATGACTATGCTTCTTATTAACGCTCAAGGTGATAAAATAACAAGAGAACTTGTTTCCAAGGCACTAGAGGTTTCAAAGGAAGGTGATAAATCTTTAATTACATTTAAAGTTCCTAAAGACGTAGCAGGTACAAAAATGCTTACTTGGTCTTATAAGAAAAATGATGATGATCAATGGCTATTTTTACCATCATTAAAAAAAGTAAAACGTATACATTCAAACAACAAAACTAGTTCATTTATGGGTAGTGAATTTTCTTATGAAGATCTTGGTAGTCAAGAATTAGAAAAATACACTTATAAATTTATTTCAGAAAATGATGAAAATTGGGTTATTGAAAGAGTACCAGTTATAAAAAGTGGATATTCAAAACAAGTTAGTACAATTTCAAAAAAACTTATGAATGCTACAAAAGTTGATTATTTTAATAAGAGAAATGAATTAATGAAAACGGCTACTTTTGAAAACTTCAAAGAATACACTGTTAATAATAAAAAAATATTTAGAGCAAATAAAATCCATATGAAAAACCTTCTTACAAAAAAAGAATCTATTCTTACTTGGTCAAACAGAAAGTTAGGGGTAAAACATAAGAGTAATCTTTTTAAAAAAGAAGGCTTAAGTGAAGATTTTTAATCTATTTTTTTTTTTATGTTTTAATGCCAGTACAGCAGTTCAGTTTGACTTAGAAAGCACATTTTCTCAAAGAGTTTTCAAGGATGACAATAATCCCATTACAAAATCTTATAATCCAGCAATAGGACTAAAGTTTAGTGTTAAAGCAAAATCGGCAGATGATAATTTCAAAACAAAAGTTGTTATAGATTCTTTGTATGATTTTTCTGATGAAGATAGATTTTATGCTTATCCTGAAGAAGCATGGGTAGGATTTGATAGTGGTTCTGATATTATTAAGGTTGGTTTTCAACATTTCAATTGGTCCTCTACTGAAGCATTTAGGCCATCAGATGTCGTAAATTCTAGAAATCTTGATAGCCAAGTCAAAAATGCAAGCAAAATTGGTGAGCCAATGATTTCCTATAAAAAAATCTTTGGAGATTCAAGTATTACAACTTTTCTTGCTCCTTATTTTATAAAACCCCTTTACCCAGGAATAGAAAATTCTTTTGCAACTCCATTTGGACCAGTAGATAGCTATTTAGTACTCCAGGATAATCTTACTACAGATAAAGATCCATTTAATATTCAAGGTGGAGCAATTTTTAATTTTTCAATTTTAAAATCTGACATTGCAATTCACTATATTAATCACATTGACAGGGATTCATTTTTTCCTATATTTAACCCACTAGTTAGTCCAAATATAACTCCAATTTTCTATAGATCTCAACAAGCTGGTTTCACTTCTCAAAATGCTATCGCTGGCATGATTTTAAAGACTGAATTTGTAACTAGGTTTTTTTCCAACAATGTTAAAACTTTCACTCAAAATAGATTAAAAAATTTTTCTATAGGTACAATTGGGCTCGAAAGAAACTTTTCATTGGGCCAAGGAGAGCTTACTTTTTTAACTGAATATATTAAAACCTTTTCCCAAAATAGCTTCCAGAAAAACTCAGAAGTTTTTGACAATGATCTTTTAGTTGGTTTTAGACATAGTTTTAATAATATTAATGGAAGTGAAATTAATTTCTCATTAATTAGCGACCTTAAGCAATTCGAACAACATATATTTAATCTTTCTTATTCCCAAAGATTTAAAAACAATTGGAAAGCTGAGATTGGAATAAACTATGTTGAGTCTAAAGTTAGTCCAAATTACACTGGTGCCGAAATTATAGATAATGCTGATTATGGCTATTTAAATATAAAAAGATTCTTTTAATGAAAAATATTGTTGATTCTACTGCAAAATTCCTAGTTAATAATCCAATCAAGCTACTTATTGCTAGTTTAGTATTAGTTATAAGCTTAGCTCAAGGTCTTAAATACTTTGAGGCAGACTTTAGTTACCGAATTTGGTTTAGAACTACAGACCCTCTTATTAAAACTTACGATAACTTTGAAAGAAAATTTGGAAATGATGATACAATAGTTGTTCTAATTCATAGTCCTTCTGGAATATTTGATGCTGATTCAATTAATACAATAAGGCAATTAACTGATAATTTCTGGCAAGTCCCGGATATTATAAGAGTAGATTCAATTACAAATTATCAATACACTCATTCCAAAGAAGATGATGTCATTATCGAAGATTTTATTCCTGAAGAGTTTTCCTATGAAAACTTATCAAGAAAAAAAGAAATAGCTCTAAGTCACGAGGTTATTCCTGATTATCTTATAAATAAAGATGCAACAGTTGCTCTCTTGTACGCTAAAGTGAAGCCTTATCCAGGCGGTGCTCCTGATGACAAATTACTAATTACTAAATCTCAAGAAGCTATTAAATCAATTGTTGATAAAAGTGATCACAAGTTTTATATAAATGGTGCTACAGCTATAAATCATACTTTTCGAGACGTTGCCGAAAGAGATACTTCAACAATGCTGCCTCTTGTTTTTTTAATGATCATCTTTTTTCTAATTTTATTTTTCAGGAAATTATCAGGTGTTTTAATCCCATTTTTTATTATTTTTACTGCTCTTGTAGCTACAATTGGTTTTTCAGGTTTCATGGGTATTAAGTTTAACAATATGATTACCATGCTCCCAACTATTATCATAGCAATCGCTATTGCAGATACAGTTCATGTCCTAGTTACATATTTTCAATATAGAACTCAAGGTCACGATAATATTGAAGCTACTTTTAGAGCATTTAAGAAAAATATAACACCTACTCTTTTAACAAGCATATCAACATCTATTGGATTTTTAAGTTTTGCCAAAGCTGATCTTGTTCCCCTCGCTGACCTTGGTATTTTAGCTGCCTTTGGAACAATGCTTGCATGGCTTCTTACTTTAACCATCGTTGCTCCTATACTTGTTTTATTCCCAATAAAAATCAAAGAATCAAAAGTAAAAGAAAACAATCTTATTACTGAGAAATATTCACCTATACTTTTTTCTTTTGTAAAAAAATTCAGATATCCAATAGTTATAGGAACAATCTTAACTTTTGTATTAAGTATTTATATTGCCTTTCAAAATACAGTTAATTCAAATCCTTATGCCTATTTCAACAAAGATGTTCCTTTGAGAATTGCGAATGATTTTGGCTTAAAGGCAATGGGTGGAGTAACAGGACCGGAGATTGTTATCCATTCTGGAAAAGAAGACGGTATTAAGAATTTAGAATTTCTTAAAAAAGTTGAATCTTATGAAAAGTGGTTGTTACAAAATAGTGAAGTAACAAAAGTAATTTCAATTGTAGATATTATCAAAAATATGAATAAGTCTTTTAATGGAGACAATTTAGATTTTTATAGACTACCAGATTCAGACAATGCTATTGCTGAACTTTTGTTTATGTATACAATGAGTCTCCCTCAAGGGATGGACATTAATGATCGTATTAGCCTTGATTATGAATCGATGAGAATGTCTGTTTTATGGTCTTCACAAGATTCATTATCCTCACTTGCTAATATTGAAAAGTATAAAAAAGCTGCAAAGGATCATGGCCTAAAAATGACCTTGACGGGTAAAATCCCGATCTATCAAGGGATGAACGATTTAGTAGTTGATACATTTTTTACATCTATCTCTTATGCAATTTTAGGTATTTCAATTTTATTAATATTTTCTTTTGGTTCATTTAAAATTGGGCTTGCTTCTATGTTGCCAAATGTAATTCCACTAGGCTTTGGAGCGGCTTTAATGACTCTTTTATCAAAACCTATTGATATTGGAACTGCTCTAGTAACAAGTGTGTGCCTTGGAATTGTTGTTGATGATACTATCCATTTTCTTTCTAATTATAATAAATACAGAAAAGAAGGAATGAGTATAGATGACGCCGTCTTAAGAGTTATCTCTTATACAGGTCCAGCTTTAATTACTACTACAATGATACTAATTGGAGGTTTTGGCATAATGTCATTTTCTAGCTTCATTCCAAATGTTAATTTTGGAATACTTTCAGCTGTAGTCTTAGGAATGGCAGTTATAGTCGATTTAATCTTCTTGCCTGCATTTTTATTACTAGAGAAACCAAAAAAATCTAGCTAAATATATTGCAAGTTTATCCACATTTCGCTATTTTCACTCACGCTTATGAAAATACTCATTTTATTATTTATATCAATCAATATCTTCTCAGAATGTTTAGTTGAGTCAACAATTTGTGTTGGTGAAAATGAGACATCTAATGACTATGAGTTAATTAATAAAAAGTGTCTTTTTGATCAAATGCAAGAAGACTCCGTGACTATTCTTAAAGTTCAAAAAAAATATCAATATTTTATAATAAAAAACAACCATCATTATTTTTTTAAAACTTACAGTTTTTCAAAAAGAGACTCTTTTAAAGAAAGCTATCGACCTTATAAAGTTAAATTCAAAAGGAATTCTTTTGTTTTAAAAAACTTAGAAACTAAATTTAAATCTATTATCCATTTAAAAGATTTTTCTTGTTCTGTAATAAATTACATTGAAACTGACTCTGAATATTAAAAAAATTTAAAATAGAAATAAAAAAGGCCCTTAATTCTAAGGGCCAAACTTTTTATTTTTGTGGATAAATTATTTTATCCAGCAATTGAAGAAACGCTGATTCCGTTAGCGATAACAAATGCAAGAATTGCAAGTGCCTCTAATAGTGCTAATGAAATAATAAGTGGCGTCTGGATCTTTCCAGCAGCTGATGGGTTTCTTGCGATTCCATCAAGAGCAGTAGATGCAGCTTTACCTTGTCCGTATGCAGCTCCAAGTACAGCTACTGCCATACAAAGTGCTTTTGCCATTGCTACCCATGAAACATCTGTAATTGCAGATCTTGCATAATCTTCAGCAAATGCTGATGGTGCAACAACTAGTAAAATTAAAACAGTAAATAAATTTCTCATTCTTTCTCCTTATATATTTAAGCGTGTGCTTGCCCATGATCGTGTTCATGCCCATGCTCGTGATCGTGTTCTTCATCATGTCCGTGTAGGTCTGTTGCCATTTGCACATAAACAACACTCAAAATTGTAAAAACAAATGCTTGCATAAAACAAACAAAAATTCCTAAAAAAATAAATGGTATTGGTACAATATGTGGAATTAAATCATAAAAAGCCTCTAAAACTTTATGATCCCCAGTAATGTTTCCTTTTAATCTCAAAGCTAGAGATAAAGGTCTAATTGTATTTGAGATAATTTCAATACAAAAAATTAATAATGAAATAGGTAGTAGAAAAACTGGTAATTTAGGACCAAAGAAATGTCCCATATAATGTTTAAAACCCTGAGTCTTAATCCCTTTAAAATTATAATATACAAATGAAAAAATTCCGAGAGCAAAGGTAGTATTAAAGTTTGTAGTCGATGAACTAAATCCTGGTATTAATCCAAAAACATTTGTTAAAAAAATAAAGAAAAACAAAAAACAAGCATAAGGAAAAAATTGTTGAGCTCGTTTTTCATCCATAACTTCTTGGCAAAGATTATACATCCCTTGACCAATTTCTTCGATAATATTTCTAAAGCTAATTCCATTGTCTGGAAGTACTAAATCTTTTTCTTCCTTATTTTTAGTTAGCATTCTATAAACAAGTCCAAGAAACATCACAACAATTGCTACTAAAATAAATTGCAAAGTATGTTCTTTATCATTAAACGGTATCAGATGCTCAATATTCTTTAGCCATAAAAAGCCGGCAGCATAAGTATTTACTGAAAAGAAAAACAAAACGCTAAGCGTTATTTTTATTAGTTTATTCATTAGTCCTCTAAATTTTTTTTAATAATTTTTAATACTTAGTTAGTGTGATTTCAAGCTTTTTTAAGAGAAACAAGCAAGATTCCCATTTGCACAAAGAAAATTACAATCAAACTTATAAGATATTGTGACCTTAGGTTTAAAAAATATAATAAAAGCCCCAAAATCACTAATTTAAGAATTAAGTATCCATAAAGCTTCTTATGACCAAGGTTAGTTTCAATGCCTGCTATACGCTCAACTATGCCTATTAATGAGAAATGGTTAGCTATCACCAAGATAAACAAAATTGTTACATCAGATATATTTTTTAAATAATAGAGTGCTCCACCAAAACTCAAGAGTGTCAGTGGAACATATAAGAATAAATTAAGCTTCTTTGTCATCACTTGGCTTATCTTCAGAATCATCATTTGTATTTTCTGATTCAACCAATTTCTCTACAGCAACAACTTTCTCATCATCGTTAACTCTCATCACTCGAACACCTTGAGTATTTCTACCAACAATAGAAATTCCATCAACTCCTGTTCTTATAACTTGGCCCTTATCTGAGATAATCATAATGTCATCATTATCAGAAACTGGTAAAACTTGAACGATCTCACCATTTTTCTCAGTTAGCTTCATAGCAATAACGCCTTTTCCACCTCTTGATTGAATTTTATATTCCGAAGCTTCAGTTCGTTTTCCAAACCCTTTCGAAGTCATAGATAAAATCTTCATTGAATCATCAACAATAATCATACCCACTAAATGCTCATCAGCCGTTAAGTTAATACCCTTAACACCTTGGCTTACTCGTCCCATATTTCTACATTGAGATTCATCAAATCGAATTGCTTTTCCTGAACTAGCACATAGTAAAATATTATTACCCTCAGTAACAATCTTACAACTTACTATCTCATCACCTTCATTAATCTTAATTGCTTTTTTACCATTTTGATTAATTCGAACATATTCCTCAAGTGAAGTTTTCTTAATAATTCCACGCTTCGTAGAGATTACTAAAGACTTTCCTTTAATATCATTTGGCATAGAAAGTACTTGTTTTACTTTCTGACCATTTGGAATTGCAAGAAGGTTTACAATATTTCTACCCTTCGCAGTTCTACTGGCCTCTGGAATTTCATAAACTTTTATATTGAATACAATACCTTGATCTGTAAAAAACATGATTGTATCGTGAGTATCTGCCGTAAAAATATTTGTGAAAAAATCTTCATCACTACTACTTCCCTTAACACCTTTTCCACCTCGTTTTTGAGATTTATAAGTATCAGTGGCCATTCTTTTCACATAACCCTTATGAGTAGTTGTAACAATCACTTCTTCATTTTTAACTGTATCAATAAAGCTGATTTCGTTTTCTTTAGCTAAGATATCTGTTTTTCTCTCATCACCATAATTTTCAAGAATAATTTCAAACTCTTCTTTGATAATAGATTTAATTTTCCCATCATCAGCTAATATTCCTTCTAATCTAGCAATCTCTTCTTTAACTTCTTTGTATTGAGCAAGAATTTTATCTCGCTCTAGACCAGTTAGTCTTTGAAGTTTCATATCCAAAATACCTTGAGCTTGTATTTTAGATAATGAATAAGTTTTAATTAAATTATTTCGAGCTTCTTCAGGGCCTTTTGATTTTTTAATCATCTCTACAATTGCATCGATATTCTCAACTGCAACCTTAAGACCTTCTAAAATATGTGCCCTGTCTTTTGCTTTTCTTAGTTCAAATCTAGTTCTTCGAACAACAACTTCTTGTCTATGATCAATGAAGCATTTTAATTGCTCCTTAATATTCATAACTTTTGGTTGACCATTATGAATAGATAGAAAAATAATACCAAAACTAACTTGAAGCTGAGTTTGCTTATATAATCTATTTAAAACAACATTTGCTGGTTGACCTCTTTTGATATCAATTACAATTCTAATACCTAATCTATTAGATTCATCTTTTATATCTGAAATTCCTG
>CALIJZ010000072.1 GCA_938017795.1 uncultured Bacteriovoracaceae bacterium
CATTACACATTTTATTTTGCGATCTTCTATGTACATTTTTTACAATAGCAATTTGAATATTTTTCAAGTTTTATTCATAACTGTCATTTTCATTTTCTCTTTCTTACATTTTAGATAAAGGCTGTCAGTGTCTGAGAAGAACCACAATCCCAGCCTTTCAATCAATGCTGACTAAAGCACAAACCCCTGGAAACAATGGTGTTATCAAATTTGACAAAGTTATCATCAATACACAAAATGGCTACAACCCAACCACTGGTATTTTTACCGCACCAGTTGCTGGAGTTTATCAGTTTTCTTATACAGTCATGAGTCAGGCTGGAAAGCATCTGTCAGTCTACCTTTCTCATAATGATATCAAACAACAAAGAACATGGCTGAAAGGTTCTAATTTTGAGACTGGAACAGCTAATAATATATTAAATCTGAAGAAAGGAGACCAAGTTGCAGTGAAGTCCGAAGGCAGTTATACTATTCACAGTGATAGTACTAACCTGTATAGCTCATTTTCTGGCTATCTCATAGCACAATAAAATATATATTACCACTAGTTTATTTTTATTCTTCATTTAAACTAGGAGTGGCTAACCTTGAAATGTTATTGATTGCATTACAATTACTTTGCTTATTTAATGGTATAGTTTTTAATTCTAAAAACGCATAATTATATGCGAAGTTCGTTTTCTTCAACATTTCGAAATTCTCTACTATCTATAGTATATGTTCAGTGAGTACTTTTAAGTAACTTTGTAATCATTATTAGATATATTTTCGATTAGTTAAGTTGGAATATAGTTAGATAGAATTTTAGTTTGAATATAGTTAGAGAATATAGTTAGAGAATGGCAGAAAGTTTACGATCTCGTAAAGGCATAAATTACAAGTCGCTGAATGATTATGGACTGCCAGCATTAAATTTGACAGATCCTGTTAAGATTTCCACACCAAGGAAAAAGTTGGAACTCACCACAGCAAGAATTTTAGACAAGGTAGTGGCCGAAGACTTGGATTCTGACGAAGAAGGAAGTCGCTCAGACGAAGAACTAGAACAGTTACGTAAGAAGTTGAAGAACACAGAAGATAGTATAAGAAAGAAGAAAGAGGAGGAGAAAGCAATCTTAAAAAAGAAAATAGAAGAAGGGGAAAAGGTGTTGAAGTCAATGAAAGGTGAGGATAGTACAATAGATGAGAAAGTTAAATTAACTGATCTTAGAAAGATGGAAAGACTTAATTTAAAAGTTGATAAAAAATTGTCAGATATGGGGTTATTTGACAAACCTGAAATAAAAGGAGACGCTAGTAAAAAGAAAAGCAAACTTAAGATTAAACTAAGTTCAACAAGTTCAGAGAGTAGTTCTGATGATGGGGTAAATAGAAAAAAAGGTAAAAAAGGGAACAGTGATAGAAAGAAATGTATAGCTGTTTCGGATAGTTCGTCCGATTCGTCCGATTCGGAAGATGATTCTGAGTGTGAAAAGAAAAAGAATAAGCGTAGGAAAAGAAAAATTAAATCTGGTATTCAGAGTAAGTCGTCAGATAAAGTCAAGAATCAACTTTTATGGCCTCATTCCGCTCTACAATACGAGTATGTAAATGAATCAACCTCCTTTAAAAGTTTAGACATTAAATTGTTTACCGCGGGAGAGCTTGAAATTATCACAAGTCATGGTATTTCTGAAACAGAGAAATCGGGTAGATTGAATCTTTTAAAGAAAATTACTTACTATAGTAATATTTATGCTTGGAAAGGTCTTCTCGCCTTTTATGCAGCATGGCTACGTAAAATAGAATTGGGTCAAAAATCTTGGAAAGATGACCCTACGTGTATTGAAGTTCCGGTTTTAAGTCCTTACATTTTATCTAAGTCGGAGAGCTCGTCTGGTGGTAAGACATTTAAATCAGATTTCACAAAAAAGGAAGAAAGTATTTGGTTTTGTACATTATATAACAGAAATCGGTGTACGTCAAAATCCACGCCGCATCAAATTAATTTCAAAGGTCAATATAAGACTGTCTTTCACATTTGTGCAGTTTGCTGGAAAAAGGATAATAAAAAGTTAAATCATCCAGAATGTTCTAATACTTGTCCTAATTTCCCTGTTTGACTAGATCGTATTAAAAAGCTTGATCCTGATGCGGAGATTTTTTATCCTCAATACATGAAAGACAGCTTGAAGAGAGATAACTCTAATATGAAATTTTTATCAAAGAACAGTGGTAATAAAAAAGAGAACGATAGTTCTGAAGCTTGTAAAAACGATCTTTGTAAATTAGTATATGAGGGTAAATATGATGTTTTGAAAACTGACAAGCTTTTACATGATCACGATTTAGTTTTTAAATCGTCAAAATTGAATTTTGAAGACTGTAAAATAAAAACACTATCAAAAATAAATGTGGATTATTTTAAATTGATGCTGAGTGATTATTCGGACAGAGAAATTTGTAAATTGTTAGAATTTGGATTTCCAATTGGATTTCACCGAAATAAGGAATCTATGAGTTTATTACGAGATTTTAAGGTTCAAAAAGAGGTGTTACAAGTTAAAAATCATCGTGGGGCAGTAGAGTTTCCCAATGATATGGAGAAATATTTGGTAAAAGAACTTACAAAGGGGGCAATTATTGGCCCTTTTCACGTGAATCCATTTGATCATGGTATTATTTTATCTCCATTGAATACGGTTCCTAAAAAGGATTCAACGGAAAGGAGGATCATTCTAGACCTAAGTTCGGCTGGTGGAACTGGTGTAAATGAATTTATAGATAAAGATAATTATTTAGGTGAACCAGTTTCTTTAACATACCCAAGAGTAGATGATTTAGTTTTGTTAATAAAGAAAAAGGGAAGTGGATCTCATCTTTTCAAACGGGATCTTGCCCGGGCTTACAGACAAATTCCAATTGATATTGGAGATACCTTTTTAGTAGGATTTGCTTGGAATGGACATATATTTTTTGATATTGTGC
>CALIJZ010000073.1 GCA_938017795.1 uncultured Bacteriovoracaceae bacterium
TGGAAACCCAAAAGCCCTCAGTTGCTCCCGCAAAAGCAAAGTCTTGCTTTGGCTCTTTTTGAGTGGAATTTTCTACTCTTTCATTGTCCTCAATAGTTCCAACACAAGACAATAAGAAAGCAAAAAGAAAAATCGATTTTAAAAAAATCTGCATACGTACCTCAGTTATGAATTTATTAACATATCGGTACTTATTTTAGACTGCTTAATAACTTGCTTGGATCATAATTAAGAAAACTTAATTATTTTAGATACTTACATAGCTTTTGATGAAAATGACTAAAATGACAAAATTATCTAAGTGAGAACATTATGAGACATATCATCCTCTATAAGAAAAATTGTTTTCTACGTTATAATCTCTTTAGAATTTTAGTTAGACCACATTTTTAACAACCTATTTAAGGTTGAAATAAATAATTGCTACAAAATTAAAGCAAAAAAATTAAATTATTCTGCTTTCTTATCACCTTCGGCTGCTGGAGCTTCAGCACCTTCAGCTGGAGCTTCTTCAGTAGCACTAGCAGTTGTAACCTCTTCTTGTTTCTGAGGAACGTTACAAGTAACAAGAACACTTTCCATATCTTGTGAATCTGTAAAACTTGCTCCATCTGGAAGAGAAATATCACTAGCTTTAATACTAGACCCGACTTCAAGTTCCGTTACATCAATATCTATACTAGAAGGAAGCTTAGATGGAATAGCATTAACTGAAAGCATATCAGTCAAAGTTGTTAAAATACCACCAGCTTTAAGTCCCTTACATTCACCAATTAATTGAACAGGAACATTAACTGTTGTTTTCTCACCTTTTTTTAGTTTATGAAAACCGATATGAGTAATATAATTTCCAAAAGAATGAGTTTGGATTTCCTTAGCATTAGTTAAAATACTCTCTCCATTAACTTCTGTTTCAAAAATTTTTCCATTAGCAGAAAACGTTTTTTTAAAGCTTAATAAATCAACAAAGATAGGAATTGTTTCCATTCCTTTACCAAAAATACAGCCAGGTATTTTACCAGCTTTTCTAGAAGCGTTTAATTCACCTTTAGATAAGTTTAAATCTCGTGATTGTGTTTTTAATGCACCTGTTGCCATATTTAACTCCTTAAAATTCTTTTAATAAATAATAAGGTATATTAGAGGAAAGCTTCACCTTATTCAAATAAACTTAGCTTTTTCACTCGAAATAATCAGCATATCAGACTTTTGAGGGCTTAAAATGCTCTAAAAAGGCAAAATAGATTTCTAGGACAGATCTTAATTTACTTTGGGAAAGTAATTATAAAACACTTTAGCAAAGCGAGCGTAATCTTCAAAATGAGGTAGATGACCCAAGCTTTCTAAGTTGGTTACTAGGATCTTGCTATTTAATTTGCTAACTCTGTCCTTCATAAGATGATATTGCCCCAGTTTATGAGTGACACCCTCTTTTTTCCATTTTCTACCCGGGCCTGTTCTATCTCTTGTTCCCAAGATGATCTTGATTGGAACTTGAGTTCGTCTTAGCTTAGCAATAATACTCTCTGAGAAAATCGGACCATAAGTCAATGCATTATTCCAGGCAACAAGTGACCAATCTGAATGATTGATTTGTCTTGCAAAAGGAGTAACTAACTCTTCATATTCTGGTTTCCAATTACCATCATAATAAAATTTCTTTTGATAATTAATGATTTTTTCACGGGTTTTCTTTAATTCATTTTTATAGAAAAATTCAGGATCTTTATAGTGAACATATTTCCCATAATCTTCGAGGCCAATTGGATTAATTAAAACTACTTTTTTGATTTTTTTGGAGTAAAGATCTGCCATAGTGACAGCTAACATTCCTCCCATTGAATGACCAACGAGAGAAAAATTTTGGACATTTAAAAAACTTAGTAATTTATTGGTATTGATAGAGAGTTGAGAAAAACTATATTGATAAGTTTCTGGTCTTGAACTTTTACCAAAACCTATTTGATCCGGGATGATGACTCGATATCCATTACTCATCAAATCTTGAGCAATTTTTTCCCAATAAAATCCAGCGAAATTTTTACCATGTAGTAGTACCGCTACGTTTGTAGACGTATTATTAAGGTCCATATAACTCATTTCGAGAGTTTGATTTTGTGTTTGAAGTTTGAAGTTTTGGACTTTAAAAGGATAAGGAAAGCCTTTGAGTCTTGAGTTGTACTTAATAGTATTATTACTAGAGCAAGAGAACAAAAAGGTAATTAAAGTTAAAAGAAAGCCAAGTTTCATGTTCCATCTCACAATTATATAATTTTCCTTAATATACAGTTGAGTAGAAACAAGATCAATATTATGATCAATTATAAATGCATTAAAGAAATCACAACTTAGAAGGAGTCATCTACTTTTGGGTCTTATTGGTTCGTGCACCTTATACAAAACACTCATTCGTCTTGGATTCAACTCTGCAGGGAAACGAGTATTAAGATCAATGACATAAATGGTGCCATCCTCATATCTTTGTACAACTTCGATGTAATGACCATCCTCTGCAAAATGAGAATCAACGAGATTGTTATTATTAAAGTCTGTGGAACGATTAATCTTTAACGAAGCAGGGTTTAATAAAAACTTTTTAAGATTATCTTGATTTAATTGCATCTCAAAAGGATAATTCCCAATATGACTCGCATTTTCAAATCTTCCTCTCCAAAACAAAAGCGGATGTGACTTTATTTTTCCTAATTCATTTTCTGCTATAAAATTCTCGTAATCATATTCTATAACAACAAGTTCATCTCTAATCTCTTCTTTATTTTCAATGAAATCATCATATTGTGGGAAATTTACTTCCTTTAAATGTTCTTGCAATAAATACCAATTTGGATTCATCCTGGTCTCTGCTTGCATTGATTTACTGCCTTTAAAAATCAATGACCTAAAACCCTGTTCTAATGAATCATGACTAACATTTTTTATATTATTTTTCTTTAATCCATTGATAGAACCAAGCTCACTTATTGAGATCACCTTTTGTGCTGTCTGAGCCTTTGCTTCATTTGATAACTTAAGATCTACCCATTTAGGTGCCCCAACTCTTCCTTGATAAACATGCTGAATTTTAAAACTATCTTCACCTTCAACAAAGTTCTTTGGTGCAAAATAATGAACAATTCCATTTGATTCAAAGTCTTTGTCATACACAAGTCTTCCAAACCTAGGCATTTTCAAAATTTTAACTTTTGTGAAAACATCTGAATCATTCTTTAGTTTAAGTGCAACTTTATTTCCATTATCTAGACTATCAACATCTACGTTTGATCTTGTTTCTTTTTGTCCCTTTTGAGATCCTCTATTTACACTTTTAGGACCAACCAAATCCCAGCCTTTACTCAAGTTAAACAAAACAGGACTTTTTACATTTAATAACTCATTTTTAAATATTGGTTCATGTACACTAGCTCCAACACCTCCAGTGAGGGCGATAAATACATCATCAACATTGCTCTTTAATGGATACTCTATCTTACCTGTCACACCTGCTTGTAAATAAGCATAAGGCCCTAATGTCCTATAAATCAGTGTTTGGATTTTAGGTCGCAAGAAAAACTCTGCACTCATGATGCCAGATTTATTTTTTGTTTTAATATTTCTTGATTTAACAAGATAATCCTTATTCATAGGAAAAGTTGCACCCTCCTTAGGAGAATAATGAGTCCCAGCATTTAGTGCATATTCACTCTCAATTGTATAAGTCATTTCGTTTTTACTACCTACTCCTAAATTTATTCCAGCATTTAAATCAACAATAACATCTACATAAATAGGTACAGGTCCTGCTGCAAATCGAATAGGGAAAGAAAGAGGTTTTGTTAGTGGGAAAGTAATATTTCCATAAACTTGCTCGTCAGACTTCACCTCAATTTCAAATTTATATTTAATATGAGCATCAATTGTTGTGTCCAGGCTGTTCACTTGACCAAACCCTAGGTCATATTCTCCACGAAATGTTGGAATAATTTCAAGACGCCCTTTTTTAATGGTAACTTCAATATTCTTAGTTTTAGAAACATTAATCTTCGTATTACTTTTATTAATCTTAAATCCAGGAGAACTAATTGCTCCCTTGAAAGATTTAAACAATGTATAATCACTAAACTCGATCACGTTTTTAGAAATAGATACTTTTGATTTTTTTGATTGAGTATGCTCATTTACAATCTCCTTAGAAGAAATAGCTGGAGTGAACTCCATTTCAAGTTTACTTTTTTGATCTTTGGCTAAATCAGATAATTTAGCGCTGGTAACTTTTACAGAATCTCCTAAACTCTCAGTTACCAGCGCTAAATTATCTGATTTAGCGCTGGTAACTTTTACAGAATCTCCTAAACTCTCAGTTACTTTTAAAAGATATTTATTATCGTTATCTTTACCATTACCAACAATCAAATCTCCAATCTCTAATTGATCATACTCAAAATTTGATATTTCAAACTCAGGTTGAGTTGAACTTAGAAGCATTAAATCTTGGTCTAACTCAAGAACATGAATATAGTCTCGCTTTTCCAAGCTAAAGCTGGAGCTCTGAGAGCCTGGTTTTCCAAGAGTTAGAAATGAGGTATCAAGAATCTTCTCCTCATCTTTAGCACAAGATAAACATAGTAATATTAGTAATAAATACTTCATTAGGGTCCTTATTAAATTTATTACTTAATTTTAGTGAATATAGAGCTAATTTTGAGCTTATTTATAGAAATTACTTATATATGTATAGAAACTGATCAATTTAAGCTCTTAGATTACTTACTTCAACTTTTCCTTATAGATATTTCCTTCATCTGTTGAAAAATATAATACATCAGACTTTATCCTCACATGCCTAATTCGAGTGTCTAACTTTTCAAAAAGTTTAGTTTGATTTATGACTTTGTTATTTTTTATTTTGATTTTCCGAATATGCTCTGAACTTAAAT
Source organism: uncultured Bacteriovoracaceae bacterium (assembly GCA_938017795.1). GTDB lineage: Bacteria > Bdellovibrionota > Bacteriovoracia > Bacteriovoracales > Bacteriovoracaceae > JAHDHG01. The sequence continues at coordinate 4,935 of CALIJZ010000073.1, forward strand.
TAGCAAGATAGATATCCCCTTTGTGATAAACCATTCCTGAGGGTGAAATACTTGGTACCCAATAAGCTAGTGGTTGCTCCATACCCTCTTGTTCAGTTCCTCCAATTCTTGGCCCCCAGTATTCTTTACCATAAGTTATAATTGGCCATCCGTAATTCTTTCCTTTTTTAATTAAATTTAATTCATCACCACCTCGTGGTCCGAACTCACAACTATATAGCCTTTTATTTTGCTGATCATAATCAATCCCTTGTGGGTTTCTATGACCATAAGTCCAAATTTCAGGCAAAGCATTTTTTTGACCTGAAAAAGGATTATCAACTGCAGCTTTTCCATCAAGGGTTAGTCTTAATATTTTTCCTTGATGAGTAGTAAGGTCTTGTGCATATTTTCTTTTCCCCCTATCTCCAATAGTCATGAATATATGCTCATCAACAAAGACAAGTCTTGATCCAAAGTGACGAGAGGTATTTCCTTTTACTTTTGCTCTAAAAAGAACTTCCCATGATATTTTTGTATTTTTCTTATATTCTCCCCTTGCAAGAGATGTTGTTAAATTATCTAGATATTTCTCGGAATAAGTTAGATAAATAAAATTCTTCTTATTTATTTCTTTAAAATGAACGTCTAACAGACCTCCTTGTCCCGTTACTTTAATTTTAGGTATATTTAAGTTTGTAATTTTCTTAGTTGCTATATTTATGATTTTTAATTTACCATCTCGTTCAGTAAAAATGATCTCCTTATCATTGATAAAATCAAAACTCCATATTATGTCTCCAGTTTCAATGATTGATATTGGCTTTGATAATGCTAACAATGAGCTAAGTAGTAATAAAGATATAAGGATTTTCATTTAGTAATCATAACAAGTTTCTAGCACTCTATCTAATTCCCAATTCGTCAAAGGAACTCATAGTAATCACCTATTTCCCTCGGCTATTCATTTTCACATCATATAGACCTCATTATAGACATCCTTTATAATAAAAACATGATTATTTTATTAAGTTTTATTTTAAGTATAAGTGCTTTTGCAGAACCAGAATGTGAATTAGGTCTTAATTCCCTAAGAAGATTCATGGATATGGACTCAACAACAGCAAAAGCACTAATCAAGTTTCATGAATTAGATGGAGTAACAAAAAAAAATGGCTTAAGTGCAGTTACTGGTAAAAAGACAAATGTGTTTTTTACTGCTGACTTTAAAAAAAGATTTGAAAAAATTGATAAGGAATCAAATTTTTTCAATAACTTTAAAGATAAAAAAATGCGCTCATATTCTTATTACAAAAGTCAGAAGTTAAGCTCTTATGATACGCTTGAAATTCAAAAAACCTTTGAAAATATTCGATTTTCCGGTAATCGACGCTCGCTAGAGTCTAGAATAAAAAGAGGTAGTGGTAGAGATCACTTGATTGCAAACTCAAATATTGGCGTAAAGGGTTCTGGAATCAATAAGAAATACAGTAGTGTAAACAGCTCTTTCAAACTAGAAGATTTCCGGTCTAATGGACTATTATTATTAAATGAATCTCTAGTTGAATTCTCAATTGCACAAATTTTAGACTCGTTGAATTTTTCAATAAATAAGCATCTAGACTTTGTAATTCTTCCAAAGAAAATTCAAGATACTATTTATTCAATTAGTAAAAAGAAAACTTGGCGCCCAGATGAATTTAACAAAAAAAAGGAGTTTAACTTCTATGCCGTTCAAGTTCACAGAGAACTTGATAGCCTAAGAGAATCAAATGCACTCTTGGAACTCAACCCAGCTGAGTATCAGGAATATCTTCAAGAATATGCCATCCCCCTAGCAAGTAAAATGTTGGTACATAACTTTGGTCATGGAGCGATCAATCATGAAAATCTATCCTTTGGTGCTAAAATCTTAGATCTTGGACATACAACAGTTGGTTCTCCTGTTTTGAATAACTCTCATCGATGTACAATGAGAGAATGTGCTGGAATGGAAGGTTCAGATTCAGACGGAACAATGGTAGGAGTATTTGATCATTACTTTGGAAAGTCCTTTATTGGTGAATTGAGAGACTCTTTTTGGGGAGGAGAAAGTTCTTACTCTGGAATTAACAAAAAGCTCAAAAAATTCTACCCTCAGTTAATCCAATCAATTTTTTCAGATCTAGGAATAAATAAACTAAACTCTAAATTTGATAAAACCTTAAACAATGCTATGTCAGCAATGTTAAAAAATAAATTAACAATTCAAAATAATTCAAAAAACTTATCAAAAATTAGTAAGTTCTCATCAGGAATCTTTGGAGTTAAATCAATAGTAAAAGAAAATTATCCTTTGGAGCTTTTATATCAAGATTCTAAACTCTCTTACTCAGTAAAGTTTTTATTACAAATTGCGCATTTAAAAAACTCCCTTCCAAAAGCAAAATACAATAAAGTTCTAAAAAAGGTTTTAGGACTAGTTGGAACTAAGAAAAACAGAGAATATACTAAATCTCTAATAAACTACTTTTCAAAGAACCTTAAGAATATAGATCAAAAAAGTTCAAAGTCTCTCATGGCTCACCACTTGCCAACATCTTTTATGGAAAGAAAAATAGATAATACATTTAAAAAAGGTGATAGCTACTCTGAGATAACTAAAAAGTCTGCCAGTTTATTAAAAAATCTAAAGAAACCTCAAAACACTAAAGTTGAAAAATTTTCTGATTTGATTATTGAACATTTTTGATTGATTCAGCACAAGCTATGGCCTAAGTATTATTCCTAAATTAATAACCCTAATCGATCTTGAAACTCTTTGTCTGATTGCCCAATCTTGTCTTCTATTTTTTCTAATTTCTCAAAATTAGTTTCAATAAATATTTGTAATTCATTGATCATCTTAGAAATTTCTTGAATCTTAGATGATTTCTCTAACTTCACAAACTCAATAATTTTTTCTTGAGACACCTTAAGCTCATCTTCGGCCTTGATAATACCTGCTTCAAGTTCATCTCTTTTAGCTATTAAAGGCTTCAATGTTTTAGATTTCTCTGCAACAAGCTGAGCTCTTAATTTTTTAACTTCCTTAGTGGATAATTTATTTTTTTTCTTAACTATTTTGATATCTTCTTCATTGTCCCAACCAATTTTTTCTAAAAAATCATCATAGCTACCATGAAAGATTTGAGCATTATCTTCATGGAAGACAATAAGCTTAGTTGCTAGTTTTCTAAGTAACCACTCGGAGTGAGTAACAAATAAAAGAGAACCTTCAAAAAGTAGGAGTTGCTCAGTCATGGCCTCCACTGATTCTTGGTCAAGGTGGTTTGTGGGCTCATCTAATAGTAGTAAATTACAATCTTTCGTTAAAATCTTACCTAATAATACTCTACTTTTTTCTCCACCTGATAAAACACTTATTTTTTTAGTAGCATCATCTCCACTAAACATCATCGTTCCACATATATTTCTTACTTCTGTAGTTGTGAGAGCAGAACTTACGGATCCTATTTCTTGGGCAATCGTATTATCAGGACTTAATCTTGAAATATTTGTCTGGCCAAAAAATCCAGTCTCAACTGACGGATGAAAATCAATAGATCCAGAAAGCGGAGTTAAATCATGAGAAAGTAAATTTAATAAGGTAGATTTTCCTTTTCCATTTTTTCCAACAATCCCAATTCTTTCTTTTTTTAATACATCAAATGATAGGTTTTTAAATAAAATATTTTCTTTTGAATAACCAAACTCTAAATCACTTGCTGATAAAATTTTCTTTGCACTAAATGGCTTATAATTAAACCTGAAATTCATAGATGCACTATCAGCTAACTGTTCATATTCTTTCATCTTCTCTAACATTTTAACTCTTGAGCTAACCATAGAAGCTTTGGAAGCTTTAGCTCTGAATCGATTAACAAATGCCTCAATTTCTTTAACTTTCTTTTCTTGATTTATGCGAGACTTTTCATGAACAAGTTCTTCTTCAGCGACTTTTAACTTATAAGTCTCAGTTGAACCTTTAATTTTTTTAAGCTTTTGCCTATGTATACCTACAGTATGAGTACAAACCTCATTCATAAATAATCGATCGTGTGTAATTAATATAAGCTCAGCGGGGTAAGAGATTAAAAAATTCTTTAGCCATCTCATCGATACAATATCAAGATAATTGGTTGGCTCATCTAATAATAAAAGATCAGGTCTTTCTAACAAACATTTAGCTAAGTTAATTCTTATCTGGTAACCACCAGAGAAATCATTAGGGTTTTTGAGCATATCAGTTTCAGAAAAACCTAAACCACTTAAAATTTTTTGGGCCTTATAATCATCATATTGCTCTTGCTCGCTCAAAGATAAGCAACATTCAGCTAGCACAGTTTCTTCACTGAATTTTATATACTGATTTAGCATTGAAACTTTATAATTATTGGGTGTATGAATGGTCCCAGAGTCAGCACTGATTTCGTTAACAAAAAGCTTTAAAAGAGTTGATTTTCCAGAACCATTGCGTCCAATTAACCCAATACGCTCCCCTGCGTTGATCGAAAAATTCACCTCATCAAAGAGGATTCTCCCACCATATTCTTTTGAAACGTCATTTAACTTAATCACAACCACTAGATTAGTAGTATTGAAACATCTAAGCTATTGAAAAATATGAAATATTTACTGGTCCATTCTCCAGAATTGGCTTTTTGGGATTTATTAGTGCTATAGATTATAAAAACCTAACAAGGAGAAAACGTGAGTTCAAAGAAAGTATCTGGATTCAAGGCCCTTATCAGCAATTCTGATTTATTGGCCTATTTAAAATCAGCACAAATTTATAAGCCAACCCCTGTTCAAAGCAATGCTATTCCAAAGTTTTTAGCTGAGGGAGACTATTCCGTCCAAGGCAGAACTGGTAGTGGTAAGACTCTAACTTATCTTTTACCTATTATTCAAAAATTGAAAGAAGTAGAAGATAGATCAGTTCAAGATAAAAAAGCTCATCCAAAAGTTGTGATTATGTTGCCAACAAGAGAATTAGCGATGCAAGTTTTTTCTGTTGCTAAAGAAATTTCTCACTTTGCTAAGCTTAGAATTAGAAAATTAGTAGGAGGAGATAAAGGCAAAACACTTCAGAATCTTTTTCAATCTCAAATGGATATTTTAGTAACGACACCCGATCGATGTTTAAGAGCTTTTAAAAATCAAGAACTTCATGCAGATGCTTTAAAATACTTTGTATATGATGAAGCTGATCAACTTTTAGAACCATCTTTTAGAAGAACTGTCAGTGCTATTGCTGAAACGATAACAAATGATTCTATGCAAGTTTTTTTGATGGGAGCGACAAGGCCAACAAACTTTGAAGAAATCATGCTTGATTTCTTTCCAAAAAGAAGATTTATATCTGTTGGTCAAAAAGAACAAAATACTATCGGTCATGATATTAAAACAGTCGATGTTTTTGTAGAAGAAGATGATAAGTTTATTTTTGTAAAAGGTTTTACAAAAAAACGAGAAAATACTAATGGCTTAATATTTACAGGGAATAAAGCAAGGGCCCATCATGTTCATGAAGTTTTAGCCTCAGAAAAATATGCTAAAAATATTTATCTTCTTCATAAAGATCTTGAAGTTAAACAAAGAGTAGCAGTAGTTGCAGATTTTAGAAAAACTGGTGGAGTATTAGTTGCTACAGATATATTTGCACGGGGAATTGATATAGAACATCTTCAATGGGTTCTAAACTTTGATATTCCATCAGATGCTGATTATTACCTTCACCGAAGTGGTCGAGTTGGTAGAGCAGGTCGATCAGGTAAAGTATTTAATTTCATTACTTCTCGAGATGGAAGAAGACAAAAAAGAATTAATGAAACACTTGTTAAACAAGGCAGAAAAGATCTTAGAATAAGTGAGCAAAGAGCTAAGAGACAAAAGTAAATAAGTCTCGTTTTTAAAGACGGAAATAAAATAAAGTTGTATTTTATATCTCATGAATAATTTAATGCATGAGTATATTAAAACTCACTCCAATCTACCAATAAACTCTATAAAGAATGTTCTCAGTCTTTTTGAAAAAGATTGTACTATTCCTTTCATAACTAGGTATAGAAAAGAAATGACAGGAGGATTAGATGAAGTACAAATTGGATTAATCCAACAACTACACGATCGCTACGATTTAACTGAAAAAAGAAGAGAGTTTATTCTTAAAAAGATTGAAGAGCTTGGGAAACTTACTCCAAGTCTAAGAAAAGATATACTCACAGCAGCTGATCTGAAAATCTTAGAAGATATCTACTCTCCTTATAAAACTAAGAAAAAAACCAAAGGACAATTGGCCATTGAAGCTGGACTTGCCCCGCTTGCCCAATTAATTAAAAATTCTTCTTTGACCACTATGGAGTTAGGACTTAAAAAATGTCCCCACTTTTTCACTGATACTATTAAAAACTCGCAAGAAGCCATCGATGGTTCAATCGCTATACTTGCTGATGAAATCGTTCAAAATACTTCTTTGAAAGAAACCCTTAGGAATATTTATAAAAATCATTCTCTTATTGTTTCTCAAGTAAAAAAGAAAGCCAGCGAGGTTAAAGATTATGAAAAATATAAGGATTACTTTGAGTTTTCTCAAAGTGTGAAGCAACTCAAGGATGCCAAGGTAAGCCATCGTTTCCTGGCCATGAGAAGAGGGATGCTACAAAAGGTTCTAAAGGTTGATGTTGAGATTGATAAGAACCTTGTCTTCAGTGAACTTTCTAGTTTTCACCCATGGCTAAAAATATCAAAATGCACTGAGATTTGTGATGAAGTGATGAAGAACTCTTTTAAAAGATTACACGCTTCTTTAGAACTAGAGATGATGAATGACTTAAAAGGCAGTTCTGATGAATCTGCTATTGGAGTTTTCTCTACAAATCTTAAGGCTCTATTATTGCAACCCTACCTTGGTTCTAAGACTGTCCTAGGTATTGATCCTGGAATTAGAACAGGTTGCAAGATTGCTTTAATAGATCAGAGCGGAAAATATATTATAGATACGGTTATCTACCCTCACCCTCCCAAAAATGAAACTCAGAAATCAATAGAGATAATTAACAAGATTATAGATAAATTTAAAGTTGAATATATTGCTATCGGAAATGGAACATATGGCCGCGAAACACTTAGTGTTTTAAAAGACAATATTGAAAGTATAAAAAAAGGGAATGTAAAAGCCGTTTTAATCAATGAAGATGGTGCCTCTATTTACTCGGCAAGTGAAATCGCACGAAAAGAATTTCCAGATAAAGATCCAACTGTAAGGGGAGCAATTAGTATTGCCAGACGCTTTCAAGATCCCTTAGCTGAATTAGTGAAAATTGATCCCAAGTCCTTAGGAGTTGGACAATATCAACATGATGTTAGTCAAACTCTTTTAAAGAAGTCACTAGGCAGTGTTGTAGAAAATTGCGTTAATTTTGTTGGAGTAGATCTTAATACTGCAAGTGCTCCACTTTTATCATACATTTCTGGAATTGGGCCAAAGGTAGCTCAAAATATTGTTAAGCATAGAGAAAAAAAAGGTGGCTTCACTCAAAGGTCAGAGCTTTTAAAAGTTTCAAGGTTTTCTGACAAAGTTTTTGAACAAGCTGCTGGTTTTCTTAGAATTTATAATGGTAATAATCCTCTAGATGCTACCTTTATCCACCCGGAAAGCTACGGAATAATTAAATCTTGGTGCTCTAGAGAAAAGCTTGCAATATCTGAACTTATAAAATCAAATGAGTCGATTGCAAAGCTACAAAGCGATTGTTCACTGAAGGAAAAACTAGGAGAATTTACTCATACAGATATAGTGAATTCTCTTAAAGCTCCAAGGCAAGATCCGAGGCAAGAATTTAGGCCAATGGAATTTAACGATAAGATCTCAGCAATTAAAGACGTTAAGAGCGGACAACTTTGTCCAGGCATCGTTACAAATATCACAAAGTTTGGAGCATTTGTTGATATAGGTATTAAAGAAAACGGATTAATTCACGTTTCACAAATGGCCGATAAGTTTGTTGATGATCCTTTTAAGATTTTAAAAGTTGGCCAAGTGGTAAAAGCTCGAGTTTTAGAAGTTGATTTAGATCGTGGGAGAATTTCTTTAACTCTCAAGTCTCAAGGAGCTGCACCAGATAAAGCTAAAAAGAGTCCTTCAGCTCCAGCTCAAAAACTAAAAAATTCAGGATTTGCAGCACTTGGGAAGATAAAACTCAAGTAAGGGCTACTCTTAATCTATAAAAATTACCAACTATTCATTTGAAGCTGCAATTTTTATAGACCATACCCAAAATGACAACGCTTCGTGTTATCTATTTTCGAACTAAACTTTTGAGGTATTCATGAAGCAACTTTCAATATTATGTTTTCTATTTCTTTTATCTTGCGGTGGCAAGAAAGGTTATAATGATAATCATGGATATGATCTACGAGACTTAACTCTTGAGTGCCCAAGCGGAACTTGTCCTAGTTCAGTTTCTCTTATTTTAATTGGATCAGATAGCCAATGCTCCGGAACATTAATTAATAAAAAATATGTCCTTACTAATAGTCATTGCTTAACCAACGGATATTATGACGAAGGGTCTGATTGCTCCGATGTCACAGCTTTATTTCTAAATAATCAAGGTAGAACTGTAAAGTATACCTGCAAGGATATAAAAGTATTAAATTACCTACATGATGATGAGAACAGTAAAAATGACTACGCTCTTTTTGAACTAGAAAGTGCTCCAAAAAATATTGACTCCGTTAAAGTTAGTGAAGATTATAACAAACCTCTCGATAGAGACTTTGTGAATCTTTATGTGACCAATGTTACATCAAATACAACTGGAGTTATTAAACATCATAGATGTTTAAATCGTCATAATACAATTTATAATATCACTACTACAGATAGTACCGCTCCACTAATGGCACTTGGTCAATGCCCTGTGATTGGAGGAAATAGCGGTTCTGGAATTTTAAATGCAGATAATGAATTAGTTGGAGTTGTTTTTGCTGGAGCTGACCCGGATAAATCAGATTCCATTTATAATATTGGTTCAACTGAAGTTAAGTTTCCTGAAAATTTTGGAGTAGGCATTCAATCTAATTGCTTGGAATTATCTCCTCATGTTGAAGGGTTTGATATGCATCAATGTAATGCTCAAGAAGAAACTCAAGAAATGAAAGAACAATACTTAGAAGACCATACTTCCCCTATAAAAGAAAAAAATGAAATGATAAAATATGATAGGTATAGAAATGATCAACATATTCGCTGGAAAATATCTGAATATTCAGAACAAGATTATTCTGACATTATAAATAAGAGTTCAGAAACACAAATAGAGCGAGAATATCTAACTCCGATTTGTATAAAAAGTGGTGATGAATTGGTCTATAAAAACGAATATAAAGTTCCTAGATATGGAGCAAAGTCTAAGATAGTTATTAATGATTCCCTTGACCCAATTATAACTGACATAACTGAATATAGAGATAGAAATGGCCATGATATTCAAATTAGTGAATCAATACTTTCTGGCTTTAGTGTTCATAGAACTCAAAATAGAAGTATTCTTCCAAGAACTGAAAAATTTAAAAATGTTCCGCTTTGTGACTAGCTCCACTAGAGATAATTAGGAATTGAAAAATACTTGATTATCTCTTTTGCTGAATCTTTAGCACTTTGCTCTTGAGTATCAATCTTCAAATAATCAGAATAAAAAAAATCTTCAGACCAGTTAAATTTTTCAAATTAGATCTCAAGTTAAATTAAATAGTAAAATCTTCACCAAGGTAGTGCTTCTTAGCAAGTTCATTATTAGCAATCTCTCCAGGAGTACCAGAGATTAATAACTCCCCTTCATTCATAATATAGGCCCTATCTACAATCCCCAAGGTCTCTCTAACACTATGATCGGTGATTAAAACACCAATATTTTTTTCAATTAAACTCGTCACGACACTCTGAATATCTGCCACTGCAATCGGATCAACACCTGCAAAAGGCTCATCCAAAAGAACAAACTTAGGCTCCAGTGCTAAGCATCTGGCAATTTCGACTCTTCTTCTTTCACCTCCAGAGAGTTCTCTTCCTAAAGACTTTCGAACCTTACCAAGACTAAAATCAGCTATAAGTCGATCAAGCATTCCCATTCTCTTTTTTCTTCTTAAGCTTCTTACCTCTAGCACTGAAAGAATATTATCCTCTACAGTCATCTCTCTAAAAACAGATGCTTCTTGAGGTAAATAGCCAATACCTTTCTGAGCTCTCCTATGAAGAGGTAGCGAAGTGATATCTTCCCCACCAAGTTCAATCATTCCTTTATCAGCTTTGACTAAACCAACCATCATATAAAACGTTGTGGTTTTCCCTGCTCCATTAGGCCCAAGTAAGCCAACAATTTCACCTTGCTTGATCTCTAGACCGACGCCTTTAACAACCTCTCGCGAACTATAAGACTTTCTAAGTCCATTACTTTTAAAGATTAATTTTTCTTCTTTGCTTGCTTCCATATTTACTCGCTTGTATTAATCAATGCATTTGAATCAAGCACCTCTACTAAATTTGCATTTTCTTTTATAATAATCTTAGAACCACGGACAATATTATTTTTACTCTCAACTCTAGGAGTTCCTGTTAAGATAATTTTCTTCTCTCTAGCATATCCTTCTAACTTCTCAGCAAATGCCATTCTATTATAACTCTTCATCGTTTTAGGATCTTTTAACTTTTGCTTAATCACGACATTTCCATTTAATTCATAATAACTTAAGCGCTTATTATAATTTTGAACAAAAATCTTACTCTTATTGGCCGTTATTGTTACGTTATTTCTTTTAAGTTCAATATTTGAATCTAATTCAATTTTTTCATTATTCAAATCAGCACTTATCATATCAGCTTTAAAATTCACCTTGCCTTCATATTTTCTTTTTCTCTCTATACTGCCAGAGACGTTTCCTTTCACAATCGATCTCTTCTCTTCAGGATAAGCTTCTATTTCATCACTTTTAATTCTAACTCTATCTCCACTAATATTATGCCTACTATTAGTATCCACATTTCCAGAGCCAACAAATTTTTTAGTTTTTAAATCATACCTACCTTGATCACAATTTAATTTATATCCCTTGTGCTTAGTTCGTACATTTCCAGTGGCAGCTAATGTTCTATTTTTCCTATCAAAGATAAGCTCATCACTTTCCAATTCGTAATCATTATAATTAGAACTTACAGCTCCTATTGCATGTAAAATATCTTTACCTAAATCATAACTAGCTCTGGCACTGACTAAACGAGACCCCGGAGAAATTACTTCTACAGCGTCTTCTAGGTAAACCATTTTCTCTTTTTCAATATCAAACTTTCCCTTATTAGATTTTAAATAAATCTCTTGATCATCTTTATAAAAAATTGCTTCAGGGTTAATTAAATTTCCAGATTTTAAATTATGATGGTCCACTTCTTCGGCCTTAATATTATATTCGGGCCTATTATTATTAGTTTGATAAAAATCTAAATCTAAAAATTTTTCTAATTTTTTAGTAGTATTTGATTTAGTCATAATAGCACCAGCTTTACTCTTACCTAAATGGCCACTAATGATCATCAGAACATGGATCATCAAAGAAATACTTAAACACACTGCAATAATAAACTTCATAATTATATTCTTCTATTTTGACGGTAATTACCTAAATATGTAACCTTATAATTCGTTATTCTTGATAATTTTACTCAAGGGATTTTGTGGAATCAGCTAAAGAACTAAAAATTGTTACTCTTAAGAAACAAATTGGAAAACTGACTCCTATGATGGAGCAATATCACGATATCAAAATCAAGCATCGTGATCTGATATTGTTCTTCAGAATGGGTGATTTCTACGAAGTTTTCTTTGAAGACGCTGTCACGACTTCTAAAGTATTAAATATTGCTCTTACTAAAAGAGGAAAAATCGCAGGAGAACCTGTTCCTATGGCCGGCATTCCTCATCATAGTGCTAGTGCTTATATTGATAAAATTACGACTGCTGGCTTACGAGTAGCGATCTGCGAGCAAGTTGAAGACCCAAAGTTAGCACAAGGCATAGTAAAAAGAGCAGTTACTCAAATAGTTTCTCCAGCACTTCCTTATGACTTAGAAAAAAATAAATCAACACTTCATCATTTCCTAGCTTCTTTCACTCATCATAAAGGAATCTATTATTTATCTATTATAGACTTTACTACCGGAGACTTTCTAGGCCTAAAGTGTAAAAGCGAACAAGATCTTGTAGATCAAATAAAACTTTATAACCCAAAAGAATTTTTATTATTTTTTGATCAATTAGAAGACCATCCTGAAGTGAAATTAGCATTGGAAAATCAAGAAATTCTTACCACCTATATAAGTAAAGACTTTTACAACGAAAAAAATACAATCCATTTTTTAAAATCAGTTATTCCAATGTATCAAAAAGATAAAGTTTTAATGGATGAGCCTAACTTTATAAGTTCTATTAGTTCGCTAAGCTATTATCTAATTTCAACTCAAACTGAAGAAACAATCTTACATATTAAACCTTTTAGGTTCATAAATAATACGGATAAACTAAAAGTCTCTTTCCAAACTTTAAACTCTCTAGAGATCATTAATGAAAAATCATCAAATAAATCTTCATTGATTCATTTTATTGATAAAACTAAATCCTCAATGGGTTCTAGGAAGCTTCGACAAATTTGTTTAAACCCTTCAATGGATCAAGATGAGTTAGCCAGAAGACATAATTTAATTGAGTTTTTCATAGAGAGCGAAGAAAAACTCTCTACACTCAGAGAAGATTTAAAAGAATTACGAGATCTTGATCGAATCTTTGCTAAGCATTCTACAAACCGCATTCAAGGATTTGATTTATTAAATTTATCACATGCAATTGATTTATACTTCAAAATAAATAAAGACTTTAAATTTGATGAGAATTTACTACCACTGAGTTTAAATAAATCAGAAGCAACAAAATTAAAGAACTTTGCAAAAGAAATTCATAAAGCTATTAGTAACGACCCAGGAGCAGTTTTATCTAAAGGTAATCTCATTCTCGATGGCTATGACTCTAAAAGAGATGAACTAAAAAACATTGAATCAAAAGTTGTTACTAAAATAGAAAAGCTTCAAGAAAAATATCGAAAAAAATTCGGGATCGCTACTTTAAGAATCAAGTCTAATAATATTGCAGGCTATTATGTTGAGGTTCCCAAATCCAAGTCTCACCTGATTGGAGAAGCTCTCATAAGAAGACAAACCTTAGTTAATTCTCAAAGATTTTGCTCTCCTGAGTTAGATAAAATTCAAACGAAGCTTGAGAATGCTGAACTTCAATTACTGAAAGTTGATAGAGAGATTTTTGATAATTTCATCAGTAACATTCAAAAGAACTTAATAATATTTAGAAAAATTTCTAACTATTTAAGTTACGTAGATGTTTTCCAGGGATTAAGCTGGTTAGTTATTCAAGAAAATTTCACAAGACCAATATTTCATAAAGAGAAACTTATTAACTTAAATGAGGTATGGCACCCATTAGTAAAGAAGGTCTTAAAATCTGATTTTATTCCTCATGATGTTCTACTTGATGAAAAAAACTTCCTTGGATTAATAACTGGTCCTAATATGGCAGGGAAAACAACTGTCATGCGAGAAGTTGCTATCGTTCAGTTCCTTGCTCAGATTGGCTCTTTTGTGCCAGCCAACAAAGCACAAATTCCAATTTGTGATTATATCTTCTCTCGAATCGGAGCTAATGATGATATCGTAGGTGGTCAATCAACATTCATGTTAGAGATGAGTGAAACATCAGAAATTCTAAGGCACGCTACAGACAAATCTCTAGTTATTTTAGATGAGATTGGTCGAGGAACTTCTACTTATGATGGCCTAAGTATTGCTTGGTCTTTATTAGAGTATTTTGTTCAAAATATAAAATCTTTAACTCTCTTTTCTACTCATTACCATGAACTTATTGATGTTGTTGAAGATCTTGATGGTGCTAAGAACTTTACAGTAAAGACTATTAATAAAAATGGAGAAGTTAGATTTCTCTATGAATTTATAGAAGGTGGAGCAACTCAAAGTTTTGGTATCCATGTTGCTAAACTTGCGGGCCTTCCAAAGGAAGTATTACTGAGAGCAAAGTTTTTATTAAAAAATCTAGAAGAAGAAAAGTCTGATCATTCTCAGATGGATCTTTTTGAAGCTCATGATTCACAATTATTGGAGCAAGAAAATGAACAACTGATTTCTTTTATTGAAGAGATTAATATAAATGATCTAACTCCTGTTCAAGCACTGAATAAATTAAATGAAATTGTAACAAGGATACACTAATGAAATTTTTACTTCTATTAATGATGGCAACTTCCGGTCTTACTTGTGATTATAAGTTACTAACTCCAGAGCTAAATGTATGGGGCTATCCCGTTGCAGTAGATAAAATTTTAAATGATAAACTAGATAGTCAAAAGTTTAGATCTGTAGAAATTGATGCTGACTTTGAAATCAAAGCAAGTCATTATCAAAAGCAAGGTCGTTTTCTAAAATATGCTTACGCAAAATTTGAAATCTCAAAAAATTATCTCGTTATTAAAGAGGTCATTGCTAAAAAGATGTGCTTTATGATTAATTGTTCGGTTAGTGATTTTGTAAAAGTACTACTTAAAAATACGAAAAATCTTAATAAGCAAATCAACTGTTCTGAGACTACTCAAACTCTATAGGCACTGACATTAGCTTCTTCACCATCTCTTCAGGTGCGACTCCATTAAAGAGAATCTCATATATTCCTGCAAATAAATGAGTGGATATTTTATATTTTTTAGATAAGAGATGAACTGCTTGGGTTGTTTTATAACCTTCAACGACGTGTTGAGAAGCCTCGATAATTTCTTTAGCACTTTTTCCTTTAGCTAACTCACGCCCAAAAGTTTTATTTCGACTTAAGTCCCCAGTTGTAGTCAAAATAAGATCTCCCATTCCACTAAGTCCGTAAAATGTTTCAGGTCTAGCATTATAGACCTTCCCAAACTTTAACATTTCAACAATTCCTCTCGTAATCAAGGCGGCCCTAGTATTATGATTAAACCCTAACCCCTCAGCCAATCCCCCAGCAATTGCCAATATATTCTTCAACGCCCCACCGAGCAAAACCCCTTTAATATCATAGGTTGGTAATACTTTAAAAAAATCTGTCTGCATTTTTGCAACAACGTCCTCTAATGTGTCTCGAGATGTAGAGGCTAGAGAAACCATCGTAATTTGTTTTTCTACAATTTCTTTAGCAAAGGACGGACCAGATAAAAAAGCAAACTTCTCCTTATGTAGGTGAAATATATCAAATAAAATATCATCAGCTAAAACAAGTGTTTCTGGATCAATTCCTTTTGTTAAAGAAACAAAACAAACCCCTTTTTCTAGGTACTTTAAAATTGCTAATTTATTAATTCTATAAAAGTCATTAATTGCTTTAGTTGGTAAACCAGAGACCACTAATGAAACATCATCATCTACTTCTTCCCACATCAAACAAGGAATAATATTTTTAGGCAAAGTTAATTCTGGCAAATATTTATGATTAACATGATCTAGTAAATCATTATAGAGCTCTTTTGATCTAATTTTTAAATAAACCTTATCAAAGTTTTGAGCAAGAATAGAGGCCATTGATGTCCCAAATGCTCCTCCTCCAATAACTAATGCTGAACTCATAACGATATAACGCCTTCAATAGTTTGAATCATTTCATAAACTCTCAATACTTCTTCGGCTGAGTTTACGACTTTCTTCATACTATAGGAGATATAATTCCCATTTTTTGATTTATTAGTACTTATTTTTTCATTTGGAAATAACTCAAGTACCTGATCAACAAACTCTTTCTTTGCAATGAATTTGAATAAATATTCGACAGGCCAAGTATGAGTTTCATTTAAGAGGTCAATATATTGAACTTTATCTTTCATTAAGGATAAATTTACCATCTATTTAAAGTAAGATAAACCCTCCGGAGATAAATCCCGAATAATTAAGTATGAAAAAAGGATATTTTCTAATATTGATCGGCTTTAGTTCACTAGTCTATTCTCAAGAATTTAAGTTATCTAAACTACTTCAAGATAAGTTTAGGTTGGAGCAACGTATTCAAGATAATTCTAACCAGATAAATCGTGGTAATGGAAATGATAGAAGAACTTTAAGTCTTATTAATAGAAAATTAAATACAAAATTATTTGATCAATTAGATACACGAATTTCTGACCAAGAAAAAACTAATTCTCAAAATCTTTATCAATTCATCGCTAGTAAAATAAAACCAGATCTCTTTGATGAAATTAATAAAATAAAAGATCTCATTGAGGATCAAAGAATTGAATTTAATTTGGGGATAACAAACCTAAATGGATTTGAGTGGCAAAAGCCTATGGGCTTAGTAAATCTCTATGCAAAAAGAACAATTCGTCAATCTACTAAACATCAAAGCCTACCGTGGTTAGTTGAAGATGCTTATATTATTGAAGTTGATGCCAAAACATATTTAAAAAAACTAGCAAACCTAGATCTCATCGAAATTTTTGAATCTGATCTAGAAGCTTTTGCAAATTTAAAATTTCATCGAAAAATGAGTTTTATTCATTACCACACAACAAATGAATCAGCTCTTGAAAGTAAATTAGATGAATTTCTTATTCCTTTCTTAAGTTCCAGCGACTTTAGTCATATTACAAATCAAGAAATTGCAGTAAGCGATCACTTCGTCATTAGTGGAAGTGCCAGTGCTAGTATGATTTGGCAACCTTATGTAAATATTGCAGCCAAAGTCTCAGGATCTTTTGAAACACTTAGAGACACAAATCTTACTTTTGTAGATAATGTATTTGTTTTAGAAAATAAAACTTCAAGAAACTCATCATTTGAGTTTTCATTACAGGCCAGATTAGAGTTATTCAAACTTTTAAAATTAACTCTTATAGACCTTGGATTTCAATCCAAATCAGAAATGGCTAAGAGCTCTGTCTATAAATTCACAAAATATCAACTTGCTAATGATATTGGACCTATCACAGTTTTAAACTATTTAAACTTTGATTCAATTTCATTTTTATCAAAAAATAGACTCCTTCCCTATTTAGATTTCCATGTTTTAAAATCAAGTAAAACAAATGGATACTTTTATGATGTTTTAGGTTGGAAGGGAGAAAAATCCTCTTCTCAAAACTACGTTCAAATAATCAAAGATCATAAGAAACATTTATTCGTAGAACATACTGACTCTAAGTCAAAGTATAAAAAAACCTTTCTTGGGACATTTACTTCCGCAATTGAAGAATCAATACCCCTATTAAAATTATTTAAGTATTATAAAAGCTATAATAAAGAAAACTTCACTCTTCTACTGGATTCAACAGATAGTTCTTACTACGCCTTAACTCTTGAATTAGAAAATTATTTACGAATTAAAGATAGTGATGACCTAACCAATGTATTTGAACAACTAAGTAGTTTTACAAATCTTTCAAACCATATCAGAACCTTACCTTTTAGTCAGTCAGTTAATAACTTCTCAAAAGTCCAACATCAAATAAAGATTTCACCTCAAGAGATCACTTCTTTATTAATTGATCCTGTTTCGAAAGTTAATAACAAAATTGCTCTTTTTTGTAATATCATTCCAAAATGTTTTGAAAACATTACGAAAAAGTATCAAGGTTTAAAGAAAAATTTTCTAAAAAATAAAACTATAACGAAAGATATTATTAGTTTCTACAAAGAAGTACTGAAGCAATCAACATCAACTTCATATTTTTTACGATTTTTTCAAGCTAGCAGTATAGAAAATACTGGCTCATATTCAGCTAGAGTTGGTTCTAAAACTCTATCTGGTCAATTAAATTTTGATAGCACTAAACAAGCACCAAATAGGTATGAAACTTATTTTTCTCCTTAATTATGTTTACAAGCTCCTTATTCTCAATTAAAAAAAATCTATGTTAGTACAGTTTAAAGAAGCTCTTGATTTATTAAAAAAAGGTCACCTGGTAGCCATACCTACCGAGACTGTTTATGGACTAGCTGGAAGAATAGATCTTGAACTCACTTTAAGATCAATCTTTGAAACTAAAAAAAGACCATTTTTCGACCCCCTTATTGTTCATGTCGGTAATATTGAACAAGTACAAGACATCTTTTTTGAAATCACTAAAGCTCAAAAAATCTTAATGGATCACTTTTGGCCTGGTCCCCTTACAATAGTTGCTCAAAAAAGAAGAATAATTTCTGATCTTATTTCAGCAGACCTTGAAACAGTTGGCGTAAGAATGCCAAATCACGAATTAACATTAAAACTTATTAATGAATTAAAAGTACCACTAGCTGCTCCAAGTGCTAATATGTTTAAAAAAACTTCTCCAACCTGTCCTGATCACGTTCTTAATAATTTTGATAACTCTGTTAGTGTTCTAGATGGCGGTGATTGTAGAATTGGTATTGAATCAACAGTCTTGGAAGTTAAAGATAAAAAGGTTTTAGTTTACAGACTTGGTCAAATTACAATAGAGCAAATTCAAGAAGTTCTTCCGGAATATAAAATAAAAAAAGTAAAAAAAGATAAATCTCCTGGTTCTATGAATGATCACTATCAACCAAAAGTTCCTTTATATTTAATTAAGAATCAAGATGATCTAAAAAAATTTAAAGGCCAAACCGGTGAAGAATTGATACTAGATCAATCAGCAGCCATAAGTGCGAGAATACTTTATAAAAGCTTAATTGATTTAAGTAATCTTGGGGTTGATTATATCTATTTTAATAAAAAAAATATTCCAAAAGATCCGCAGTGGCTTGCTGTTAAAGATCGACTTGAAAAAGCTTCGACTAAGATTTAAGACCCATGATATTTCTTCGTAACCTTGTCATCGTTTCCTTAGCAATAATTCTAGCTTTTTGAGCACCAAGTTCTAATTCATCATCAATTAAATTTCTATTTTCCATTAAGTGAATATATTTTTCTCTAAACGGAGCAATGCGCTTATCAATAACTTCAAATAACCCTGCTTTAGCATGCCCCCAAGAGATTCCTTGTTCGAACTCTTTTGCAAAATTTATAACTTCTTTTTCATTTGCAAACAATTTATAAAGATCAAAAATTAAAGAATCTTCAGTACTTTTAGGCTCATCCGGTCCAGTTGAATCAGTAGTAATCTTATTAACTAATTTCTTTAATCGCTTTTGAGATTCAAAAATAGGAATTGAATTACCATAAGATTTACTCATCTTCCTACCATCTAGACCTGGAATATATTTACCTTCACTCAAACTCTCCTGAGGCTCAGTTAATATTTCTCCATATTGTTGATTAATTCTTTGAGCAATACTTCTAGCTATTTCTACATGCTGAATTTGATCTTTTCCCACAGGAACAACGTTCGTATTAAAAAGTAAAATATCAGCGGCCATTAAAACTGGATATTTAAATAGACCAGCATTTACACCATGATCTAAATCTTTTTTTCCATTTTCTTGATTAGCAGCAATAGCTGCTTTATAAGAATGAGCTCGATTTAAATCTCCTTTAGGGATATGACAACTTAAGATCCAAGCAAGTTCAAAAATTTCAGGTATATCACTTTGCTTATAAAAAATTGCTTTATTCGTATCAAGGCCAAGAGCTAGCCATGTTGCTGCAACTTGATAGATACCTTCAGAAATAATCTTAGGATCTCTCAGTGAAGTTAAAGAGTGATAATCAGCAATAAAATATAGAAATCTTCCATCTGAGGTATTTGAAAAATTTATTGCAGGTTCAATGGCACCTAGATAATTTCCAAGATGAGGCATCCCTGTCGATTG
Source organism: uncultured Bacteriovoracaceae bacterium (assembly GCA_938017795.1). Taxonomy (GTDB): domain Bacteria; phylum Bdellovibrionota; class Bacteriovoracia; order Bacteriovoracales; family Bacteriovoracaceae; genus JAHDHG01. The sequence continues at coordinate 24,796 of CALIJZ010000073.1, forward strand.
TATACCTGTTAAGTATGTTTTGCTCATAAGATTAATTTATCTAACGAAGCAGCTATTCTGTCTACAGCTTTTTCAATATCTTCAAGTGAGAGAGCATAACTCATACGAATATTTGTATCTCCACCAAAAGCACTCCCTGGAGTACAGGCAACAAGGGCATCGGTTAAAAGATGCTGACTTAATTGTTCAACATTTTCTAACTTAGAATTATCTAAATAATACTTAAGATCTGGAAAAAGATAAAATGCTCCCTGTGGTGAATTCACAACTGCATGAGGAACCTTTTTTTTCATTTGATCAATTAAAAAATTTCGCCGCTCTAAAAAGGCCTCTCTCATATAAAGAACTTTAGAATTTCCAGAATCAAGAGCTTCAATAGCAGCTTTTTGAGCAATTGAATTTGCTCCACTTGTAAACTGACTTTGAATCTTTGCACATGCTTTTACAATTTTCTCAGGTCCAGCTAAATAGCCCAGTCTCCACCCAGTTACTGCATAGCCCTTTGAGAGTCCATTAATGGTAACAACCTGATCTTTAACACTATCCAGTGATCCAATTGAAAAATGCTCTCCTTCAAAAACTATATATTCATAGATTTCATCACTAGCTATAATTACATCAGTATTTTTAAAGACTTCTGCAATTTCTACCAACTCATTTTTAAAATACATACTCCCCGATGGATTACATGGATTACTAAAAAGAAAAAGCTTCGTCTTAGGCGTGATAGCGTTTCTAATTTGCTCAGCACTAACTTTAAAGTCATCTTCTATAGAGGATTTTAAAATAATGGGTTTACCACCAGCGAACTTAATAACATCTTCATAACTCACCCAAAATGGAGCTGGTATAATAACTTCATCCCCAGGATTAATCAGAGATAAAATTAAATTTGCGATTGATTGTTTAGCCCCAGTTGAAACAATTATTTGATTGTCACTATAGTCTAAACCATTATCTCTTTTTAATTTATTTGAAATTGCTTGTCTTAAATCTTTAAATCCAACAACCGGAGTGTAGGAAGAAAAATCATTTTCAATAGCTTTTATAGCTGCATTTCTTAAAAACTCAGGAGCTCCAAAGTCAGGCTCACCTAAGCTCATGCTTATAATATCCAGTCCTTTAGACTTTAGCTCGCGAGCTTTGCTTGCCATTGCTAGGGTCGCAGATTCATTCATATTTAAAACACGTTCTGATAACATAAATTTATAGTAACACGTAGAAACAAAGAGGATAATTCCAAAGGTTTTCTATTTAATTCAATCTAAATCTATTTAATGTCACTAATGACTGACCGAAATTATCGTCAGGATAATGTAAACTAAACCATTGAAGTCTCATTTATTTTAAGTACCATTGTAAAAAACACAGTTAATTTTAACTAACCTACTAAAAGGAGTATGGAATGAAATTACTTTCATTAATCGCTGCACTTTTAATTTCTGGATCAGCTATGGCCGGAGATTGGAGTCACAACACTGCACTAAACTTTATTAACAACACTGGTAACTCAAGAGTTATGAACCTTGGTGCTACTCATGATTCATCGACTAGCTTTGGTCTTTGGAATACAAGCATCTTTGGTGCTTATAACTATGGTGAAGACGATGGTTTTAAAACTAAAAGTGATTGGATGGCAGGTTTTAGACTTGGTAGACAATTAAATCCTAAAACTGAAGTTTACTTAGAAGAAAAATTCTTAGGTAATAAGTTTGAAAACTATGACTTTAGATGGACTAATGAAATTGGTGTTCGTTATGACTTCTTTGGTGGAATGTCTAAAACTGCTGCTGCTGGCCCAGCTGTAGATGGTAGTGCTGAAAAAGGTATGAAAGCTACTACAGGTTTAACTTACGGAAATCATTTTCTATATCTTAAAGCTGCATATCAGGCTGCTTATGAGGATGCTATTATTTATGCAACACCTCCAGTTGATAAACTTAGACACAACTCTGTTGTAGGTCTTGGTTACGGAACTATGCTTACTGAAACTTTAGCTTTTGCAGCTAATGCTGACTGGATTAGAACTCTTGGTGGAGATGATAGAAATATTATCGAAGGTAGAGCTGGAATCCAGACTAAATTATCTAAACTTTTTGGTTTAAAAGCTGAATATGTTGTTTCTTGGAACGACCAGTTAGACTCAGTTGTTGGATTTGTACCCAACACTAATAGAGCTTGGGAAAACTTCTCAAGTGCTTATATCGTAGCTTTAACAGCTGCATACTAAGAAGTAGTTAATTTTTAAACATTACTTGGAGAGCAGGCCTTTTAGTGCCTGCTCTTTTTTTTTGACAACCCTCAGTATTTTCTATATTTTTCTTTTACTAAAGAATATCTAATAAAAGTGCACTGGTAGCTCAGCTGGATAGAGCAACCGCCTTCTAAGCGGTAGGTCACAGGTTCGAATCCTGTCCGGTGTGCCATTTTTAATGCTACTATACTCAATATGCTAAAAGCTAAAATTATAAAATCTGGACGTCGTGAATTTGATTGCTTGTTAATTGATTCAAATATTATTGTTCAGGCCAAGGCCAAAGGTTCTTTGCTTAATAAAGGTGATCAATTAGTTGTTGGGGATATTGTTGAAGTAACAATAGATCAAGATGAATACTTCATTCAAACTTTACAGCCTCGAAAAAATACAATCTTCAGACGAATTATTAGAGAAAACAAAGTTAAGATTATTGCTAGTAATATTGATCTACTTGCAATTGTTTGTACTGTCTCCAAACCAGAATATAAAAGAGGCTTAATAGATAGATATCTATTGCGTGCAGTTCAATGGGAAATTCCAGCAATTATAATTTTTAATAAAATGGATGAGTTCTCAGATTTTGACTTAGAATTTGAATCTAATAGATTAAAACCTCTTGAAGTTCAATGCTTTGCAACTTCAGCAGTTCAAGAAAATTTCAAACATCCAGCTTTGCCTGGCAATAAAGAGCTAAATGATTTCTTAAAAGATCAAACTATTATTTTCCTAGGTCGATCTGGAGTTGGAAAAAGTAAACTCATCTCTCATCTTGCAAATGAAGATATTGTTTTATTAAGTAAAGAGCTTGCCAGTGTTGGAAAAGGTGCACATACAACGACATGGTCTGAATTAGTTCATTTGGATAACTTTGATATTATTGATTCGCCCGGGATAAGAACAATGTCCATTCAAGATGTAAATATTGATGAATTAACAACACTCTTTCCTGATCTTGAAGAATATTTCATTCAATGTAAATTTAAAGATTGTCATCATGAAAAATCAACAAAAGGCTGCGCATTCTATAAAAATCAATCAGATGAAAAAGTTTTATCAAGACTAAAGAGCTATAAAAGATTTAAAAAAGAAATTTCAGAAATTCCCGAATGGCAAAAAAATTAAATCCCATCTCCGTCTTCAAACAATGGAATCATTTCATCTTCTCTAACTTCAGTCTTGTTGTTCTTTTTATGTGTTTTAGATTTCCTAGTATGGCCAGGAAGATTTTTCGGTAAACTTTTTGTAATATCAGACATATCAAAAGATTTCTGTCTAGCTAATTGTCCAGGGTCTCCAGGCTTACCAGTTTTATAGGGAAAGAACACTCTAGTCACTAATTTTTCATCTAACTTCTTGGAGCTTTGCTTAACTTTAGAGCCATCACAATCCAAAGGAATAGGTAAGCCTTCACTCACTGAACTTATTGATACTGATTTAGAACTTCCATGTTGAGTTTTAGTTTCTTTAGTTGATTTGATCTCACCAGTTATAAGGATCATTTTATTTTTTATATTAATATCAAGTTTGTTATTCTCTGGAACTTTTACAACTAAAGTCCGTCCTTTAGCTTCTTGAATCCACTCATATTCAAGGTCTTGTTTAAACATTGATCCAAAAGGAGATTTCTTAAATATATCTTGACCAAGATCAAACATTTGATTGAGGTTTTCATCATCTGTGAAAAAATCACCAAAGGCCTTTTGAATCCTCTCCTCCATTAATTCAAACAATCTTGAAAATGAATCATCTGCACTACTTTGGCTAAAGCTTGGAGTCGTTAATAATATTGTAAGAAAAATTAAAACCTTCATAAGCTTAAGATAAGAATTCTTCATTTTTTGTCAATATTGAAGTTTTGAATTTTCTCTAAGATGACATTTAATCCGGCTAATATTGGAGCTGGACCTGGCTGGAGAAAAATAGCAGGATCCAACTCAAAGATTTGATTGTTTTGAATCGCATCAATTTTATTCCAGCCTTGTCTGTTTTTTACTAACTCAAGATCAGCCTTTTTCCCACACCAACAGATAAAAATCATTTCAGGGTTTTGCTTGATCACTTCTTCACTAGTTACGTATCTATCACGTGCCATTGATGCTTGAGATTTTTCAGGAAAAATATTTACTCCACCACAGATTTCAAAAATTTCACTCACCCATTTGATTGCATTAATCATAGGCTCATCCCACTCCTCAAAATATATACGAGGTTTATAGGCAAGCTTAGATGATCTATCTTGGGTATCACTCATCATTCTTTCAAGATTAGCTATTAGCTTCAGCCCTTGCTCTTTAGCATCAACTAATAAAGAGAGCTGATAAATATAATTCAGAATCTCATCAATTGAGCGCTGATTAGAAATATAGACATCTTGCCCTATTGATATTAATTCCTTTGCAATATCTTTTTGAATATCTGAAAAACCAATGACTAAATCAGGGTCAATACTTTTGATTTTCTCAAGATCTGCCTTGATGAAACTAGTCACTACTGGAAGAGTCTTAGCAGCTAAAGGTCGTTCAACAAAACAGGAGACTCCTTTAATCAAATTCTCTTTACCAAGTAAATAAAGGGTCTCAACACTTTCTTCGGTTAAACATACCAAAGATTTTACATTTCTCTTACTCAATCAATACCTTTTATAGTTATAATTATACTTGGAGATCTTATCATGAAATTTTTTATTATTCTTGCTCAATTTGCTCTTTTGACTCTAGCTCAAGATGGTTCTCAATATGTGGATGTTTCTATTTCAGACTTCCAATCAAGCTCAACTATTCAACAAAATGCTATTAAGTTTAATCATACTGAACATTGGCATACTTATTGGAAAAATTCCGGCGATTCAGGTCTTCCCACAGAGTTTTCATACTCAATTGATGGAAAGAAAATTGCCCATCAAGAATCTGAGTGGCAGACACCAAAACTTTATAAAGAAGATGAAGAGATTTGGACTTATGGATACTCTGATACAACTTATTTTTTTCACCAAATAGAAAAATCTCTTTTAAGTAGTGCTAAAAATATAAAACTCTCTATTAAGTATTTAGTGTGTAAAGAGATTTGTATCCCAGGTAAAAAAGAATTATCAGGAAGTATTGCAAACTCTAAAATAACTTGGAACGCTACAGCCAAACATACAGACCAAGAACTTCAAAGTGCTTTTGGATCTCTGCCAACTCCTATTGAATTGACAGACAGTGAATTTCACATTGAAGTGAAACGAGGAAGCCAAGACAACACTCTTGATTTATTTTTTAAATCAACAAAATTTACTAAGAAAAAGAAAGGATCAGTTTTTCTTTTACCTCTGCCTTCTCCTGTTGTTAGTTTTAAACATGAAAAAACTCCACCGCTCAAAGCAAGATGGATTGAAGGTCATATTCCTCTTGATTGGATAGGACAATATAATGAACCTGAAATAGCCTTTCCTACATCAAATAAATTAAATCCTCCTTTAGAATTTAAATTTATAATTCAAAATAAAAATAAGTCATATATTGTATCAAGAACTATTTCTAAATTAGTTGGTAGTAGTACTGTAAAAAAAAAAAATGAAAATATAGTCTCAAAAAATAATCCTACTCCATCTTACTCTCTAGGAATTATCTTACTTATGGCACTATTAGGAGGTCTAATCTTAAACCTAATGCCATGTGTATTACCTGTTATTTCAATTAAGCTATTTGGTCTCATTAAATCTAAAAAAAGTACTCGAGCTCAATTATTTAAGCATAATCTTCTTTACTCTCTAGGTGTCATTTCAACATTAATGGCCCTGGCATTAGTTATTATTGCTTTAAAGACAAGCGGAGAACAAGTCGGTTGGGGATTTCAACTTCAAAGTCCAACATTTGTAGCAATAATTTGTCTTATTATATTTGTCATGACTCTTAACTTTTTTGGTCTCTTTGAGTTCATGACTCCTGGAGGCTCAAAATTAGGAAACGTTAAAACTCAAGACTCACCTTTTGAAGATTTTTTTGCTGGTGTTTTAACAACTATTTTATCTACTCCTTGTAGTGCTCCCTTTTTAGGTAGTGCTTTAGCCTTTGCTCTGACTTCAGATACATTTACAATTTTATTAGTGTTCTTTTGTATCGGTTTAGGTCTCTCATCTCCATTCTTATTAACATCTGTTTTTCCAGGGCTTTTAAATATTTTACCCAAGCCTGGTATGTGGATGGAAAAGTTTAAATATTTTTTAGGATTAACTCTACTTCTAACTCTTATCTGGTTAATGGATCTTCTTCACTCACTAGTAGATTCATCCCATCTAATCTCTACAATTTACCCACTCTTTGCTTTTATTTTTTTTATTTTCTTCTCAAGAAAATATATTTCAAAAAGTATTGGACTCCTAATCGCTTTACTCGCGATTTCTGGATATTTTGGTTTTAGCTTCTATAATAATTATTCAGAATCTTCATCAATCACTTCAACCAATACAGATTGGAAAACCTGGACTCCTGAGATTAACGAGCAATATTTACAATCTAATAAAACGGCCTTTATTGATTTTACTGCAAAATGGTGTTTAACCTGTCAGGTAAATAAGAAACTCGTTCTACATACAGATGATTTTTATAAAAATGCAAATGAAAAAGGAATTGAGCTTTTTCAAGCTGATTGGACAAGGAAAGACTCAAAGATAACAAAGTTTTTAGAGGAGAATAATCTGGTTGGAATTCCTGCTTATTTTTTAATAAAAGATGGGCAGCTACATTTTCTAGGAGAAACGATAACTATTGGTAAGCTCAATGAGTTCTTCTAGGGATATTTTTAACTTCTCACTAAAGTTTTTCATTTCTTCAGATTTATATTCACCATAGTTTTTAATAGAAATTTTAAAACAATGGAGAAATAATCTTGAATCAACTAAACCTTCATAAATTTTATCTCCTAAAATAGGATAGTTGATAGTCTTCAATAAGACTCTAATTTGATGTCTTAACCCTTCATGAAGTCTAATTTTAATTAAACTAAGATTAGCTTCATCAAAATATTTAAGGTTTTTAATATCAATATTTGCCTCTTGACCAAGGTCACTTATTTCAACAACCTTTTTTGAAGTATCAAGAAAATCATATGTCGATTGATCTTCAATATTGCCTTCTACCAAAGCAATATATTCTTTTACTTCAACGATTTTATTATAATTTGCTCTTAACTCTTCATAAAGATAATCATCTTTACAAATAATTAAGAGCCCAGATGTATCAAAGTCCAAGCGATATAAAAGCCCTCTATCATAATGATGTTTATTAACTCTTAAAACTTCTGAATGGCTTTGTCTTAAACAACTGAGAGCATTATCTTTTTCATTATAACTCAGAGGATGAGAATGAATTTCATGGGCCTTATTTAAAATTAAAAAATCATCAGTCTCTGATATAATATTGCAATTATTTCCAACAAACTCTGGGTTAATCATTAAATGATTCAAAAGGTTAATATCTACCTCAAGCTCATCTTGTTTCCTTACTGAATATTGACGCTGTTTAGAATTGAGATACTTTTTTATTTTTTGCTTAGACAATCCCATAGCTTTATAAAGCTCTAATCGATTATCAAAATTATGTAGTGAACAAAATCTTATTTTCATGTTATTTTAACCTATGAGCATCTTTAACATTATCAATCCTTATACTCAAGAAAGTATTGCAAGCTTTGAATATACTACATCTCAACAAATTGATGAATCAATCACTACTGTCGCATCAAAAGATTATAATAATTTGCCTACACCTTTTTCTAGATCTCTAGTCTTAGATCAACTAGCTAAGCTTATTGATAAAAATCTTGAAGAGCTTGCCCTTCAAGTCACTTTGGAAATGGGAAAAACCATTACAGACTCTCGAGCTGAAATTGAACGTGCCATTGTTACCATTAAAGTTGGAAGTGATTTATTAAAGACAAATACTGAAGAAGTCCTTAGTACTAACCAATATTCAACTAACACTGATAATTCTTGGTCAATTGTCCAAAGAGTCCCTCACGGTATTGTTCTAGCGATTGTTCCATTTAATTTTCCAATCAATCTAGCTCTCCATAAAATTATTCCAAGTTATGCGATGGGAAATTCAACTTTATTAAAGCCTCACCCACAATGTTATAAGTCCACAAAAATGCTTATAGATCTTTGTTACGAAGCCGGGATGATTAAAGAAGATATCGTAATGATTTGTCCAGATAACGAGACATTCGGCAAACACCTTAATGACCCTCGAATAAATTGTGTTAGCTTCACAGGTGGCATTACAACGGCAAAAATAATAAGTTCAAAATTAAGTTATAAAAAACAACTTTTTGAATTAGGCGGAAATTGTGCCTTAGTTGTTTGTGAAGATGGTGATATTGAGAAAGCTGTTGAAAAAACAATTATTCATAGAATGGGTTGTTCTGGTCAAAGATGCACCGCAAGTAAAAGAGTCTTTGTTCATGAAAGTATTTATAAACTCTTTATAAAAAGACTTGTTGCTAAAACAAAAGAGCTAAAAATTGGAGATCCCAAAAAAGATGAAACTTATATTGGGCCACTTGTGTCTATAGAGGCTGCTAAAAAGGTTGAACAACAAGTAAAGAGCCTAATGAGTTCATCTATAAAGAGTCATATCGAATTCAAACGAGATCAGGCTTTTATTCATCCAACAATTATAGAGCTCGATGGTGAGACCAATATAAAAGATGAAATCTTTGGACCCATTATTGCTTTGAGTAAATTTAATTCTGATTCGAAATTAATAGAACAAATTAATTCATCAATCTATGGACTTCAATGTGGAATATTCACAGAATCTATTACTAGAAGTAAAAATATGTTTAAAATGATAAATGTGGGTAGTGTAATCATCAATGATGGCCCAGCTTTCAGAGCAGATCACTTTCCTTTTGGCGGAGTAAAATCTAGTGGAATTGGTCGCGAAGGCCTTAAATATGCCATGGATGAGCTCAGTGCCATTAAAACATTAGTATTTTAAATAAAATTAATTGCGACTCTATTGTCGAAATATAGTTTCTTTCGTCAAAACCTTAGTTATTTTGTCGCACATTTACTATTCTTACTATAAGTTACATTTAATAAATATTTTTTAGGAGAAAACATGAATCAATTAATTAGTTCAATTACTCAATTCTTGCCACCAGGATTAGTGCAGAATGCATTTTTTATGGCAGCAGTTACTTTAATATTAGGATATTTCATTGCGAAAATTCTAAGTTGGGTAATTTCTGGAGCTTTAGGATTTTTAAAACTTAATGGTGAAACAGCTAGAAAGCTTGGTTTTGCTAGAGGTAAAGTTTTACAACACAGTGTTGCAAAAATGATCTTCTGGATCGTTATGCTTTTTGTTTTTATTAACGTTTTACAGATTTTAGGATTTGATAGTGCTATTAAGCCAATTCAAAATATGCTTGATCAAATTATGGCATTTTTACCTAAGTTGGTTTTAGCTGGAGTTATTTTAGCTTGTGCAATTTTTGGATCTAAAATTGTTAAGAATATCTTAGATAGTACATTTACTGCTTTTGATTTAGACGCAAAACTTGGTCTTCATAAATTAACTGGATCGTCTGCTTCAGTTTCTAGAGTCATTACTACTACTTTATCTGCTTTAGTATTTTTATTCATTCTACCTTTAGCTCTTGATACTTTAAATGCTCCAGCTTTGTCTGAGCCAATTAAAGGTATTATCAATTCATTTGCTGCATTTTTACCTAAACTAATCGGTGCTTTAATTGTTATGGCAGTTGGATTATTTATAGCTAAATTAGTTCAGGGAATTATTACGGACTTATTAAAAGTTGGTGGAGTTGATCAAATGCCTACTAAGTTAGGTCTTACTAGCTCTAATTCTTTCAAAGGAAAAAGTGTTTCTGATTTAGGTGGATATGCAGTTTTTGCTTCTATTGCAGTTGCAATGGTTTCTGCAGCAGTAAATATTTTAAACGTTCCTTTCCTTTCAGAGATTTTTGCTGGACTTCACGGTCACTTTTTTAAAGTATTAGCAGCAGTTATTATTTTATTGATCGGATCAGTTGCAGCTAATTTTGCTGAGAAGTCGCTAAACTCTAATAAAGGTGTGGCAAAAGCAGCTAAGATTGGAATCTTATTTCTAACAGGTGTTATGGCACTTGATAGATTAGGTATTGCAAACTCTATCTCAAGTAATGGTTTCTTAATCATTATGAGTGCTCTAGGTGTAGCTGTTGGAGTTGGTGGTGCTATCGCTATCGGTTTTGGTGGTAGAGAAGCTGCAGCAAGAGTTTTAAATAAATTAATTAAATAGTTTAACTAGTTCTAATAATTTATAACTTTAGGCCCTAAGTTTACCCTTAGGGCCTTTTTTTTTGCCATAATCTATAGCATGAAAAGAACTTCAATAGTCATTAATAAATTTGGAAATGCTCAATCTCTAAAGATCGAAGAATCTGAATTAACCCCCAACCTAGATCCAAATGAAGTCTTAATTGATGTTCATTATTCTGGTATTAACTTTGCTGATATCGTTATGCGCCTTGGGTTATACAAGGACGCTCCACCTAAACCATTTATTCCAGGCTATGAAGTTTCTGGAGTTATTCTAGAAATTGGATCAGCTATTTCAAATCTCAAAGTTGGAGATAAGGTCTTAGCAGGGACACGTTTTGGTGGATATTGTAATCTCGTCAAGGCAAATCAAAGTCATGTTTTAAAAATTCCTCCAACATATACTCTTGAACAAGCTGCTGCCATACCTGTGAATTTTATTACTTCTTATCTGTGCCTCTTTGAGATTGGCAGAATAAAAAGTACGGACAAGGTGATGATAGATTGTGCTACTGGAGGCGTTGGTTCAATTTGTTTGCAAATGTTAGAAAAAATTGGCTGTGAAACTTATGGACTCTCATCATCTAAGAAAAAATTTGATGTTATTTCAAAATATGGTGCAACTCCAATACTAAGGCAGGATTTTAAAAATTTTCCTGATAAGGACTTTGATTTTATTATTAATTCCTCAGGTTCAAGAGAGACAACTAAAGAGCATATTGATCACTTAGGACTAGGTGGTCACCTTCTCTACCTTGGAGTTAGTTCAATGATTGATAATGGCAAAAAGTCCTACCTTAAACTAATAAAAAGCCTTATCACAGTACCTTGGTTTTTATCATTTAGTTTTATGATGAATAATTACACTATATCAGGGATCAATGTTTTAGACTATTTTGATAATCAAAAGTGGATAGATCTTGTTTTTAAAAAAATATTTGAACACGACTATCTAGTTCCTAATGTTGGAAAGATATACAAGTATGATCAAGTAAGTCTAGCTCACTTAGAGCTTGAACAATCTAAGTCTATTGGTAAGTCACTTTTAAGTTGGAAATAAGAACTTTCCTAAATAAGAATTACATCCCTGATTCTTATATAATTTATATATGAGTTCTAATCATTTAATGTATGAAAAATTATCCAAACTTTATGAAGGAGTTTGGTATCCAATGTTTCAAAAAAGTTTCAAAAAGGTTTGTGGTCATATAAATGCTAACAATCCAAAATCTGTGCTTGAGGTAGGAATCGGTCCTGGATCTACTTTGAAGTTCTATGATCCAACAATTAAATTAACAGGTGTTGATGTAAGTAAACAAATGATTGAAATCGCTCAAAAAAAAGTAGAAAAGAAAAATCTAAAAAACGTCACCCTTCTGGCCACAGAGCCTGATAACTATCCATTTGAGAAAAACTCTTTTGATATCGCTGTTACTTTTTCTGTTGTTACCGTAGTACCTGAACCCATAAAATTTGTTAAAAGCATCGTTTCAATGATTAAACCTGGTGGCTTTTTATATATTGTTGGTCATTTTCAAAAAAGTGACACTCATGAGCTTTTAAAGACTATCGATGAGCTCTTTGATCCTGTGACCAAGAAACTCATGGGTTTTACTCTTAAACTAAAAGAAGAAGATTTAAGAGAAATAAAAAATATAGAATTAGTAGATAAATTCACAGCTACAGATATGTTAAATTTTCCATTTAATACTTGTTTAGTCTTCAAAGTAAAATAATTTGTAAGATCTATCTTCTTGAAAAACAGTCTCTTGCGCTCAAGAATTTGTTCATGAAAAATTTTATACTACTACTTTTTATCTCTACTCAAACTTTTGCTGGCTTTGGTCCTAAATCAGATTCAGGAATCCGAGGAAAGGCTTATAAAGAAATTATCAAAGATCTAAAAACCCTTGAAGAAAAAATGCCTCGTTATGTAAAGGTAATAAAATATGGAGAATCAGCTAAAGGTACTCCTTTATATGTTACTCGCTTAGGAACTCCAAAACCAGGTGCTAAAACTGTTTTAATTTCTGGTGCTACTCATGGTGATGAGTATCTAAATATTGCAGATAGATTACCAAAGTTTTTTGCTAAAGCTAGAAGAGCTAGGAGTGCTCATAAGTTAGTAGATGATAAGGTTATTTATATAGTTCCTATTTTCAATCCTGATGGATATACAAAATCAAGAAGAGAGAATTCGAAACGAAAAGATTTAAATCGAGACTTTCCACTTCCTAGTCAAAACAAAGAAAGACTTACTCAAAATGAAACAAAGTACTGGGTTAAGTTTTTAGAAAAAGAAGTTGAAAAATATAATTTAGATGTAAAGCTTAGTGTTGATTATCATTGTTGTTATGGAGCACTTTTATTTCCTTGGTCATATACGTTAGATATAACATTAGACCCAGAAGATTTATCAAAACATAATCAACTTGGTGAATTAATGAAAGATGAGATTGATAATAGATATGTTTATGGAAGTACTGGACAAATCCTATGGTATACAGCCGCGGGAACTTCTAAGGATTACTATTATGATAAGTTCAATGCTTTATCAGTCACCTTTGAGGGTGAGTATAAAAAAGAGCATCTAAAATATGAAAAACATCAGAAATGGTGGATGAGAATTTTAAAAAATCTTTAAGTACTATTTATTTCTTTAAATTAACGAACTATTTCTATGGAATACATTTTTTACAAGTTGACATTGGATTAATAGGATCAGGAACATTTTGACAAGTTAAATCAAGATAAGAATAGCTTTTTTCACAGGAGTACTTATCAATTTAAAAAATAATCCTAGGAACAACTATTAGGGCCAAATGGGTTATCATTACACACACCAGAACAACAATCACCAGAAGTGTTACATTGTCCTCCCCATCGTACACACGGTGGACATTCCCTATTTAGACAACTCGGATCAGGGTTACATTTACCAAAATTTCCTGAACAAGCTGGTTCTTCAGTTTTAAAACCGCCACATGTAAAAGTTCCAGACTTAGTACCAGAAGGACATGGTCCACTAGTATTACAGTTTTTGGTTTCTGCGTTTCCTGAACATTGAGTAGTAGTAGTAGTAGTAGTAGTAGTAGTAGTAGTAGTAGTAGTAGTAGTAGTAGTAGTAGTAGTAGTAGTAGTAGTAGTAGTAGT
>CALIJZ010000074.1 GCA_938017795.1 uncultured Bacteriovoracaceae bacterium
ATTCAATTGAGCTTCGACCTGAAGTCGCTCCAGCTCAAACTCACGCTCTTTCTGTCGTTCCGCTATATCTACTCTCTCTTGCCTCTCTCTCTCCAACCGATCCTTTTCTTCCTTGACGAATTCTCGAAGTTCTCTGCCTTCAAGGTTCATCTCCTTTCCTAGCTGAATTAATTCTTTGGTCAAGGCCATATTCGAACTATCCACCTTAGGATCCGTCGGTAAAGGTTGAACATGGACAGGGTTATCTTCATTTTCGTTTCCTCTGTCCTCACCACCACCCCCTTCTTCTCCTTCATTCTCCTCCACGTTGTCATCGACAACATTTCCAACCTCCACCAATCCCACCTCTGTCTCTCTCCCTCTTCTAGAGGCCGATGCACTCCTTGTTCCGTAAGGATGTGACATCCTGACCTCAGATACTCGATTTGCTTAATTAAATTTAACTCCGAATATGGTGCTCTATAGACATGAGCTACCTCAACAAAATCTTTAACCAGTTATTTATTACTATATCATAGTGTCAATAAATGGAAGCAGTTGAGAGTATATATCCGTGAGATTTTAATAAGCCCTCAGACTTCCTCGTAATTACCATACGACTAACACTCGAAGACTTCTACTCGAAAAGTCTTCAGACTTAAACCTTTAGCTTAATCCTCTGTTAAGTAACCTTATAACTTGATTTAAGCTAAAATCCTCAGACTTAATTGTTAGTGAGATATACTAGTTAAATACCCTTATAACTCTATCAGCACTAACCACGACAAGTTAAAGTAAGGTTAAAGAAATCCTCTCTCGACCAACCTTAAGTTTGAATACTCACATCTAACTCATTGGTGAGGATAACTAACCACTTACGATAACTTACAAGATATAAATTTTTCTCTCTAAATCTATATCACACTAGATTATGTCCTTGTAACAATCTGGATAAGGATTCGAAAGTAACTTTATCAAAACTTATCCTGCCAATATTTCTTAATTAACTTTACCTTTAACATAAGAAAATAATGGTCAGTGGTCAGCGGTGTTAGTCGACTGACTACTACTCGAGATAATTTTTAATTTTTTTTTTATATGTTGTGAATTATCAAACACACCACGCATATTTGAACATTTCCGTGTGTTATGCTCACACGTTAGAACAAGTTTATTTTTATGATATATTACCGACTACTTGACCATGCTATCGAAAATAAAATATGGAGCTCAAAATTTTGTTAGATCTAATATTCAAAATTTTAGACTGGGCTGCCAAAATAAACCAAAAAAAAAATTCATACTCGGACGAGCCCCCATTTGTAACATTTCTGTTTATTCTGGTTCTGTTTCGAACTGTTGGTCAGAATAAATCAAAAACTAACTCATGTCTTGAATTCTTTGTTTTATGATTTTTAATTGGTATTCAGATTTGGCTTTTTGAATATCGATATTCAAAGAAAGGTTAAGGATATAAAATTACAATTGAATTCTTTACAACCTCTACTTTTACAATTCTTAGAAGAAAGATTATTATTTTACTATATTATAGTTAGTTCTTTAGCTATAAACCATATTTCTTTTCTTTAACCCCAAGTTGGATGTTCATCCACAGTATGTGGATATCAAAAGGATACTCGTCGACATATTTCCCAGTTAGTCGTCGTAACAGGTAGAAACGTAAAAGTACTTGGATCCAAAGTTATTCTTGATTTATTTTATTCCATTTTTTCCTTTCTTGAGCTTCACATCTTTGATTCTGCAAACAGTCATGGTTTTCGGTTTTTCGTACATCTCTTCATTTAATAAACTTCTTCAGATCACTTGAAACAAGAACACAATCTGCAATAAAATGGCACATGAAATTCTATCAACTGGTCGAAACATTGATTTAATAATCTAATGTTTTTATTACTTACAAAACCAAATCGTTGTACCCAGGAAGGTTTTCCCTTCAGAAAGAGTTGAACTCAAAACACTTATTTTCTCAAAAATATTCCAAGTACGAGTTCTTTTATTTACCTGTAATTAAAGATGACGTCATTATAATGACACTACGTCAGCTCTAGAATATTTATTGTTTTTCAACATCCCGATTGTTACAAAGACACATTATCTAAATAAACAAACTAATATTGTAGATTTTTTCCTTCAGTTAGACATGACTCCTCGATCTCTTCATACTTCTTCCATCAACATTAACATCTTCAAGTCACCAGTTAACAAGGACACAATCTGCAATAAAAAGGTACACAAAATTCTATCACCTGGTCTAAACATTGATTTAATAATAATGTTTTATTACTCACCAAAACCAAATCATATTATCCAGGAAGGTTTTTCCCTTCAGAAAGAGTAGAACTCAAAACACTTTTTCCAAAATATTCTAGCCACGAGTTCTTTTATTCACCTGTAATTAATGATGACGTCAGTATAATGACGTTCCATCAACTCTAGAATATTTATTGCTTTTCAACATCCCGATTGTTACAAAGACACATTATCTAAATAAACAAAATAATATAGTACTTTACTGTCTCCTGACAGTACCTAATTTTATAATCATGTTCATTTAATACCGCTACTCCTATCAATATTTTATCCTATTTATAGAATTCTTCTTCCACACCAACATCGTTCTAGAACTTCTTGTTCTAGACCTTTTTCTAAAAATAGACCAAAAC
>CALIJZ010000075.1 GCA_938017795.1 uncultured Bacteriovoracaceae bacterium
AGTGGACCTTAAGGTATAAAGTTTTAGGTACTTACATTACTAACTGTGATTTTGGTTATGAAAAAGTTGATGAATCATCAATGATTACGAAATGTTAGAGTTAGTTTCCACTACTAAGCGAGTATATTCCTTGTCTGGCCATAGGAGTTAAAACTTGAAAGTTTTTCATTGTTTCCAAAAGAGCATTTTGAGAATTGGTCTTCACAGAAAAGTAATCGCACGGTCGACAAAAGAGTATTGCTTGAAGCTTGATCGAAAATTCACTTAAGTCTGAGACTACTATTTTAATTTTTGAATTTAGATCAACTCCAGATACTTTCTCTAAAGAATTTGAAATATACTCTTTGGCTCGCTCAAGATCTTCTCTATTGCTAATACTAAAATCTAAGTCCACTCTTTTTAGTTTTTCATGTGAGTAATTTTCTATAGTTTCTCCTGCAAATTTTCCATTAGGAATATAGATAGTCCTGTGGTCAAGACTGCGCAAAACAGTTTTTGAAATTCGCTGAGATCCGGCCTTCATGATGGTCTTAATAATTTTTAAACCAAGCCAAAAAAATAAAATCGCTCCAATAATTTTTGGAGCAAATTCAAATAAAAAATATGTTGCTTTAGTGATCAATAATTGTATGAAACTTGAGACTTCCATGTTTGTCTTCCTTATAAAAATAGATCTAAATTAAAGAGCTCGCCTGACATCTACTCCATTCAGACAAGCTCCTTTTGTCTAGTATTTCCAGTTTGTTGAAATACGTTTTTCATATAAGCAAGACTTATGCCAATTTCTAGACGAATACAGGGAAGGTATTGCCTGTCATTTTGACAAGAATGCTATTTTGGCATGCCAAATAGACAAAACAGGTAAAAAATAAAACGAGTTAAACATGATTTCCTTATATTGTTCTTAAACTTTAAAACTATATTATCAGGTGAGTCTGGGAAACAATACTATTCGTATAATCTTCATATAAATGAGCATATCTTTGAGTAGTTTCAAAACTCTTATGACCCATTATTTTTTATGTTGTAGGAGATCTTTTTCCGGAGAGGCATACTTAGCACAACGATAGATTCTGTGCCATTTAATTCTCCTAATGAGTAACACTTACTCCTTTATTGATTCTTTTCCCATTTTTAGTAAAAAATTAAATTGCAAGAAGTCCGAGAATAAATACTATAAGCACTAATATTTTAAAAATAATCTATTCAGTAATTCTTTATTCTCAAGATATTAATACTCTAAATTTTCGCTAAGGATAGATGCAATCATAAATGAGTAGTCATCTAAAACGAAATCCATCTTTTCTTCAAATTGATCATTCATTATTTTCCTCCATGAAAACATTTTATTTCTATTAAGCAAGTTCCGTGCCAGGAATGGGAACACTTAAAAGCTTGTTAAACTAAAGAGAGTATATCAACAATGATAATTAACATGTTCATTTTGACAAACTTACTAAAATGACATGATTTTGCGTGACGAAAAATTTCTTCTTAATATTAAAGAATTGAAATATTTAGAATATGATCTTAGATAATTAAAAATGTACTTCGTTGCGAAACTTGTTTAGTTTCTAAAAAAAACGAACCAACTCTAAAGCTCGAGACTTGAATAAGCTAGACAGTCTTGACACTGGTTTCTTACATAATCAGGGTTCCGTTTTTATATTAAAGATTCACACTAGACTAAGTTTTATACTTTTTAACCTGCAGGGAGTAGCGGTGGTAAAAAAAATTGCCTTACTAGATGACGATGATGCTACATGATATCTTTCAGAAAGAGTTTTAATTCAACTTGGTAACGAAGTTCAATCATTTTGAAGACTTAGAAAAGGCCTGTAAACCATTAGGGTATTCAGCTTCATTTAATTCAATTCTTAATTACACTTCGAATCGTGTGTATCATTCCTATACTATGGCCTAGAAGAATATGTATTAGGATTTATCTGAGAAAAGTTCTTTTATATCCCCAAGAGTTTCAAGAAAGCAACATTTGAAGGTTTTCGACCTAAGAAGTTTTCAATAAGCTCCATAGAAGGTGACTCATTTCCCTTCTCATAGATTTCTTTTCTTAGTCTTAAACCAGTCTCAATATCTAAAAATCCATCAGGACTGTTTTTAAATTCAGTGGCCATATCTGCTGATAAACTATCTGACCATGCATAACCATAATAGCCTGCATGGTAACCACCAAAAGGATGTAAAAATGTTGCAAGGGCAGCAGTATCTGAACCATAATCAAAATATACTTCCTTAAGTACATCATTTGATTGTTGATAAATATCTATGCTTTCTCCATCTTTTAAGGAATAAATCTTTAAGTCCATTAATGAATAGGCCATTTGTCTTCTATAATGAGTTGCTACAGTAGCAGAGTTAGCCTCTTTCATTTTATTTAAAATAGAATAATCAATAGTCTTAGAAGGATCTTTATAATGCTTTGCTATCTTTTTAAGAATTTGTTTGTCTTCTACCCAGTATTCTAAGACCTGAGATGGAGCTTCAGTAAAATCAATTGGTACATTAACCCCTGAAATTCTACCATACTTAACCTCGGTTAAGACAGAGTGGAGTGCATGACCAAACTCATGAAAGAGAGTTTGGACTCGACCAAAACTTAATAAACCGGGACTTCCTTGTTTGGGAGCTTGAAAGTTACATATTAAAGCAACTACTGGACGTTGATATCTTCCGTTTGCTAAAAGCTTTCCATTCTTAATTCTTGCCATTGAAAAATGATTACTTTTTCCAGTCTCAGGTCTTGGAAACATATCAAGATACACAAAACCCAAAGGCTTTTGTGTAGTCGTATCAATGAGCTCGATTAACTCAACTTCTTTATCCCATAAATAAGGAGCTTTTATTTTATTAATTTTAATTTTAAAAATTCTTTCATAAATCTCAAACATTGATTCTAATGTATTATAGTATTCAAAATACTCACTTAAATGATCAAGGTTTAAGTTATATCTCTCATCTTTTAATTTTTTAGTGAAGTAGTTTACATCCCAAGCCTGAAGTTGTGCTGATAGATTATTTACAGAACCTTGCTTGATATCAGTTAAAGTATTGGTCTCTTTATGAAATTTAGTCCCTAACTTATCTATTAAGTCGTTCACAAAATTTAAAGCTACTTTTTGAGAGCCTGTCATTTGCATTGAAGTTCTATAATCTGCCCAATGCTCATAACCCAAAAGCTTCGCTAGTTTCGCTCGCTTTAAAACGGTTTGATGCATGAGCTGTTGGTTTTCATTTTTTGAAAGACTTACTCTTGCTTGAAATATTCTTTTCCTAGTAGCTTCAAGATCTGCATTTGCAACAATAGTAGAGTATTCATTTGAGATACCTGGTCTTACTTGATATTGACCATTATGAAAAGTTAATTGCTTTAAGTGGTGTTGGTTTAACCCGATAAGTTCATCCAAAAAAAATGAAACCTTTTTATTATTAGCTAAATTATCGTTTGAATAAATTTTCTCTTTCAGTTGAGCAATTTCTTTAAAGAGTAAATTTATTTTACTTTTTACTTCAGCCGTTTTTCCAAATCCAGAGTCAGTAAAATCTCTATTTAAAAAATCTATGATCCGATGATCTACCTTTTCTAAACTCTCGTATTCATTCGTTGCATGTATATTTCTTAAAGCTAATTGATAAGCTTTAAAGATATCTTCTCTAGAGATAGTATCTAGTTTCCATTCATCTAACTTAGTCTTTGTTTTAATTCCAACTTCTCTTATATTCTCATTGTCGGTTACTCTTGTTATTAAATCTATTCTATTTCGTACATCCTGAACTTCTTGTAAAATGTCTTGAAGTTCAAAAATTGTATTTTTAAAGTTTTTCTTTTCAATGTTAATGCTTAAGAGCTTTTGAATTCTAGACTTTATGTTTTCTAAAGTGTTCGTCTGTGTTTCTTTAATTTCTTCAGTTGATTTTTCAAAGACCGGTAAAGACAACTCGATTTGATAAGTATCTTCAAGTTCAGAGAACTTCTTATTAAATTCAATAGTTGGGTTAAGGTCTTTTTGAATATTTATTGGATTCTTTCTATTATTAATAGACGATAAAGATTGGCTAGAGTTACTACAACTAAAGAAGATAGCAAGAATTAATATTTTCATTTTTTTCCTTATATAATTTTATAAAAAATTTTAATGAAGAATAATTATGCACGTCAATGTTATTATTGTTCTAATGAACTAAGTGGTTTTAATTTAACTTTTGATTTTCATATTCAAAATCGTTTTACTCTATGTATACTGCTAGTTAATCTTTTATAAACAGAGTAATGTCTCATTACTCAACAGCTGTTCACCAAAGAGACATTACTTGTTTTTTATATCTACTTAAAAATTAATGAAATCACTAATTGTATTTGCCAGATTACAAATCAAGCAACTTTTTTAAAATTATTTCCTGACAAAACCTGATCAAGAATTCCACCAAAGTCTATTCTCGACTTGATACCATAGACAGGACCTTGAGGACTTCGATTGGGATCACCAAGTAATATTGGCTTAATTTTTTTTGCTCTTCCTTGAAAAAGAACTTCATACTTTCCACTGTCTTTACAAGGTATAATTTCCTTCACTTTAGCAATGTGGGTAATGGCACTTACTGGTGCTACTTGATAAGCAGCAATCCATTTAATCTGATTAATTCTTTTTTCATTAATTCTTATAGCTTGCCATTTGTCTTCACCGATGAAAACTCTATTAAAACCTTCTTGTTGTGCTGGAACAATTATAGTATCTGCTTCATCCCTTAGTTTTCTTATAGCTTTCTTATCTTTTTTGTTAAGTGTTTTGGTTTCTCCAATTTCTTTCACTTCTTCATTAGGAGCTGCTATTACTGAAAAAAATGGTGCTGCAAGTGAATCCCCAATTCTGTAAGCCTCTACCTTTACAATATAAACATTTTTATCAGTAGATTCGTTTAGCCAATTCACAGCATTAATATGTTCTTGTCTGGGGGAACTAGAAATCCAAATTG
>CALIJZ010000076.1 GCA_938017795.1 uncultured Bacteriovoracaceae bacterium
CCTTATCCATAAAGTACCTATCGTGAGACACAATCAAGACACAGCCTGGAAAGTCAATCAAGAACTCTTCTAAGATGTTTAAGGTGATTATGTCCAAGTCATTGGTTGGCTCATCCAGAATTAGAAAATTAGGATTTTCCATTAATACGGTAAGCAGATAAAGCCTTCTTTTTTCACCTCCACTCAATTGTGAGGTGTAGACTTGTTGCTGTTTTCGGCTAAATAAAAATCGTTCTAATAAAGCTGCTGCCGATAATTTTTGACCTTTATCTAAAGGAATGTATTCTGCAATATCCCTCACTACATCAATGACCCTTTTGTCTTTTTCTAACTTAATCCCATCTTGATTATAGTGACCAAATACAACAGTCCCTCCTACGACTACCTTACCTCCATCAGGTCTTATTTCTTTGGTAATCATTTTTAAAAAGGTCGATTTACCAGTACCGTTCTTTCCTACGATTCCTACTTTTTCGTTCTTCTTAAATTTATAATGGAAGTCTTCTATCAGATTTAGATCACCGTAGCGTTTAGAAATGTAATACAACTCAACAATCTTGGTTCCTAATCTTTGTCCCTTGATGTCAATTTGCATCTTCTCATTCTTCCGCTGCCCGCTTATGGATTCTTTTACCTTATAAAAGGAATCTACCCTTGACTTTGATTTGGATGTTCTTGCTTTTGGCATTCTGTTGACCCATTCTAATTCTCGCCGGAGCATTTTTTTGGTCTTCTCCAAAACCACGTCTTCATTTAATTGACGTTCTGCTTTTCGTTCAAGAAATTTTGAATAATTCCCTTTATGCTTATATACTTTTCCTTTTTCTAATTCTAGGATGACATCACAAACTCGTTCTAAGAAATAACGATCGTGAGTAACCATTAAAATGGTCAATGATGGTGTTTGAAGGTACTCTTCTAACCATTCTATCATTTCCACATCTAAATGGTTAGTAGGTTCATCCAGAATCAAAAAATCTGGAGCTTCAACAATTTGCTTAGCCAAGGCCAATCTTTTTCGTTGGCCTCCACTCAATACAGCAACCTTTTTATCCAATTCCCCTATACCGAATCTTGTAAGTGTTTCTTTTATTTTAGCTTCCATTTCCCAAGCCTTAGCATCATCCATAAGGGTGGTCGCTTTTTCTAAGGCTGCGCTATTATTTGGATCGGCTAAAGCTAATTCGTATTGTTTTATAACCTTGATTGTAGGGTCTTCTGAAGCGTATATTGCTTCTAGAATGGAGTGATCTTCTCTAAAAGCGGGTTCTTGTTTTAAGACACCTATTTTAATGCCTTTTCGAAAGACTATGCTTGAAGTTTCCCCTTCTGCTTCTTCTTCACCACTTAGCACTCTAAGTAATGTTGATTTACCAGAGCCATTTCTTGCTACGATGGCTACTTTTTGGCCTTCATTTATTTGAAAGTTTACATTTTGGAAAAGGACCTTGTCTCCATAAACTTTCGATACATTCTCAACTGTGAGGTAGTTCAAATTCTTTTGTTTACACAAAAATAAAAAAAGCCTGATCTAATTCAGATCAGGCTTTTTTTATTTTTATTTTAATGGAAGCTTAATTACTTCCTATCATGTCTTTCATAATCATTAATGACTCTTCAATGTAAGAATCTTTTTGAAGCGTTTCAATCCAATCTTCGTTTCTAGCTTTCTTTGATTCGTCTGCATTGATCTTTTCTAAATCAACTGCCATGTTAGAAATTTCTAGATCTTCGATTTTTGAGAATAGATCATCGTACTTTTCGGCCTCAGTTTCTAGTTCCTTTTCTAATGTTTGGTACATTTCAAGGTTTAAAGGATAAGTAGTCTTATCACGTTGACGCTTTAGCCTAGCTGCATTTTCTAAAACTTTTTGAAACACCTCTGAGTCTGCAATTCTTTTTTCAGAATTAGCTTTTAGGTCGTCCAAGTTATTTAAACGTAAAACCTTTTGGCTGTAATTAACCGCAGGAATTTCACTCCATTCCATGGCATGATCGTGATCTTGCTCTCCAGTTTTAATGTAAGTAAAGTTATCTGGTAAAATAATGTCTGGTGTTACTCCTTTTAATTGAGTAGATCCCCCATTCACTCTATAAAACTTTTGGATAGTCATTTTTACTTCTCCTAATGGTTTTAATTCGTCATTACCTCTAATGGCATTGTCTAAATCATAAAACCGCTGAACTGTTCCTTTACCAAAAGTTGATTTTGTACCAACGATTACTGCTCTACCATAATCTTGTAAGGCTGCAGCCAAAATCTCAGAAGCAGAAGCAGAGAATTGATTTACCATTACTATTAATGGTCCATCGTATTGTACTCTTGGGTCTTCATCTTCTAAAACTTCAGGGTTCCTGTTTCTAGCTTTAACTTGAACAATAGGACCTTCTTCGATAAATAAGCCAGACATTCTCACTACATCTCTCAATGAACCTCCGCCATTATTTCTTAAATCTAAGATTATCCCGTTTACATTTTTTGCATTTAATTTTTCAATTTCTTTTGCTACGTCTACAAAACAGCTCTTTCCTCCTTTTCTATTAAAATCAGCATAAAATCTAGGTAACTTGATGTAGCCGATGTTATCAATGCCTGGATGATCAAGAATGACAGACTTAGCATATCCTTCATCAAGAATCACAACATCTCTTATGATGCTTACTTCTTCGATGGAACCATCAACTCTCTTTACCGTTAAAACAACTTCTGTCCCTTTCTTCCCTCTAATCTTTGATACAACATCTTCTATTCTCCAACCACTCACATCAATAGGTTCATCTTTTCCTTGAGCTACTTTCATGATTAAGTCTTCAACTTCAAGATTCTTCCCTTTCCATGCTGGTCCTCCAGGAACAATACTTATAACTTTTGTCAGCTCATCAGAAGTTTGTAATCTCGCACCAATTCCTTCTAAAGTTCCTGACATGTTAATGTCAAAATCTTCTTTGTCTTTTGGCAAATAATAAGAAGTATGTGGATCAAATACATTTGTTATTGCATTTAAGTAATGAGACAAATGATCTGAACGTCTTTCTTTATTTAATCTTTTGAACCAGTTTTCGTATTTTTCTTTAACATCTTCTCTAGCTTCTTTTTCTAATTCTTCGTAAGATTTTTCTACAAAAGGTTCTTCTTCAATCTTATCTTCTTCTTCAGTTTCTTTCGGATTAGCCAATGCCTTTTTAGCTTTTTCTTGTTTTTCTATTTTTGAAGATAAAGTATTCATTACGTCATACTTCAGGCTTTTTCTCCAATATTCTTTTAAGTCAGTTTCATCTTTAGCAAATTCTTTTTTGTCTCCGTCAAGTTCAACTTTTTCATCTACTGTAAAGTCAAAAGGAGCTTCAAGAATTTCTGCATAAAAGCGTTCTGCTCTTGCTATCCCTAAGTCCTTTAAATTAATTGACAAATCAAAAAACTCATAACTTGGATTAAGGATGGCATCATCTATTTGAGTTTGATAAGCATCTAATTGATCAACTTCTGGTTGAGTTAACCATCTTCTTCCAGAATCAATTCTATCTAAATAAAGATCATAGACCTGCTTAGAAAAATCATCGTTAATGTCACTTGGGTTATAGTGTAATTGCTTAATGCCTCCTAA
>CALIJZ010000077.1 GCA_938017795.1 uncultured Bacteriovoracaceae bacterium
ACTGATACCAGATTTGTGTTCCTTCCTTGTACTTTCTAGCTCTAACCTTAGATCTTCAATCTCTTCTTCTAGTGATGACATTTCCTGAAGTTTCCAGTCAAGTCCTTCTCTTTCAACCTGTTGTTGTTTACACAATGTACGCAACTTTTCAACTTCCCTTTTCAAATCATCAACATTATCAGCTCCTTGAGCATTTTTAAATTCAGTCTTCAAGTTTTCTATTTTCTCCTTGGAGTCTTTCTTTTCATTAATCAGATCTTCTCTTAGACCGTCCATTTCTTCTACTATTTGTTCATGTTCTGATTCAAGTTCAGAGATTCTAGTTTTTAAAACAGCTAACTGATTATTTTCTTGTTCTAGTTCAGATATTTTATTTCTCAAATCACTGACATCTCCACCACCACCTTGAATTTGTTTGATTTTATGAAAATGTTCCTCTTTTTCTCGATTCAATGTTTGTTTTAGATTAGCAACAATTTCCCTGTAACTTTTACACTCAGATTCTAGTTCATCACACAACGACTGATTTTCCTTTACTTGTCTCTCATTATCACTTTTACTTCGTTCCAAGATTTCAATTTCTGATCGTAAAATTTCATTTTCTACATGCAGTGTTTCTTTTTCTTTCAATCCTTGGTTCAAAGATTCTGATAATTTAAAATTCTCCTGTTTTAATATTTGACAATCATCAGATAATTTAAGATTTTGAGATTTTAACTCTGTTAATTGAGAACTTTCTGTTTCAATTTGCTGAAGCAAAACTTCAATACGACTTTTATATTTTGTCTCATTTTCTAACACATGTGTATTCAACTTTTCATTCTTTAATTTTTCTGTGTCTAAAGATTGTATCACTTCCTCTTTTTCTCTTTTAACACTTTTAAATTCCAGTTCATATTTTTCTATTTCTTCTTTCAAAGCTTTGGTTGATGTTTCTGCATTAGCATGGCCATTTTCCAAGTTTGTTGTGGTCTCAGCAAGTTTTTCTTTAGTATGATCTAGTTCAGTTTGTAAAGCCTGATTTTTAGCCTTGAAAGCTTTAAGCTTGGTCAACATCTTCTCACATTTTGTCTCATTTACTGACAACTTCTCATGTAAAGTTTTAATTTCATCTTTAAGAGCCTGAATTTCATTATTTTCTTCAGGGGCTTCTTGCCTTAGAGGCACAACTTGTACTTTTTGGATAGCATCACCCCAACCCTCCTGGACTTGAGAATCCTGACCATATTCTGGTGCTGACTGTGTAAGAGGTTCAATGGCTACCTTTTCTATGGTATCTCCCCATCCCATGTCGGTAACATGAGCTACATCTTTATCCATTTTCTCAGTTACTTCTTCTTTTCTTTCATTTAACTTGTTATATTTAGTTTCTATATCATTTTTATCTTGACTAAGAATATTAAATTTCTCTGTCAGTTCAACAATATCTTGCTTTAAATCTTCAACATCTGTTTCCAAATCATGAATTTTCTGTTGTGATTTATCCAGTTCATTATTTAATTCTATTTTTACTTGAGAATCTGTGGCTGAATTTAAAGTTAATGTTTCACATGTATTTTCTAGTTCTTGTAGTCTCTGAAGAGATTCAGTTTTATTTTCTAATTCTATTTTCAGATTAAGAATTTGTTCATTTGCCTGAGAAAGTTTTCCCTCTAACTCTACTCTAGCACTATCTTTAGATAGTAATTCTGACCTGCTTAGGTCTAGATCTTCTTTATTACTATTCACCTCTGTTTGCAAATGTTCATTTTGTGCTGTAATTTCACTTATTTTTGCTTGCAGTTTCTGACATTGCTGTGCAAGTTCACTCATAGCTGTCTCAGAGTCTTTGTTGTCACCTGTTACTGCAGAGAAAGATAACTCCAAATCTTGCTTTTCTGTAGTTAGTTTGTCAACACATAATTTAAGTTCATGATTTTCATCTGAAACCTTTACAAGAGTCAGTGCTAACTTGTCCTTTTCTTCATAAATATTTCCTGTAGACTGTTTAAGTTCTTCAACATGTTTTGAAAGCATTTCTTTTTCACTGAGAAGACTATTGTTTCCTTCAGTTAAAATTGCAATCTGTTCTTGTAAAGACAAATTCTCTGCTTTTAAATTTTCAATATCTGTGACCTGATTGGTTAATTTCAAAATTTCATTTCTTAGTGATTCATTTTTTGTTGTCAGTTCAATTAATTCTGATTCTTTACATTCAATTTCATTTTGAATCATAGTTATCTGGTCAGAGAACTGACTTTGCAATAACTGTTTTTCTTCTGTTTGATTGGCTAATTTAGTTTCAATTTCTTTCATACTTTCCTTATACTGATGATCTAGTTGTGAGATTCTCTCTTGCAGAGACTGATTTTCTTTTATTTGATTGGTTAATTTGGTTTCATAAAAACTTTGTAAGTCTTCAACTTTCTTTTCAATTTCATCACCTAAAGTCATTTCACTATTCTCTAGTTTTTGTTTTAGGACACTAATTTCCTGTTCAGATGTTCCGATAACATCTTTTATGATTTCAGAAACTTGATTCAAATTTTGGAAATCTATATGATGTAACTGAGGTGTGAGTAGTTTGAGACTGTGAGCAAATTGAGATAAATTTTCTTCATGAAATGCTAACTGATTTGATAAATCGACTATCTTTAAAGCTGTTTGTTCAAGATTTTTCTGAAGACTTTGTTTTTCTTCTTCCAGTTGCCCTTTTTCTATTTGACCTTGTTTTACATTATTCTGAAGCTGCTCCACTGATGCTGTCTGCTTTCTGACTTCCTGTTGAAGGGATTGTATCAGTTCTTCAAAATTTCCAACTCTTTCTTCCATTTCTTTAACATAACTTTCTTTATCTTCAGTTATTTTTTCTAACTCTATAACTTTTGTTGATAATTTTTCAATTTCTGAATGTTTTTCTTGAAGTTCCTGTTTTTCCTCTTGTTCTTTCAACTGAGATTTTTCTAAGGAGCTATTTATAGCAACATGATCATTCGAAAGTTGTTCGTATTTTTGTGACAATTCTGACAACTGATTTTCTAAATCTGATTTTGTTTCTTCTAATACTGTTAAAGATTCAGATAATGTTTTGAACTTTACTTCCATTTCTGTATACTGATGTTCTTTTGTTAATAATTGACTAGATAAGGTTTCTATTTCAGATGATTTCTGTTCTAGGAGTTCTTTGACTTCCAATAATTCTGCCTCTTTGCTTTCAAGTTCTTTTGATTTTGTCTGACTATCCTCTTCTTTATGCCCCTGAATAAAAAAAATAATGTAAAATATGTTTGTTTACATTTAATAAAAGAATAATTGTTTACAATATTTTACATGTAGGTTTCATTATAATATGTCATTTTGATTGGCTAACAGCAATCTCACGTCATTCTGAAATTAACCTTCATTTCAAAATGAAATGTAACATTCATGATGACACAAGCTTCCACAACAAAGTGCACAGGTCAATAAGAGAAAAACTTGATAAAAATTATGTTTTCATGATCATAGCAAAAAATGTACTTATAAGTAATAAATGCATCTTTCATTAATTTAAAGGGCTGTTAGTGTTGACCATGTACATTTTTAGAAATGAAGCACTTCATACAAAATGTACTTCCAACAAGCATTTACACCCCAATAAATTTACAAAAAGAAGCATCATTTATGAAATGAATCATTCTTTTTCACCTAACAATATTTCATATCTTTCAAAAAGGAAAACAATGGAAATCCAAATAATCATTTTTAGTTATGTCAGGTTTTCAAACAAAAGTATGTTGTCCATTGTTAAGAGTTCAGGTTGATCTCTAAGTGTCATGTCTGTTTTTTGTTTTGTTTTTAGGTGGCTGTCTCATTGACATGTTCTGATGTATGCCAATAACTTTTTTATTTGATAACTGATTTTTTGTTAGTGTCAAACAATTTACTTTACAGTGAAAAATGAACTTAGAGCAATGTTGAATAAGTTCATAATTTCCGAGGGAAGAGTAGCATCTTTC
>CALIJZ010000078.1 GCA_938017795.1 uncultured Bacteriovoracaceae bacterium
ACAACGACAACGACAACGACAACGACAACGACAACGACAACGACAACGACAACGACAACGACAACGACAACGACAACGACAACGACAACGACAACGACAACGACAACGACAACGACAACGACAACGACAACAACAACAACAACAACAACTACAACAACTATTCCTTTGAATTCCTGTTTTTGTGATCAAAACTCACAGGCCAACCCAATAGATATAACAAAATCATTATTTATTAATGATCAGACAATCCTCACCACATTAAGCTCTACTTTTGGTTTTCATCACCTGCTAGATGCCATGAAAGGAAGTAACGATTATAATACTATCCTTCGAGACTATATTGACGGTTATAGAATGAGTGCTATTGAGCCATCTCAGGCAGTTGCCGGAGAACTTAATGATTTTAGATCTAGAAATTTAAGTGCAAATTTTCTTTTTAATAATTTCACTCCATTTGGAACAAGTAGTACAAAAACATTTATTCCTAACGGGAGTCCATATAAATTAATCGCTATAGTTTACAGGCCTGATTTATTTGATGTTGATGCTAATGGTAATGTAACTAATGCTGGAGAATTTAGATTCATTTTTAAAGTTAATGATAATCTAGCTGGAACACAATCAGGAATTAGATTAAGAAATCATGTGATTTTTGAATATAAATTACCAATTGAATCAGCTTCTTTAGGGATGACGAGTCTAGGAGCATTTTCAAGGGAAGATTGGAGTAAAGAGCTTACAAAATTAAACTGTCTGGAAGGTGTTGCTTATACTAATCAACTCTTAAATATTGCCACTCGAGTAGCTCTTGCAAAATATCCAACTAGTGCTGGGTGGGTTAATGGAAGTGCTCTTGGACAATTGAGGATAAATGATTTCTTACAAATTAGATCAGATCAAAATCAAAATGGACCAATCGCTTGGTCAATTTTCGAGTATCGTCTAAGATCAGGTGGAGCTCTTAATGGAAGACTGAGAAGACATAGAATGCCTAAAACACCAAAAGATAATTACTCTGATGTTGCGAGTTCACTTGTTGTTACTAGCGACCTTACCAATCTTGCTCCCCAAGGATCATCAGAAATTTCTAATTTCTATATTAATAATTTTGCAAATATAAAAGATTCAACTCTTGGATATGATTTAAGTGATAAATTAAAGGCCTGGCATCTTGAGTATCAAGTTCAAGGTGCAAACCCACTCTCAGCTGGAACAAACTGGGGGCAAGTATTAAAAACAAAAGAAGCTACTAATAGTGCTCCTTTTACAGCGGGGTTATTAAATCCCAATGAATCAAGTTTTGCAAAATATAGATTTTCTTTAAATACATGTAATGGATGTCATTCGGGAACTTTCAATTCTCATAACTCGGGATTAAACGAGTACTCTCCAAACCTAGCTTCAGCAGGAGCAAATTTAGGAATAGGAGTTATAGATTTTTCTAATATTAAAAATTCGAACCTTTTTGTTCACGTTGAAGGTACTGGGTTATCAAATGATACGTCCTCATTTATGACTGAAGATTTGCAAAACCGAAAAGAAGAGCTTGAGCTCTTTATAGGAGTAACACAATGTTTATCAAATTCTCCTTAGTTACATTCTTGATATTTTCTCAATTTAGTTTCTCTAAAAACACTAAAGTATTAGAAACCTTTTTATTTTGTGAAGATAAATTAAACGTCATCAATGATAAGAAGTGTAATTTTCAAAAGATTCCACACCTCAGAGCAAAAAGACTTTCTCGCATTGAATCCAAAAGTCTCAATTGCGGTAAATCAAAAATTATCGGGATAGTCACTGAAAGGAAATGTCTACGATCGAAATACTTAGGATCTCCTCCAGTTAATGCTCGAGTATCTCCTCAATTCATTAAATCTAATCTCTCAATGAGGAAAATGCTTAATAAAAGATCTCATAATAGAGATCATTAGAAAATCATTTAAACTCAAATCTTTAAACATAATTACAGAGTTATAAAATAGAGATAAAATGTAAATATGAATGAGATACCATCGACTCCTTTTGATATTTTAGAAAACCCAAGTAAAAAACATAAAGACTGGTACAGAGAAAAATTTGTATCTATTTTCTGTAAGGAAATTAATAAAGGAAGTAAGTATTTCGACAATAATGATTTCAAAAAAGAATTCAAGCAAAACTTCTCACCATTAGAGCTAAAAGAAAGGTTGAATTTAATTGCCAATCTTTTTAATAAGCATTGTCAGGAAACTTATAGTAAGAAATTACAAATTCTCGAAAGTCTTTTATACCTTCCATGGCCATTTGAACAAGGAATGTTTAATTATGGTTTTCACCTCTACCCAGTTTCGCAATTCATTGAAAATCAAGCGACAGAAGATTTAGATAAAAGTTTAGACTTCCTAGAAAAGTTAACAAAAAGATTTACTGCTGAATGGGCCATTAGGACAATTGCTAATTCTGATAAAGATTTAACACTTAAGAGAGTAAGGAAATGGGTGAAAGATGAGAACTTTCATGTCAGAAGGTTAGCTTCGGAAGGTTTAAGACCCAGATTACCGTGGGGTAAGAAAATCTCTTGGATAAGTGCTAAACCTTCTACCGCCCTACCGATCTATAACAAATTAAGAAACGATAAATCATTATATGTAAGAAGATCTGTTGCTAATTCTATGGGTGATATTATAAAAATCAATGAAGGACTTGCTCTTTCGACCTTTGACCTTTGGTTAAGTAAAAAAATCACTCAAGAAAACTTATGGGTAATCAAACATGCTATACGAACACCGGTCAAAAAATCAAACCCTAAATTTCTGAGGCTAAAAACTAAAATTATTAAATTATCAAAAAACCTATAGGTGATAAGTTGGGATAAAAAGAATTAAAAGAAGTAGATAAGTATGGATTAAACCTTGGTAAGTATTTCTTGATAAATAATATCACAGGCATTACTGCTTGTTTGAACAACTTGTTCTTTCATTAATAGAGCTTTATCCACAATATCTATAAAGTTAATACAATCTAATTCATCCTCTGTTACCACTAGAGCATGTCCTTTCTTACTTGCTGCCATAGCATTGTGGTATTGTTCATTTTTCTGCGCAATTTTAAGTGGTATGAAGATAGTTTTTTTTCCAAGAAACATCATTTCACACACTGTACCGGCACCGGCCCTTGAGATAATCAATTCGGCTGAATTTAAGATGCTAGGTAATTGCTCATTGATAAAACCAAATACTTTATAGTTTTCATTTTCTCTACTTTTATATTGATCAAGATACTTCTTACCTACTTGATGATAGATGACAAATCTTTCGAGAAGCTCTTGCTTATAGGCCTCAACGAGAGTGTTTATTAAATGTGAACCATTTCCTCCACCTGTGACAAATAAAAGTGGTTTCGAGGTCTCTATTGTATCAGAAATATTTATTAAAGATTCTCTTATTGGTAATCCTGAGACAATACATTCTTTATTTATTAATGCTTTAGTACTTTCAAATGTTACAAATATTTTATGAGCAAAAATTGAGATAATTTTATTGGCAAGTCCAAGTCTTGATGTTTGTTCATGCAAATATACTTTCTTACCTAATATTCTCCCAGCAATTGCTGCAGGAACTGAAACAAACCCTCCTGTAGAGAAAACAATGTCGACTTCATTGATTTTTACTAGCAGAAGATAAAAGCATTGAACAATTCCAAATAAAAACTTAAAAACATCTACAAAGTTATCAATGCTAAAATATCTTCTAAGTTTCCCTGTATAAATAGAGAAATACTGAATTCTTTTTCTTTTAGCCATTTCTTTTTCAATACCATTATGACTTCCAATATAATAAATCTCAGATATTTCTTTTGTTTTTAAATAATCAATAATAGCAAAGGCCACGACGCTATGACCGCCACTACCTCCCCCTGTAAAAACGATAGATTTACTCATTGTCTTGGATCTTTTTTCTGTATTTGATATTTAGTTCCATCTAGAACTTTATTATAATGTTTGTTCATTCTTACCCATAGAAACAGACAAAGGCCCCCAATAACTAATAAGAAAATGAATGTTTCACTTTTTAAAAACTTCATTAAACCTTTCATAATCTTTTAAAGACTCTGGGTTAGCTACAGCTTCAATATTTTCTACTTTCTTAGAATTAATAATCCTATTTACTATAACTTCCATCTTTTTCCCGCTACGAGTATATGGAATATCTTTGACTTGAAAAACAAATTTAGGAACATGTCTTGGAGTAGTTTCATTTTTAATAGATTTTTTAATTTCTTTTTTCATTTCGTCACTTAAATCAATTTGTCCCTTAGTTTTGACAAACAGAACCACTTGAACATCTCCATCAATATTTTTACCAACACAAATTGTATCATCAATAAAAACAATCTTTTCGGTTTGTCTATATATCTCTCCTGTACCTATTCTTACTCCACCAGGATTAAGAGTAGCATCTGATCGACCAAACACTTTCACTCCCCCCTCTTTTGTAATAGTAACAAAGTCTCCGTGATGCCAAATTCCATCAAATTTGTTAAAATATGCTTTTTTAATTTTTTCTTTATTTTTATCATTCAAAAAATAAATTGGCTGAGAAACAAATGGTTTAATACAAACTAATTCATCTTCTTGGTCAATCACGGAGTTTCCATTGCGATCAAAGCACCTTACATCCATCCCGAGGCCAAGACCTTGAATTTCCCCTCTTATTACTTTTTTTGTCGGTACTCCTAACATGAAACAAGAAATAATATCTGTACCTCCACAAATACTTGCGATATGAACATCTTTTTTTATCTTTTCGTCAATATAATCAAATTGTTCTGCTAATAATGGAGCCCCAGTTGATAGAATTGCTCTCAACTGTTCAAACTTATAATTATTTTTCCATTCATATATATCTAGTGCTCGTAAAAATTTAGGACTCGTTCCCCAGACATGAACACCATGAGAGTCAACTACTTTCATGAAAGCATCTAGACTTGGATATGCTGGAGATCCTTCATAAAGAACTACTTCAGCACCAACGGCTAAAGCACTAACTAACCAATTCCACATCATCCAACCACAGGTTGTAAAATATAAAATCTTGTCTCTTTTTTTTAAATTCGTATGAAGCTTTAACTCTTTTAAATGCTGGATGAGCGTCCCACCAACACTATGTACTATACATTTTGGCTTACCTGTTGTTCCTGAGGAATACATAATAAAGAGTGGATCAGAGAACTTTACTCGTTCAAAAGTTATTTCGCTATCATTAGGTTTTAAATCTTGCCAGAAAATACATTTTTCATGTTTGAATTCAATCTCTTTTTCCAAGAAATTTACAATAATAATTTTTTCTATAGAATCAATTTTTTCCAAAATTTCAGAAATTCTAGGCAGCATATCAAAGTACTTACTTCCATACTCATAACCAGCAGACATGACAAGAATCTTAGGCCTAGACTGACCGAACCTATCTATAACTCCATCAATTCCAAAGTCCGGACTTGTCGATGTAAAAACTCCACCTAAAGAAGAACATGCCAGCATCGAAACCACCGTATGAGTGATATTAGGCATATAACAAGCGAGTACATCACCTTTAGAAAAGCCATCTTGTTTCAAGTAATTCTGAAGATTAGCTACATTTTCGTTAAGCTCTTTATAGTTTAATTGATTCTTCTTACCTGATTCATGAAAAGCTGTAATGGCAATATCTTTTTTTTCACCAACATCTAAAAGGTTTTCAGCAAAGTTTAATCGAACGTTTGGGAACCACGGGTAATCTAAGAAGCTGGGTTCTTTAGAAACGGGTTCAATCTCGCCTTCAAATACAATTTTTGAATCAAGGAAAAACTCTTTCCAAAAATCTATATTATTTTCCACACTCCACTGGTGAAAATCTAAATAGCTAGAAAATTTTAAATTATACTTTTGTTCAATTAGTGATTGAAATTTATACAACTCTGTACTTGAAATAAAGTCTTGGGTCGGTGAATACATCCATTAACCTTCTAGTTTCTTTATGATTTCAGGGTCAATCTTAGGGACAAGTCCTTCAGGTTTTTTAAAGATCTTTAAAGGGTTCTTACTTAGAAAATCTTGTAATTTTGCTAAGTCTCCTTTGTAGATTGCTTCATAAAACTCTTTACCTTGCAACTGTTCCGCAAAGTGAGATCGAATCGTTTTAGATAAGTTTGGTAAAAGACTGCTAAAGTGAACTCCTAATAAATAGACAATCACAACGCTATGATAAAGAGTTTCTTGAGCATGAGGTATATCTACTTTAATTTTTGCCCACGGTTCTCTGTCTGAAAAGAACTGATTAGCTAAAAACCCCATCTTCATTTGTGCTTCAATTGCTTTCTTAAATTGGTAATTCTGTAATGAGTCTTGATAGACAGTTCTTAAATTTTCTAATTCTTTACAAATCTCTGTATCAAAAAATGAAGAAACATCACTTGCTGGTAGACCTTCAGGATAATTTTTAACATAAAACTTCAGACATCTATTTATAAAGTTTCCAATATTATTAGCAAGCTCATTATTAATTTTTACTTCAAGTCCGCTCCAAGTAAAGTTTGAATCTTGCATTTCCGGGATAAGACTCGCCAGATAAAACCTCATTGCATCTGAGCCAAAGCTTTCGACTGCACTAAGTGCATCTACAGAGTTACCGCTAGATTTTGAAAATTGAGCTCCAGATAAATTCAAGTATTGATTTGCAGGCAAGTCATCAACCATGCGAGCTCTTTTACTAACTAAGCTCATTATTGGAAAGATGATAGAGTGGAAAATAATATTATCTTTACCTATAAAATGAACAAGAGTTGTCTCTTTATTTAACCACCAATCTTTAAGGTAATCAGTTTTAGTATTTTCAAATAATTTTTTGGTGTTACTTACGTAACCAATTGGAGCGTCAAACCAAACATATAGTTTTTTTCCTTTAGCTTCTTTTAGAGGTACATCTATTCCCCAGTCCAAATCTCTTGTAATCGCTCGATTCACTAAACCTTCTGAAGCTAAAGACTTTACATAAGGATAGACGGTTTTTTTCCAATGAGACTTTTTAGATAACCATTGATCAAATTCTTTTTGATATTTAGAGAGCATTAAATACCATTGAAAAGAATCGATAGCTTTAATATCTTGAGCATCACAAAACTTACAAACTGGATCTTTGAGCTTTAGAGGGTCAACCCAAATTCCACATTTAGGACATTCATCTCCTCTAGCTTTATCATGCCCACATTCATAACAGGTTCCTTCAACAAACCTATCGGGTAATAAGTTTTTACAACTTTGGCATTGAAGCTGTTTCTCATCATGCTTTTCAATTGCTCCTGCTTCATAAAGTTTATTAAACCAAACAAGAGTTTCTTCCTCATGATAATCAGCTGAAGTTTGTCCAAAAAAATCAAACTCTATTTCATATTTATCAAACAAGGCCTTATGCTTATGATGCCATTTATCAACATACTCTTTGTAACCAACTCCAGCTTTTTGAGCATTTTGCATTATCGCGACACCATGTTCGTCGGAACCTGAAATATAGATGATCTCTTGACCCATTAATCTCATATGCCTTGAAAAAATATCAGCCGGGAGATAAACGCCTGCAAGATGACCAAAGTGCAATGGACCGTTTCCGTATGGGAGGGCCGCAGTAACTAGATATTTACTCATTTTTAAATTTTTTTTATTTATGATAACCTTTACTAATATAATATCGATTTTTTGCTTCATAGAAAAGAGAAGTTGTTTTATATTGTCTCTCCAACAATTATTTATAAGGAGAGAGAAAGTTGAAAAAAGTTCTTTTATTGTCGCTAGTTTTTATTTCAGGGTCTATTTACGCAAAGTCAGCAAAAATTGAGTATTCTTTTAATACAGGAAAAGCAGTGAATTCAGGTATTATTACTGCTGAGCTTGATAAAACTTCAACTGATGGATCAGAAAACTTAGCGTTTATCGTTAGTCCCAAAGAGTCTGAAATGAATGGTAAAAAAGGCTTAATTCTAGATATTAAAGTTATCGAAAATCAAAAAGTAATTGCTGCTCCTAAAATGTTTGTTGAAAACAATAAAGAAGTAGTCCTAAGTAGATCAAATTATCCAGGAGTTCCAAAGAAATTTAGCTTAAAAGTAAAGCCAATACTCTTATAACTATTTTTAGGGTGCCCACATAAATGAGCATCCTATAATTTTTTTAATTTACGTCAGCATAAAACTCATTCAAGTCAGCTCGTAGGTTTTCAAAACTTGAACTCGCCCCAAAGTATGTAAACTTTTTCTTCCAAGAACTAAACCGAATACCCATAAACTTATCACCAATATCCGTATGGTATTTAACTATAAAGACTCTCGCTTTTCCTGGTCCATCATATTCAGGGATATACATCCAATTAATTCCAAATGGTCTATCGAGCTCTAGACCGGTAAATCCAGAGTGAGTTGTTAGGAATTTATTTACATTAAGTTGAATAGTATAATCATCTCCTCGATGGTTTCTCGTGAAACAGTCTCTACTATCTTTTCTAATAATTAAATGGTCTTGCTCGCCATAGACTTTAATATGGCTCATGAACATACCAAAATTTGTACAAGTGTAAAAACCACCTTCAATATTAATGACATTAGAATATGGTCGCCAAGCACATGTTCCTTCAGCGAGAGCAGTTTTATACTCCATCAAAATATTTTGAGAAAAACTAGAAATAGAAAATAACAGCGATACTAGAAATAAAATTTTTTTCATATTAATCCTTTAATAAATTTAAAATTTTCGAATTAGACCAATCGTATTTTAAGCCTATAGATGTGACAAACTTCCAAGTAAATTTATAAAGTTCGTTTACAGCGATTTTAGGTATTCAATAATAGATAAAATATCTTGATCAGAATAAAGTTTCATAAACTTATAATAGTGACCAGAATTAGAATGACCTTCTCTGTCAGTATAATAAATATTTCTATTTCCTTTTCTAGCTAATCTATATTCTTGTTTGAACTTTGATGAGCCCCATTTATTAGTAGTCAATCCTACTCGGTTTTTATCAAACCTATGAGCTTCACCTGCATCAAACATATTGAAAACTTTTGGTCTCTTATCCGGTGATCTCATAAGATCAAATAACGTTGGAACAGATCCATTATGTAAATATGGAAACCTTGACCATATTCCCCAAAGATTTGGTGCAACATATCCAACATCTCTTCTTTGATTCATTGGTAGAATATCAGAAACAGTACTAGCTTCAACGAGAGCTTTATATTCAAAATAATCTTTTAATCTATCAGTATCAGTTTTTACAATACTAGCTTTAATGAATTTAGGCTGATGATAAATCGGGTAACCATCAGTTCCCCTATTATGAACACCGTGGCACTTAGAGCACTTATTATCAAAAAGAACTTTACCTGCTCTAGCCAGGCTTTCATTAATTTCAAATGGATACTCTGGAGCTTGAATATTATAAACAATATTTTCAACACTCTCTTTAAGTTTAGGAAGGACTGCTCTTAAATGCTCTTCACTATCACTAGCAAACAACTCCGCTCCAAACTCCCAACCAATATTTGTTCCATCAAACTCTGCTCCCCAAAAGATTCCAGTCTTGCGCTTTTGCTTTAATCCCCAAAGATGTGGAACTTTTACCTGAGCCCTCGAGATTTTACCTTTATAGCTTAAGCCAGCATCTTTATAAAAATATGTTTTTATAACTGAGTCTGGAATTAATCCTCTGGTTAAGTTAGAGATACTCTTATCAGAAATAACTTTTGAGAAATTCATCGCAACTTTATGAATTTTTTTAAACTCAGGATCCTTTCTTAATGATCCCCATGCTCCTTGAATTAATTTAGCATCTACTCCAACTTTATAGACATCTATTGTTTTATTCCCTAGACCAGCATAAAAACGCCCAGCAGCTTTACCTCCATGGCAAGCAACACAACCGAGCACTCCAACATCCATGCCTTTATATTTTATATTAAATAATCCAGCGACTTGATCCTTCAAAACATTAAGACCGTACCTGTCTTGAAGTACTTTTTTATAAAAAGATCTTTTATTATCAGAGATCTTGTATTCTTTTGAGTAAGGAGTTCGAAAAAAACTTAAATATTTTGAAATATTTGGAGAAATCGTCATTCCTCTTCCTTTTTCAAAAAAGTGAAGATTTAAAAAGTCTGTCTGAGCTTTTTGAGCTTTCTCAAATTTCGTTTGAGAAAAAAGACTCAAACTAAAAATTACGATTAAATATTTCATAAAAAATCATCATCATCATTTCTCTTTAGTAAGTAAATGAATGTAAGAAACTTTGAATAAAGATGAGATGAATTAGCTCTGGCTAACACTTCTCAGCATCGATAAAAAATGCTCTGGCATACTTCTTGCTGTAATGAAAAAAAATTTTTCATAAATAATAAAGGAGATTTTCATGAAAACATTTCTATTTTGCGTAGTGCTACTTATTAACTCTCTCTCTTATGCGTTTCCGATGAAAGCAAGTTGCACTTCAATCGACGGAAAATTTAATTTAAGAATGGTTAATAAAAAAGACAAGAAGACTTATGCTGACTTAAGCGTACCTTATACTGTTTTATATAAATTAACTTATTTAAAAGACGATAATTATGCTTTTCGGGGTGTAGTTGATGAGTACAGCTTCCTTGAAGATGTTCTCGATACAGATCCTCCTGGAGTGAAAAAGAATATTCACAGACTTTCAGCAATAGACTTTGAGCTAAAAGATGCAGGAGCATTTACACCTGAAGAACTATCTTTAGTTATAGAAACAGACGATTTAAAGTTTGGTCTGGGAATTCTTAAAATGAATATGGACCTTGATGAAGATGGCTTAAAAGAATCAGTAACTCTAGAATTGGATTGTTACTTATTAAACGAAATTTAGTTTCAAAAATTCATAATGGCTCCAATAGTGGGGCCATACAATTTTTTATATTTATAAAATTGGAGTCAATACGGGACTGAAACCATCGGGATTATTTGGCCTCAAAATTGCTTTGAATGCAAACGTTTCATTTATCAGGAGTATTATTAATGAAAAAAAGCAACGTCCTTTTGTGGGCACTCATTTGTTTGTTTGCAACAAATATTTCTTATGCTCAAAGAAATAAATATGATCCAGAAGTTGATCAACTTACAAATCAATTAAGCCAAGACTTGGTTGCAGCTGGTTTTTCAATTGCAGCTACTGTGAGTGGAAGTGTTCCATTAGCTTTAACAGCTGGATTTTTAACAAAGTATGTTGTCACCTATGGAATTGGAGGCGTCAAAGCACTTATTAACCATATTAAAGGTGATGACCTTCAAGACCTTGGACATATAAATCTTTACTCCATTTACCTTCTTCATATTAAAAGAAACTTATATAAAGCAATTTTAGATATTAGAACTAGTGCATTAAAAAGTGCGACTCAAACTCATTATATTAAAGAACTAGAAAAAGTTGAAAAATATTTCGCTGAAAATTGCCCAGATAGTAAATGTAAAGATGCAACAGTTGATCAAGCTTTAGTTGATATGAATATGCTTAGCATTGCTCTTGATGGAAAAAAAACAATTGATCTCGATAACTTTCTAAGTCTAGAGCAATTAAAAGCAAGCTATTTTTATCTTAACAATTTATTTCTAGATATTATGATAGCCGAACAAAGACTTGCCCAATCTCAAGTACAAGTTTTATCAAATCAAATCAATGAAATTAAAAAAGAATTGCATGAAAATAAGTATATCTCTCTTGAAGAAAAAGAGTATAGATTTCAGAAGGCATTAAACATTTCCTTAAGATGGAAAAAAAACATGGCACAAAGAACTGTCGCAATGAATAAGCTTCTCCTGCCAAAGTTAAAGTCCTTACAAAATCAAAACGATAATCTTGAAAAAGACATACAAGGATATAACCAATGAAATATATTATTCTCTTAACACTTTCTTTATATACTTTTGCCCAAGATCCTTATCAAAAAGATCTTCTGAAGCTCAAAGATGATATGAACTCAATGGGAATCTCTCTTGGTCTATTCTCTGAAACACCTTTTCAAACGGGAAGTTCGCTACAAAACTATTATATTTCAGAAAAAACTCTTGTCTTAAGTAGAGATACATTCTTCCAAATGAGAGGAAATAAAATTGGAAGTACCGAAGAGCTTGCAGACTATATTCATAGAACTAAGGTCTTGAAAATCCATGCTACTAATATGCTTTTTCAACTATATAAATCAATTCTAAATAAAGAAAAAGATCCCCTCTTAGTGATTGAGAAAGAAAAAACAAAAAAGACTTTGGATGAACTACTAAAAGATTGTGGAGAAGATATTGAATGTGTCTCAAAGGATCTCAAAGAAAACAAAGAAAATGTTTCTAATATTATTACTCAAAATGTTTTACTATCAACTGGAGTACTAGACAAACTCCCATACATGCACGCATTTGAAGTTCAAAGTGTGTATCAATTAATTCAATTAATGATGATGGAAGTAATATATTCACAAAACATTATTGAAAAAAAAGGAGCTGAACTATTTCTAGCTAAGCAAAAAAGTCTCCTAGCCGAGGTTGAGAGGAACCCATACCTCTCTAAGACAGAATCAGAGTTTCAAGTAGCTACTATAAAAAACCATATCAATCAATGGAAAGTTAAAGTACTAAAAAACAGAAAAGATTTAAAAAGTGAATATCTAAAACATACTAAAATTGAACGTAATTCAAATCTTACTCTCGCTGTAGAACTCAAAAATATTAGAAATGAAAACAAAGATATTTTTTCATATTTAACAAACGAAAAGTCTTGTAGAAAAAAATGGGGAAACTCAAAGAAAAAGTGGTGTAAGTCATTTTATCAGCTCGAAGGATATTTAAGTGATCTATCAAAAGGGAAAACTTTTTTCCTGAATGAGAAAGAACAAAAATTACCAAAAAGTTTCTGGGAAAAACTATGAAGTTTCTCCTGCTGAGTTTATTTTTTTCATTAAATCTATTCTCAGAAAATGTAGATTATTATCTTTATATTAATGCAGACAATGATCTAATTGATATAAGGCCTGATGGATCAATTTATCACCTTTCCCATAAAATCTTAAAAGACTTTAAGAATGCCAAAAGAAAAAGTTCCAAGATCGGCTTACATATTTATCATGATTCTCTAAAAAGTGAGACGACATTCCAATCAATATGTAATGATTCTTTTATCTCATCTACCCAAGATGAAACATACTCCCTAGACCCAGTATATGTTAATGAACTCACTCAAAGAACTTGCTTTTTTGAGAACTCTAAAAAAGTTCTCATTCTATGGGGCCATGGAGCTTCTTGGACTAAAGGCCAATTTGATCTAAGTCATCCAGAAAAACAAGAAAGTTTTGATCGTTTTTTATCTCAAATTCATGGATCATTTGACCTTATCATCTTTGATGCATGCTCTATGTTAAGCTACGAAACTCTAGATATACTAAAAGAAAAGACAAGTTTTATCATTGCCAGTCAGTTTAACCTTCCTGGTTCTGGAATAATTTATAGTCAGTTTTTAAAAAACAATGAAGGACTTAGCTCAATCCAACACTTCTATGAAGAAATTCAAAAAACGACAATGAAGAACAATAAAAAGGTTAATGTCTTTGCACCTTTAGTTCTTATTGATTTAAAAAAGTTTGAAGTCTTCAAAAATAATCTCAATGAATTTATTTACTCCTTTAACCTAGATGAAAGAGATCTTATAGACCTATTAAACAAAGCATTAATAAGTGAATTTAGAACAGCAGATGACAATGCTATGGACTTAAGAAAAATCATTTATCTATATAGTCAGAAATACCCAAATGAAAAAAAACAAATTGATAAATTAATTCAATCTCTAAATGAGATCTTATATCAAAAATATGGCTCACTAAGTATTAGCCTAAAAACCATTTTACAAGGAGACAGACATGAAAATTCTTAACATGATATTGATTGTTTCACTACTAAGTACAAACGTATTTAGTAATGTACAAAAAGTATCGCTAGAAGCAACCGTGCCTATTGCAGAAGTGAAAACTCATAAAAGTTTTCTCCATGCATTAAGCAAAGATTACGAAAGTAAGGCAAAACAAGTATTTAAAGGAACAAAAACAAAGAAAATCTCTAAGTTTGATCTCAAGGGCCTCAAGCGGGTAAAGAGAACAATTAATGCAAATATAAAAGCAATAAAAAACAAAGATTCAAACTTCCAACAGTTTA
Source organism: uncultured Bacteriovoracaceae bacterium (assembly GCA_938017795.1). Classification (GTDB taxonomy): domain Bacteria; phylum Bdellovibrionota; class Bacteriovoracia; order Bacteriovoracales; family Bacteriovoracaceae; genus JAHDHG01. The sequence goes on from CALIJZ010000078.1 coordinate 14,213, forward strand.
AAGCTTATCTTGTTAAAAATACAGTTGAAGAAATCAAGCAAACTAAACGCCAACTTGGTACATGGGTAAAAACACTCCCTCTGACGAAGCTTGATGTACTAATTAACTCGCTAGATCCTAACAAGTATTTCTCTGAGCAATATTTATACTCTACTGCTTTTACTCGAACAGAAAAGATTAAATCAGCTTTAAAAATGCTAAATTCGGAATTAAATGTTTATCAATCTTTTTCAATTAAAAAAGTTAATTTACTAACAAGAAAAGGAATTGTAAGAGATTTAAAAGCTGTTGATCATAACTTTTCTGGAGGAAAAGCAAGTAAAAAACTTAAAAGAGTATTACTAATTGCAGGTATTTCTGTTGCTGGAGTAAGTTTAGCAACATGGGCCATAGCAAGTGCATCATATAAATCTAAATACAATGCTCAAAAATCTACTCTTGATTCAGAATATCAAAAAATTCAAGATGGATATAATAAAGAAGTTGAACTTTTAAAAAATGAGCTAAAAGGGATTAGAGATGGAATTAATCAAGCTAATGCCAATGAGTTAACTCAACTTATTTCTCAGTTAGAAAATGAGTACTCTACATTACAACAAAACTTAACAAGTGCAGAAAAAAGTCATTTAGAAAAAAATAATTTCACTAGAATGGTATGCAATACTTACCAAGCGCAAGATTCTTATATTTGTAATACATCGAATTACCAATCTATTTCAGGAACAACTACATGCTCTGTTATGTGTTATAAAAATGTTTCTACTGGCCAAGAGACTCTACATGAAGCTCCAGTATGTTCTTCTCCATTCATTCCTTCTAACTGCTTTTCACAGAACATCTATGATAGAGATTATAATGATGGATACTCTGATGGATATTCTTCCGGGAACTCTGATGGAAAAAGAGATGGAAAGACAGATGGAACAAAGGTCGGGGAAACTGATGGTGACTCTAAAGGTTATAATGATGGATATAATAATGGTTACAATATTGGATTTGATGACGGTGACTATGAAGGTTATGACTTAGGTTATGCTGATGGGTTCCAGGATTTATACAACAGTGGTTATGATGCTGGTTACAGTGCAGGTGATAATGCAGGTTGGAATGCAGCAGCAGCAGCTCATACACCAGATCCAGTAGATGATGACAGCTGGGATGATGATGATTGGGATGACAGTTCAGATGATGATTGGGATGACGACGGTTGGGACGACGACGGTTGGGACGACGACGGTTGGGACGACGACGGTTGGGACGATGACGGTTGGGACGATGACGGTTGGGACGACGATGATACTGAAGATGATGATGATTGGTGGGACGGATGGATAAAAGCTCCAACTGATGAGACTGATTCTGGTACTGCTTCATCTCGAAGTATTTACACTACTGGTTATGCTGCAGGACAAGCAGACGCTAAGTTATTATTAAACACACTTAATTAGGAGGCACTATGAAAAAAAATATATCAAAACTATTAATATTTTGTTGCTTGTTAAGTTCTTTTTCTTCGCTTGCTAAAACAAGAAATTATGTTGAACAATTACAAGACTCATCACTTTTAAACACATTAAGAAAAGAGATGATGATGAATCAAGATTCCTTTCTTCCAAAAGAAGAAACAGATCAACGATTATTTCTACAAGACAAAGAAGAGATGCTTAAAGCTAAAAATGAAATTCTTGAAAAACTCCAAGATGATTCAATTAATATTTTAAGTATAAAAAAAGATCTTAACAAACAATTACAAGAAAACATGAAATCTCAAATCATTGAATTTAAGTATGTTTTAAAGTCTTTGCCAGAAACAAGAATCCAGGAAATTATTTCAGCTTTAACAAACCATCGATTCTATTCTGCAGACATGCAGTTAGAATTAATGCTAGCTTATACAGTAAAAGAAAAAGAGAAAATCCTACTAAAATACCTTACTCAAGACCTACAAAACTTAACATCTCAATCTAGCAAGAAAATTGGGTACCTAACTCGCTCGGACTTAATTAAAGAAATTAAATCATCTGAGAGTTTTCTGAACTCTAAGAATGAGAAATTGAAAACAGCTTTGATTATTGTCGCTTCAGTAGCAGTTGCAGGACTTGCGACATGGGGAATCCTCTCGGCAACAAAGAAAAGACATGAAAAAAGAATGGCTGATTTAGAAGTCTCTCATAAGCAAAGACTTGATCAAGCTGAAAAAGATTATCTACAAAATCTCTTGGATGCTGAACGTGACCATCAACAAGCAAGTGATCAAGATAGTACTGATCATCAAAACAGCATGCAATTTCAACAAGATCATTACTCAGGAAAAATGGTAGAACTACAAGCTTCATTTGATGAGCGAGCGAGGTTAAGAGACCAAGGATATGTTTGGACCGTTTGTTCTGTTACAGAGAAGCAAAAAACTGTAACTTGTCCTTACAACTTTGAAACTTATATAGGAGTTGAAGTTTGTTCTTCTCGTTGTATAAAAAACTTAACAACTGGAGATGTTTACTCTCAAGAAAGTTTAATTTGTACTTCGGCAAGCATTCCTGACAATTGTTATAAAACAAATCCGTACACTCTTGGATTCTCAGCTGGTGATGTTGATGGATACAATAGTGGTTATGACTCAAGCTTTAACGAACATTATAAAAGAGCATTTGATTTAGCTTATGATAGTGCCTATTTCGAAGGTCAAGGTCATGGTGATTCTGATGGGTACTCTGACGGCTTTAATGCTGGATATTCTGCAGGTCTCTCTGATGGTCAGTATGATAGTGATGCCACCTATTCTGAAGGGTATCAAGATGGATACGACGACGGATATACTTATGGTTATAACTCTTACTAATTCTTAAATCATATAAGGGATATTTTTTAATATCCCTTATTTTCCTACAAACCCACCAAGAGTCATCTTCATCGGATCTAGAGCAGCCTTTAACTCAGCCTCTGATAAATCACACATTTCTTTTGCTACCTCTAATAAAGCTCGTTTTTCGGCATAGGCCTTCTTAGCGATTTTAGCAGCAAGATCATAACCTATAAGAGGGTTTAAAGCTGTAACTAAAATAGGGTTTTTATTCACTTTATCAGCAACATTTTCTGTGTTTACTTTTACAAGATTAATAGATTTTTGAGCAAAGTTCTTTGATACTCGTCCAAGTAATTCTAATGATTCCAAAAGATTATGAGCAACAACTGGAAACATAACATTTAATTCAAAGTTTCCAGCTTGAGCTGCAATAGTGATTGCAGCATCATTTCCTATTGCTTGAGCACAAACCATACAAACTGATTCTTCAATAACAGGATTTACTTTTCCGGGCATGATTGAAGATCCTGGTTGGAGAGCGGCTAGCACTATATCTCCTACCCCTGAGTTAGGACCAGAATTCATCCATCTAAAATCGTTAGCAATTTTTAATAGACTTGTAGCATATGTTTTCAAAATAGCACTCATTTCAGCTGGTGCATCAACTGTAGCCTGAGCTTCAAAGTGATCTTTTGCTTCGATAAAATCAAGGCCAGTCTTAGAGCTCATCGCTTCAGCAAACTTTTTTCCAAACCCACTGTGAGTATTAATACCAGTTCCAACAGCAGTTCCACCTTGAGGAAGTTCCTTTAATCTTTCACAAGCTGAGTTCACCCGTTCAATTCCTAATTCAACTTGCCTAGCATAGCCTCCAAAGGTTTGTTTAAAGGTAACTGGCATGGCATCCATTAGGTGTGTTCTTCCCGTTTTCACAATATCTTTAAACTCTTCACCTTTAGCTAAGAGTGAATCACCTAAAATAGTCATCCCTGGTAGAAGAGTTTCATGAACCATCATCATTGCAGCGACCCTCAATGCTGTTGGAAAAACATCGTTAGAGCTTTGCCCAAAATTCACATGATCATTAGGGTGAACAAATTGATCAATATTACTCTCTTTTGCTATCTCATTTGCTCTTGATGAAATAACTTCATTAGCATTCATATTCGAAGATGTTCCAGAACCAGTCTGGTATATATCAATCGGAAATTGATCATTTAACTTTCCATCTACAACTTCTAGGGCCGCAAGTTGTATTAACTTAGAAATATCAGTAGAGATTAAGCCTAATTCTTCATTAGCTTTGGCTGCACAATATTTTACAAGACCTAAAGATTTAATAATGGAATCCTTCATTACAATTCCACTTATTGGAAAATTATCAACGGCCCTTTGGGTTTGAGCTTGATAATAAGCGTTCTTTGGTACTTTTACTTCACCCATTGAGTCTTTTTCGATTCTCATTTCCATAATTGTCTCCTATAAAATATTTCATTATTATAAGTTATTTCTTCAAATGAGAAAGCTTAAAGTGTTTAAAATGAATTCTGATAGAACTTATATCTGAAAAATATTTTGTAAATATAGAGTCAAAATGTCCCTAGTTTCCAGTCCCAAATCGAACTAAAATCCTTTGGTAAAACTCAATATAAAAAATACATATTCTCTAGACTTCTATATTTAAATAGTGCTAATAATTGCTCGTTTTTAACAAGGAGAATTTATGAAAACAATTTTATTTTTAATGGTATTTTTATCTTTAGGATCTTTTGCTCAAAGTTGGGGTGGCGGACCTGGTTATCAAGTATTTAGCTGCAAAGGTTATGATCAAGACTTAAACGAAAAGTTTAATCTCTACAGAAGTGGAAAATCAACTTTAGAACTGACTAATCAAGATACTAGAAAAATTACAAAGTTCTTAGTTCATGATTCAGCACGAAACATTAGTTTCCCTAGGACTATTTTCCCAGAGCTTAATCAATTACTTACAAGCGATGATTACTATTCTTATACTGCCACTCATAAAGACCCTTTACTTTTTGCTGGTGGAGGTTCCGCGATTGTTCATTTATTTTTAGCAAAACATGATGCAAGTTTATCGCATATGTATATTATTGCCAATTCTTGGAATGCCAATAGTGCAAAGCACGAGACAAGAATAATAGCAGAATATGTATTTGATTGTGCTATAGCACTTCATTAAAAAAAAATAGCGAGCAAAGAACTCCATCAATGAGTTCTTTGCTTTTTATTAGTTCTTTAATATCGGTAGATATAATTGCCTATGCCTATAAACTAGAAATAGACATATTCCAAACATAATAAGTCCTTTTCCAAAAGGATTTCCAAATAAGAAAATATGAATTCCATAAATATTAAAGACTACTGGCACAATTGCTAAAAGAGCCAAAGGAACCTTAAAGTTTAGAACTAAGCTAATTCCTCCAAGCAATTCAACCAACTTTGCTGAATGCATAAGAAAATTTGTTTTCCATAAAGATTTAAAGATCCCCAACATTTCTTGTCCCATCCCGAGGCTTTCCAAAGGAACAGTAACGCCTATTCTTGAATTTGTTATGAGTATATACCCTAACCATAATCTAGCGAGGAGCTCCACCACATCTACAACTTTCAAATCTTCAAATACATTTTTTTTTACTAAAATCATTTTTCCTCCTTAAAATATTTTATTAATTGTAATATCGAATTTACCAGTGAGTCGTTTTTTAATTTTCTTAAAGTTAACAATTACATTTCTTTTCTCAAGATCACTTAAAGATTGAAGGATTTTATCGTTTTGATTTAAGCTTTCTCCTTTAAAATACATTTGAGTAACTAACTCCTCATAGCCTCTTATTGAGATTTTAAAATGAATATGAGGAGGTCTTTTCCACGTGCTTGTAGCTGGATATGCTCCAGGGATAATTGTTCTAAAAAGATATTGTCCTTTCTTATTCGTGATCGTCTTACCCCAATACTGAAAGTTTGGATCTAAGCTGGCAGGATTTGGATCATTAGGATGATTATATTTCCCACTTTCACACGCCTGCCAAATTTCAACCAAAGCATTTGGAACTGGTTTACAGTCTTGATCAAGAATTCTTCCTTTAATATAAACGACTTTACCTCTAGCTCGCTTTGAGGCCCCTTTTTTAAAGACTAAGTCAGTATCAGTATCCAGTTGGTCATCAATAGGATAAAAAGGACCTTCTGTTTGGGCAGGTGTTATAATACAAGATGCAGAGGTCGAATTACCTATCAAAAGCCCCGTGCCTGCAATGATTCCAGATTTAAAAAACTTTCTTCTTGTTTCCTTCATTTTTCTCCCTTTGAAGTAGTGTAAGAAAATATTACGGGTAATTTATTCATTAAAATAATGAATAATAAGAATACTTATGATAGATATTCCTTATGATTGAAAGTTTCTCAGATTTGAACTATTTTATTGAAGCAGCTAACTCTAAAAACCTCTCTAGGGCATCAGAGAGGCTTGGAATTACCCAACCGACATTATCAAGAGCGGTCAAAAAGCTTGAAGATGTTATTGGAACCGAACTCTTTTTTAGATCTAAAAAGGGGGTTGAACTCACACCTGCCGGAGTTGAAATATACCAAAAATCCAAAAACCTCCTATTATCATGGGATCAGATTAAAACCAATGCCTTATCTATAACAAATGAAATCCAAGGAAATGTAACAATAGGAAGTCATTGCTCTGTTGCAATACATTCATTATCACATGCTCTCACTGAAGCTTTAGAGCAATATCCTAAACTTAATATAAAGCTTATTCATGATTTATCGAGAAAAATAAATGAAGATATTATTAGCTTTAGAGTTGATCTTGGAATAGTGGTAAATCCAACTCCTCACCCTGATTTAATTTTACAAAAGCTAGGGACAGATGAGGTTTGTTTTTGGAGATCTCAAGCACTAACTAAAAATAATGATTTGAATGAAAACCCGATATTAATTTGTGATGAGTTGCTAATTCAAACTCAAGATTTAAAAAGAAAAATGAAAAAATCAGGACTTAAATTCAATAGAACTATTTCCTCTACAAGTTTAGAAGTCATCACTCAAATGGTCTCATGTGGAGCTGGAATTGGCATTATTCCTACGAGAATTGTCAATGCTTTAAAAGGAAATTCACTAGTAAAAATAAAAAAATCTCCGAGTTATAAAGATCAATTTTATATCAGCTATAGAGTTGAGAATAAATCTATTGCTTCTATCAAGTTTTTAGCAGATCATCTTAAGGCATCTTTTTACACTCAATAATTAGGCAACAGAAAAACTATGAATCTTAATGGTTTAAATGAAAAACAAAAATCAGCTGCATCAATAATAAATGGTCCATTATTAATTCTTGCTGGTGCTGGGTCAGGAAAAACAAGAACGATTACTTATAGAATGGCGCATATGATTAGAAATCATAAGATTGATCCAGCTTCAATGCTTGCTTTAACGTTTACCAATAAAGCTGCAAAAGAAATGAAAGCAAGAATCAGAAAGCTAGTAGGAAAGGTAGCCTCTCCCCAAACTATTACATTTCACGCTCTTGGGTTAACTATTTTAAAAAAAGATATAGAGCTTTTAGGAATGAGGAAAAACTTTACTCTCTATGACAGGTCCGATCAGCAAAGTTTACTAAGGCAAGCTCTTAAGAGCTTAAAAAACGGTAAGAGCTTTGATAAGCAAACTCTCCTTTCCATGATGGGAGATTTGAAAAACAAGAATATTGCACCTCATGAATATTCAAACTCTCTTGAGTATGATGAGAGCAATGACTACTGCATGGCCCTAGAATATTGTTATCCATATATAACTGAAAAAATGAAGTATTTTAATGCCATCGATTTTGATGACATCTTACTTCTTACAAATAGGATTTTTCAAGAAAATCCTGAGGTAGCAAAGCGTTACTCTTCACTTTATAAATATATAACAGTAGATGAATATCAAGATACTAACCCCATTCAATTTAATATTTTAAAAGCACTAACTTCTGTGCATCACAATATTTGTGTTGTTGGTGATGATGACCAATCGATCTATAAGTTTAGAGGAGCAGACATTGAAAATATATTACGTTTTGAAAATCATTATCCGGGTGCAAACGTAGTAAAACTAGAAGAGAACTACCGATCGACTCCTAATATTTTAAATTTATCAAATAATATAATTAAAGATAATAAACATAGAAAAGAAAAGGCACTTTGGACAAGTAAACCAAATGATGAGCCGCCTTTACTATGGGAAACCCTTGACACAAATCATGAGGCCCAAATAGTTATTGAACAAATTGATAAATTAAGATCTCAAAGTGTTGCTCCTAAAGAAATAGCAGTCCTTTATCGAAGCAATACTCAAGTCCCACCATTTGAGGACCAACTTCGATTAAATCAAGTTCCTTATAAAATACTTGGTGGAAAAAAACTATATGAACGTAAAGAGGTAAAAGATCTGATAGCATACTTTAGTGTGATTTTTAATCCTTATGATGAAATTTCCGTCAGAAGAGTTTTAAATGTCCCCAATAGAGGGATTGGTGCTAAAACCTTAGAAAAATATTTAAGTATCTCTTCAAGTACAAAGAAAAATCTCTTTAGAGCTTTACAAGAGCATTGCTTACTTGAAAATGATAAAAAAGTTTCTACTTTTGTAGACTTGATTAAAGCATTCAAATTAGATTCACAAACTTCTAGCCTAAGAGAATTCATCCAAAACATTATTGATTCAACAGGCTATATTAAATACTTATCAAAAATGTATGACAGTCCAAAGCAGATAGAAGTTAGAAAGAATATTTTATTTACTTTCTTAGAGTCAGCTTCTCGTTTTGAGTCTCATTATCAAGGTAATAATTTGCATGTTGATTTCCTTGAGAAAATCCTCTTAACCGATTCTCAAGATGAAAAAGAAGAAGAAGAAAAAAATGAAGTAACTCTAATGACTATGCACTCTTCTAAGGGACTTGAATTTGATTATGTTTTCATTATTGGAATGGAAGAAGAACTCCTACCTCATAAAAGAACAATAGTTAATGGAGAAGATATAGAAGAAGAAAGAAGGCTATGCTATGTAGGTATCACTAGGGCCCGAAAACAGCTGTATATGACTTATTGCAAGCAACGAATGATTTATAATAAAAATAGTCCAAGACATCTTTCTCGCTTTTTATTAGGAAAAGAAAAGTTTTATACCCATCAAGATAGAACAACTTTCGGGCATATGTCTCAAGAAGAAGCTCAAGAATATAAGGCAAATTTTTTTCAAGACCTTATGAGTTCGCTAGATTAGGTCTTAATGACTTTGCTTTCTAAATGTAAATAGTAATAAAAAGTGAACGACGTTAATGTAGGTAAATATGATGCCTAGAGAAAACGTTACTGGGTTTAAATTGGTCACTAGCTTTAATTGAAAAAAACATGCTAAAAAAAACAATACGCCAATTGAATGTCTAAGGCGATCATAACTTATCATTGATTTCCAATAAAGATTTAAATACATAAAATTTAGAAGAGAAACTGCAAGAAAAAGAAACTCAAAGGTTCTAATGATCATATTTAAATTATACTAAAAAGCTGACCACTTTTCCCGTCGGGGCAATCCCTTCCTAGCAATTTATAAAGAATTAATTAAGCTATTGATATATTTAGAGACATGAATAGAATGAGTTGATTTAAAACCGAGTATATCATTCTTCAGGTTCATTAGATGTGTAACAATACTTGGTCGTAACCTGTTAAAAAGTGTTTCATCAAAAAACTTATACTCTATATAGGTTTCTAACTTACTTAAGTCTCGCAACACAATAGAATCAGTCTTTAAATATTTCTCATAAACTAATTCATCAAAGGATTCTTTTAACCCTCCTAGAATATTACCACTTCCCATTACTATCAAATTCTTCTCTTCTTCAAAGCCTAAAAAGTTTAAAAGCCCACCACCGATTTGCACTAATCCTGCCGTTCTAGCTGCAATTCCCATGATGCTAAATATTTTGACTGCCGCAAGCCCTACTCCACCAGTTAAAGCAATTGCTGCTCCACTTAAAAGAGCTACACCAAACCAAGTTTTTAATATACCTGAAGGAGTATTTTCCTTTATGTTTAACTGCAGCCTATCAGAGAATTCAATAAGAGTAGAAGAATCAATATCATTAAGACTTATAAGCTTGGCTAAATAGCTTAAACCATTCTTATCATTAAATTTTACTTTTCTATCATTTATATTCTCATAGGATTCAAAAGTTAATAATTCACAGAACATCACTAAATTCTTGATACTTTTCTTAGGGATTTTTGTTCTTAATATATTGCTTACTTCCTCAAAATTATAACGTATTAGGTTTTCATTTTTCTCAAACTCCGTTTCAAAGCGAGCAAGCCACTTTTGCTTTTTTATCTTTAGCTCTTTTTCTTTTTCAAGACGGACGTCATTTTCAATTAACAAGTAGGCAATTGATTGGAAAAAATTAGTTTCATCTTTATCAAATTTAAATAAGTCTAATACTTCATCTGATTCAAAGTTAAAAAAGCTTTTATTGAACTTACTTTTCATCTTTGAAGGTCTTAATACTAAAAACAGCCAACTTATGAATCTAGGTATTATTCCGTAAAAGACAATGCTGGCTACAAAAAACTCCCACCATTTCCCAAGACTTTTAATCTGCTGCATATTCCTTATCTCATCTAAGTAAAATTTTGAATTGACTCTGAAATAATTAGATTCTTTCACTAAATCTAAACTTGGAACTGCTGATTCCCAAAACCAAGACCATGGTAGCGATATAATATCAATAATACTTTTTATTAATTCAACTGATATATTAACAGAAGAGCTCCAACCAAAGACTACATCTGAAAAAAAGACCTTAAGTACAATCGCTAGTATCCCTCCTAGGGAAAACAACACTCCATTCAGGAGAAATTCTTTTCTCATTAGTTCATCTGTTATCAGCTCTTCCATTACCCCAAGAGAGGAAAGAATTTTTAAAAAAATTTTCTTAAAAAATAAAAAGATTGGATTCTTATTAAAAAAACCAAATGTGAAAAGCAAAAACAAACTGCCTATAAATTGCAAGAATATAAAAAAGAAAAAAACATAGAAAATATTAACTGGACTTCTACCATTATAAGTTAAAAGCATCGAACAATAACTCGTTCCTAGAAAGAAAAAGAGTATATTTACCAACCTAAAGATTCCAAAAAATCTACCTTGATTGGTGAGAACTTGAATAGAATTTTTTATACTTTTAAATATCTTAATTTTAAGCTACCTTGTTCTCATGAAAATACTTATTATATCTATCATACACTCAATTATAATAAGTTGTGCTCAAAATCCAAAGGTTTACACTGTCAAAATAGTCGCTCATTCTAAAGAAGAAAGAAGCCTGATCGCTAATTATTTCCCCATAGATCATGTAGAGAAGGGGCATGTAATAGTCACAATAAGAAATGGTCAATACTGCTCTTTAGAAAAGCTATTTGCTGGCAATTATGAAGTTCTTGAGCCTACTTATAAGCTTGAAAATTGTAATGAATAAAAATTTTTAGTTTTTGTTTTGATCGTTTTTATCAGTAAATTGAGACTTATCTAGATAACTCATCATAGACTTTCTTTTCTCATTTAAGTCTGATTTTGATACAAAGTTTTTATAATATTCAAGGTCAACAAGAGTCATCATCCCTGATCTTATCGAATCTAAGCTTTTCTTGGAAAATAAATTTTTAAAACTGTCCGTGTTTAATTTCACTGCCTTGACCTCCGTATCAAGTTTAGTAATTTCTATAATATAATTGTCTAAATTTTACCGGATATTTGTCAAATAGCGTAATTATTTTTTATTTAATAATGTGTAAAAGCTCTCTCTTTTCATATCTATTTCTTCAAATTCTTCTTTTACCTTACTTTTGAGAGTGATTCCTCCCCCAGTACCATAAAAACATTTATTTTTTTTGAAATCAATATCAGCAGTTCGAATATTAATACTCGCTGTTTTTATATTCTTAAAATCAAAATAAGTTGATCCACAATAGATTCCTCGATTACCGACTTCTATATCATCAATGATCTCCATTACTTTTTTCTTCGGGGCCCCCGTTATACTTCCTCCTGGAAAGAGAGCATTAATTAAATCATAGAGAGTAATTTCTTTAGTTACATTTACCTTTATTCGAGAATATAAATGATAAAGACCTGGTACTTCCAAGATCTTCTTTTTAAAAAGTACTTTAGAAGCTGGAAGATGGATTTTTGAAAGGTCATTTCTCAATAGATCAATGATCATGAAAAGCTCACCTTGATTCTTCATGGACTTTAATAAAACTTCTTTGGCATTTTCTACCTTATTGCTGATAGTTCCCTTTATAGGAAGAGCATGTATAGAAAAGTGATTTTTCTTTTCATAAACTTGGAATAAACATTCTGGAGAATTACTTAGGAATAATTTATTTAAATATGGAATATAAGAATGATGTGCATAAGCACTAAGCTTCTTATTGCTATTATAAAATTTCTCAATGATATCTTGATGACTTGTAGAATCGTTTAACTCAGAAGAATCTTTTGTTGTAAAATTAACTTGATAACAATTACCGGCCTTTAGGTTGTCTTGAATAAAATCAAAGTTTTCTTTGTAGCTATCAAAATTAATCTTATTAATAGTTTCTTTATTAATGATCTTTTTCTTTAACCCTAATTGATATTTATAAAAACGATACTTACCATAAATCATCGTTGCAACTAATGGAGTTTTGTCGTCAACAGCTACTTTTGTATTAAAGAAGTGCCCAAATTCATAAAAGAAATGAGTCACTTGAGGAAACTTTCTCTTTTTCTGGATACGTTTTGATTTTAATTCTTTTATATATTCAGTAATTGAGTATTGCTCCTGGACTCCAGTAATTAAATTAATTCTATGATCTTTATAATAGATATAAGCAATTTGAGGATCATAACAAATTAGATGTTTTTTTTTATCAGAAAAATAAAAGGATGAATGTAATGTATCTAGTATATTAATCATTAATGAGAGACTTCATTATCCTGATAATTACTTGAAAGAGAAGCAAATTTCGTTTGAGATCCAATCCATGCCAGTTTTGCCGTACCTCGTTCTCCTGCTCTGTTTTTTGCAATGATAACTTCAGCAATTCCTTTATCTTTTGATTCAGGGTTATACATATCATCTCTATAAATCATCATTACAATATCGGCGTCTTGCTCAATCGAGCCAGATTCTCTTAGGTCAGAAATTAATGGTCTCTTATCAGGCCTTGATTCTACGGCACGATTTAACTGAGAAAGAGCTAAGACAGGACATTCCAGTTCCTTAGCTAAGTTTTTTAATCCTCTTGAGATTTCAGAAATTTGTTGTTCACGACTGATCGACTTGTTTGAACCTTGCATTAATTGAAGATAATCAATGACAATAATCCCTAAACCTTCTTCCATTTTTATTTTTCGACACTGACTCTTAATATCGTAAATATTAACAGCCGTATTATCATTAATATGAATGGGAAGTTGAGATAGAGTCTGAACGGTACTTCCAATATTTCGTAAGTCCGAATCTAAAAAGTTCTTTGTTCTCATTCTCTCTGAATCGACACAGGCCTCTGAGCTTATAAGTCTATTTGTTAATTCTGCTCCTAACATCTCTAGTGAGAAAATAACTGCTGGAAGACCAGTATGTTTAACAGAGTTCACCATTATATTCAAGGCCAAAGAAGTCTTTCCAACCCCCGGTCTTGCTGCCATAACAATTAATTGCCCAGGCTGAAGTCCTAATAGTTTTTTATCAAGGGCCATATAGCCAGTAGGTAAACCACTTATCTCACCTTTTTTACGACTAACATCTTCAAGGTCTTTAAGGCTTTGTTTTAAATATGTTTTTATATGTCTAACTCGACCAGTTCTGGTCTCAGAAGTTAGTTTAAAGAAGCTCGTTTCAACTTCAGAGATATAGTCATCAATATTACCTTGATGCTTGGTACCAGTTTCAATAACTCTACCGGCCGTTCTAATAATCTCTCGAAAGGTTGATTTATCTTTAACAATTTTTGCATAGTGATCTACATGAACAGTTGAAGCTTGATCTTCAATAAGATCTAAAATAAAGCTCTTGCCACCAATAGATTCTAATTTTCCAAAGTCATTGAGCTTAGAGCAAACACTTACAAAATCAATCGCAGTTGAGCTTGCATGAAGTTCTCGTATACTTTTAAAAACATGGGAATATTTAGGATCGTAGAAATCTTCCTCATCAAGGTTTGCCTCACTAATGAGATCAAAACAATGAGAATCAATTAAGAGACACCCCAAGAGTGACTTTTCAGCCAATAAATCGTGAGGCATCTCTTTTATCATTATTACTTATCAGTTTCTTCTGATTTAGCTTCTTCAGTAGTTTCAGCTGCCTTCGCTGCTTCAGCTGCTTCAGCTGCCTCACCAAGAGTTTTTTCTTCTGCAATTGCTTCAATAACTGGTGCTTCTCTTTTTGCCTTAGCTCTTTTAGCGTCTTCTTCAATTTGCTTAGCATCTTTATTAACCGTTACTTTAAAAACTGCTTCTACATCTGAAAATAACTTCGCTTTGATTTCAAAAGTACCTAATTGCTTAATTGGTGTTTCAATAATTATTTGTCTTTTCTCTACAGCTAAACCTTGCTCAAGTAGTGCCTTAGAAAGGTCATTACCTGTAACTGTTCCAAATAGTCTTCCTGTTCCACCAACTTTTTTCTCAATAGTTACACTTACTCCGTCTAACTTTGTCTTTAAGTCTTGAGCATCTTTTTTCTCAGCTGAGATTTTTTTAGCGAGTGCTTTCTTTTGATCAGCAAGAGCTTTCTCATTACCCTCATCTGCAATTTTTGCAAACTTTTTTGGTAAAAGAAAATTTCTAGCAAATCCCGGACTAACGTTATGAATTTCTCCTACGCCCCCTAAACTTTTCACCTTTTCTGTTAATATTACTTTCATCGTAAACTCCTAATTTTATAATTTCTTATTACTTAATTTATTTTTTGTTTTTTTTCTAAAATCAAACCATGTATCAAATAGCCCTAGAGAACATAGAAAAAAAGGTGCTAAAACAAATATTGTAATCACAATAAATGTTCTAAAAAAACCAACGATCTTAAAATTATCAAGATACGCCATTAAAACTCCAAAGCCTTGCATGAAGTAAAATACTCCAAAAGCAAATAGACCTATTTGACCGATATATCCCCAATTTCCTCCAAGGTCATTGGAAAAAACATACATTGCTAAAAATACAGCAACAGGGAAGATAAAATAATCTGACATTCTAAAATTCTTCAGAGCATCTTCCGAGTATTTTAAATATTTCGGTTGTGAGTAGAAATGGTAAGTTTTCAAAACAAAATAAAAAATTCCCCATATACTTAAAAAGATTGAGGCATAAGCATAGAGCGGAACTGTTTTTAAAACAATTTGAGCTGACTCTTTGGGAGCATTTAAAAACTCCATCACTGGCTTAAAGTTTTCTTTATTCTTTTGATAATCTTTATTCTCAACGATTAATTTCTTGGTCTCAGTTAATGATCTTTCAATATAGCTTGCTGGTGAAAAACCTTGGTTAACTGATACGAATGTTGTGAGTGCAAAGAATGCGCACACTGATGAACCTATAATAAGAATAGACTTCATTGGTGCAATTCCTCTAATCATCATTTCGCTAATGGCTATTGCCATAAGATAAGAAAAAACTCCGAGAGAAAAAACTTGATATGATTGAAAAATCATCATTGAAGCTAAAAACAAACAACCCAAGCAAAATACTCCCAATGTATAAGCTTTGGATCTTCCAAAACTTAAAGAAGCAACAATCAAAGGTACAGGAGCAAATAGAGCTGTAAATATTCCACAATTAAAAATGAAATACATAAGGCCCATCATGATAAGCTTCATATTACTTTGTTGTTCTTGAATAGGTTTTTTTGTTTCTATATTCAAACGCTTTTACCTTTTATTGAACTCTTTCTGAGACTCTATTTGAAAGGTGAGAAATAAATCCCATCGTTCTAGCTTGTTTAATAACAGTCGTGGCCATTTTTTGATATCTCGGCCTTAAACCAGTAACTCTACCTGGATTAATTTTTCCAAACTCATTTACTAGCCACTTATAGCTCATTGGATCTTTCCAATCTGGTCTAGTCTTAGTTGCTGAAAAATAACATGATCTAGATTTAGCTGAATTTCTTTTATCTTTTTCGGCCTTACCTGCATCTTTTTCTACAACTTCATTGTTTGGATTTCGGTGATTTTTAACAATGTTTTCTTTGTTCTTCTCTTCACCAAGCTTAACAACAATCCACTTTAGAGTTTCCTCTGAAAGTTTCATACGTCGCTCAATCTCTGAGTTTGATTTTCCGTCTGAAGAATACATTACGTAGTAGAACTTACCTTTAGTTTCACCCTTGCTTGTTGCTTGAGCAAAATTTCTCAGTCCCCAATCTTCATTAATTAAAACTTCTCCGCCTGCTTCAGTAATAGCTGCCGTTACTAGTCCTTTGACTTTAGTTCCGACATCATCAGTAGAAGATGGCTTTAAAACAAATGCTGTTTCATATATCATATTTGCACTCCT
>CALIJZ010000079.1 GCA_938017795.1 uncultured Bacteriovoracaceae bacterium
TGAAAGCAATCACCTTTTTTATACTAGCTTATTCCTTGAGTGCCTTTGGACTTGAAGTAGAGCTAAAGAATCTTGAGAAATCTTTTACATATGTGAAAGCTGGTGAAGCTTTTTATATGGGATCAAGAAATCATGAACTTGGACATATTGATAATGAAAGACGTAGGAAAGTAAAAATTTCTAAAGATTTTGAAGTCTTGAAAACTGAAGTTACTCAAAAATTATATTTTGATGTAATGAAAGAAAATCCATCAAGATTTTCTGAGAAAAAGTATTGTCCCCAAAGTTTTCAATCAATCTATTCTCACAAAACTAAATCAAGAGTAGAAATGTGTCCTCAATATCCAGTTGAAACGATGAGCTTTTCAGATATATCAAAATTTATAAAAAAGTTGAGTGCTTTGACTTCTAGAAAATATGCTTTACCGACAGAGGCTCAATGGGAATACTTTGCAAGAGCTGGGAGTAAAGGAGTTTTCTATTTTGGAAAATCAATATTTAAGCTTCGTGATCATTCAATTTTTATTCAAACTTCTTCTAGTGCATCTTCCCCTGTGTTTGGGAGAACAAGAAAGCATGGGCTCCTTCGATCTAAAGTAAATGGAATGAATAAACTTGGCCTTGTTGATATTTATGGGAATGTCTGGGAGTGGTGTAAAGATTGGTATTCGGATCATCCTGAAGGGGGTATTGACCCACAAGGTCCCAAAAGTGGAACAAGAAAGGTATTAAGAGGTGGAAGTTTTGGCAATTTATGGGAGCACAATCGATCTACAGCAAGACACTCTTTTGAACCAGACAAGCCTAATATGTTCACTGGCTTTAGAATTATACGAGAGGTTAAATAATGAATAAGATTTTAATTTTTATTGTCATCTTCTTTCATTGTCTTAGTTCTTCCTTAGATTTTGAATTTAGCTCCTTTGTTCAAAATGCATGTATTTTAAAAAATGGAATTATAAAATGTGCTGGAGATATAGAATTAAAGAGTAAGTATCAACTTAAGAAAAGAGGAGTTACCTCTTTTAAGTTAGGTTCCGGAACAGGTTGTGCAATTATTAATGATAATCAACTAAAGTGTTGGGGCTACCCAGGAAATAAAGTCGTGTTAAACCAACCTAAGAAGAATAAAGGTTATGCTCAAGTTGATGTCTCTAGACTTCATGCCTGTGCTGTGAAAAAGGGGCGAGTAAATTGTTGGGGAATAGACTTCAACGGCTTTGGCTTTACAACTCCTCCGGAAAAGTTAAGAAAAGTAAAAAAAGTTTTCACTACTGATTTTAATACTTGTGCACAATTAAAAGATAACTCCATCAGGTGTTGGGGGGCAGACTTTACCGGGATAATTAACCCTGAAATAAAAAAAGTAAAACTTCTTGCTCTAAAATCTACAAAGGCATGTGCAATAAATATTCAATCCAAGTTGAGATGTTGGGGAATAGATTTTTCTGAACAGGAGAGAAAAAAAATTATAAAGCACTTCACAGGCTTCATTAGTCAGTATGAAGTAAATCAAATAGCTATAGGTAATTCTAATATTTGTCTCACTAGTTTATCTGGTAGAATAAAGTGTTATGGTAATAATGATTATGGTAATTTAAAAATCCCATCTGACTTAAAAAGAGTCAAAAAGGTACTTATTGCTGGTCCTGCTCACTTGGGAATTTGTGCTCAACATCTTAATAGTTTTACTTGTTGGGGAGGGAGAAAAAATTGGTCTCAAAAAGTAACTCGATATCTCAATAATCTCCATCATTAAATGCAATAAGATTTTTCTCGACAGTAAGTAGTCAAATTGTGATCATCATTTGATTATAATTAAGGAGTTATCATGGTAGTTAAAATATCATTATTATTTATATTCTTAGGATGTTCTTCTCAAGAAATGCACCATCATCATAAACACGACTTTAGCGATGCTAAAGCTTGGTCTAAGAAATTTGATGACCCTAAGAGAGATCAGTGGCAAAGGCCTGATTATTTAATGAAAATAATGAATATTAAAAAAGGAGATCATATTGCTGATATTGGAGCAGGTACTGGCTACCTATTATCATATCTAAGCAAAGAAGTTGGTTCAACTGGTAAAGTTTATGCTCTCGATGTTGAGAAAAGTTTAATTGAATTTATGAAACACCGAATTCATAAAAACAATCTACGAAATATAACTGCCTCTCTTATTCCTTTTGATTCACCTGGAAGAAATATTCACTCAATTGATAAAGTGATACTTTTAAATACTTGGCACCATATTTCTAATTCAAAAGAGTATGCAAAAAATTTATATGATGGTTTGAAAGACAAATCTTCTGTTTTCATTATTGAACAAGAAAAAGGAGCCGGCGGACCGGGGCCAAAAGATAAACATCGACAAGTTTATGCTGAGACAGCTAAAGACTTTTTAGAAGCTGGTTTTAACTGCAAGCAATTAGATGAAGATTTAGTGTATCAATATATTGCTATTTGCGAGAAATCCTAGTCGTTAAATTTAGTGATTCTATTAGAATTTGACTGCTTTTTTAGGCACATATATTGTGCAAAGTTACTCTAAACTGCTGAAATTACATTTCTTTATCCTATTTCTATAAATCTCTATGATAATAAACTTAGGAGATTTTATGACAAATTTATTAAGTTCATTTCTTGTGTTTTTCCTTCTTTTTTCATGTGTTGAAAGTGGACAAGTCGCTGACACTACCAAGTTTCTGCCAGAAGTAGAAGAAAGTGAAGCTTTCGAATCGGAAGCTGTAGAGTTAGCATTTGAGTTTCAAGAAGATGATACTTTTCAATTCACTGAAGAAAAAAAAGATAAACTTAGAGAAAAACTAGATAAACTATTTAGAGATTGCTCTGAAGATGCACTTAAAAATCTAGAAGAGTTACTTGTGAAAATTGATGAGAAGGTCCTGGAAATCGAAACAAAGTTAACGCTTTCAAGATTAGAAGAAAAAGAATACAAAAGATTAAATAAAATGTTAGCTCATCTTGAAAAGTTTGAAGAAAAAATCCTACAAACTATAGAAGATTGTAAAAATGGAGTGACTCCGGAAAGGAAAGATCCTCTTTTAGGAAGAAAGTTAACATGTGATCAAGTAAAAAAACTAAAAGAGAAATTACTCGTTAGAAAAGAAAAATTGTTGGAAAAAGTTACTACTGATATGGCTCAAGAAAAACTTGAAAAAATATTAGAAAAACTTGAGAGTAAATTAGAAAAAATTGAAGAGAAGCTAAAAGATTGCTAAAACTTCAATTCAATCAAGAGATGTGACGGTATATATAGGGAGTTCAAATTGAACTCCCTTTTTTATTCAACAATTGTTTAATCTTGCGCTATAGTCTCGCTATGAATAATTTATTTGAAGGCAGATTAGATATTGAAGAGGATGTAGAACTTTTTTATCAATTTTATAAGAATTCAGATGATTACCCTTGGCTGATTGTTACTCACGGAGTTGGAGAGCATTCTAGAAGGTATCATTTCTTGCAAGAAATCTTTTCCAAAAACTATAATGTTTTTTTATATGACTTACGAGGGCATGGAACCTCTACTGGGACTAAAGGCGATGTCGATTCATTTGAAACCTACGCTAAGGATTTAGAGTCAGTTATTGAGTTTACAAAAAATTATCACTCAATGAAAAACTATGTGCTTTATTCTCACTCAATGGGAGCTTTGATTACTTTAAGGTTTCTACAAAATTTTCCTGAGTTATTACTAAAGCCAGAAAAAGTTTTTCTAAGTGCTCCTCCATTCCGTCCTGGAGGTGTATTAGGTGAGTTAACGAATTATCTTCCTTACAAACTCTTTAGTTCTCTTGGAAGTTTCAAAAAAGGACCTTGGATTAAAGACCTCATCCCCGAAACGGCCCTTACTAATCATGATCATGGAGAAATAGGTTATAAGACCGATCCTCTAGTTTTAGGAGGAATGCAGTTGCGTTTATTGGCAAATTTAGTCAAATCAGGAAAGGATGCTTCTAAAATAGCTCTTAACAAAGATTATAATATCTATTGTGTCGTCGGAGAAAAAGATGTTGTTGTAAGTAAAAAAGCCATTGAGCAATACTGTATGGATATTGACTCATCAGTCCATTTAAAGGTTTTTTCTGATGGAAAACATGAACTTCACAATGAAATCGATCAGATTCGAGATCCTTATCTTAAATATTTAAAAGATTGTTTAAGTTAAAAAAAAATACTGTCATGGAGTCATTTCGCCCTTTGCAAAGACGATGATCTTTGAAATTCTACATCAGATCTAATCTTTTACTGGAGGTAAAATGAAAAAATTATTATGTTTTTCGATGATTTTCTTAATGTCGTGTGGAGTTGATGATATTAATAAGTTTGCATACAAACTGAGAAATCAAGTTCAAGATGATGCAAAAGAGAGTCTGGAAAGTAAATCTGCAACCGCTAAATTTAACCTTAAAGAACAAGCTGCTGCCGACCTGGCTGGGCACAATGTAAAAATTGCTCTCCCATATTTTGAAACTAATGCAACAGAGATGAATGCTTCAGTTAAGGCTGCTCTTATTAAGGCAAATAACAGACTTGATACTCTAGCTTCTAAAAAAGGAGATCTAACCTTTGATAATACTATTTCAGAATTAGATGATATCTATTTTGAACTTAATAATGTTTGGAATCGAATCTATCTGATTGGTTCTACTAGTAACAATAAACAAATGAGAGAAGCTTCTCAAAAGTTAAACCAAGAACTTTCACAATGGTCTGTTGAGACTTCTTCTAGGAAAGATATCTATAAAGTTATTAAAAGCTATTCTGATAAAAGCCAAGTTGAGGCTAAAGCTGATGCTCAAAAGTTAAAAGTTGAGACTATGAAGTCCTTTGAAAAACAAGGTTTCAATTTATCTGATGAAAAACAATTAGAATTAAAAAATCTAAAAATTGAGTTAGAGAAACTTACTTCTGAGATACAGAAAAATATTTCAGAATCTGGTAAAAAAGAAATCTTTTTTAAAATAGAAGAATTAAAAGGCTTAAGTGCCGGACAATTAGAAAATTTAACTAAAGTTGATGAGAAGACTTATAAAGCTAATGTTGGTGTAACATATCAAATGTATTCAGTTTTAAAATATGCTTCTCTTGAAAAGACTAGAAAGAAAGCTTTTATTGCGAGAAACTCTAGGGCAAAAGAAAATGCTTCAATTATAGAAAGTGTATTAAAGTTAAGATCTAAAATTTCTTCATTGTTAGGATATAATTCATGGGCGGACTATGTAATTGAAGATAAAATGGCAAAAACAGGAGCTGCTGCCCTTAATTTCGTTGATGATTTAATTACTAAACTTGATAAAAAATATATCGCAGAATTAGAAGTCCTTAGGAAATATAAAGTTAAGCAAACTAACAATACTAGTGCTCAAATTCATGCCTGGGATATTAGATATTTTCAAAAGTTTGAAGAGCAAAGACTTCAAATAAATATGGAAGAGTTAAAACAATATTTTCCATATGAGCAAACGCTGACGGGAATGTTTGATTTATTTGAAGAACTTTTTGAATTAAATATTGAAATAATTGATGCTCCTTATAAATGGGATGAATTACTTCAATTGGTTAAAATTAGTGATGCATCTTCTGGAGCTCCTCTTGGTTACCTTTATTTAGACATGCACCCAAGACCAGAACAAGATAAGTATGGCCACTTTGCGATGTTTACTCTCGCTCAGAGCAAGATTCTAAAAGATGGTAAAAGTTCTAGACCAGTTGTTTCTTTAGTGTGTAATTTTCCGGAAGGTAGAAATGGAAAACCTGCACTTTTAACGTTTGATCATGTTGAAACACTTTTTCATGAATTTGGACATGCTCTTCATTCTATTGTTTCTCATACGACTTATGGTTCCCATTCAGGAACTTCAGTGCCAAGAGATTTTGTAGAAGCACCGTCTCAGATGCTTGAGTATTTCTTGAAAGATAAAAATGTATTAGATCGCTTTGCTAAAAGTTACATCACAGGGGAGAAGTTTCCTGCAGACGCTTTGAAAAAGATTGAAGCATTAAACCTTGCAACGGTTGCAACTTTTTATCGTAGGCAGTTGGCATTTGGAAAAATGGATTTAATGATGCATCAAAACGCTAAATCTCAAGATGAAGGGATTGTTGATTTTACTAATGGCGTATTAAAAGAAGTTTATCTAGATTTTGGTGAAGAAACTGGTTTTATAAATAACTTTGGACATTTATTTGGAGGCTATGATGCCGGGTATTATGGTTATGCTTGGGCCGATAGTCTTGCTGCTGATCTTGCATCCAAGTTTGAACAAAGTTCATTGGGATTTCTTGATAAGGAAATTGGAATGAAGCTTCGAGAAGAAATTTATCAAGTTGGCTCAAGTCAGGATATTAACAAGTCAATTGTGAATTACTTGGATAGAGCTCCTCAATCGGATGCTTTCATGAGAAAACTTGGATTAGATTTATAAATTAATTGTTTTTATTTCCAACAAAGGAGCAATACTTATTTGCTCCTTTCCTTTTTTATCTATAGCATTGCACTATGTCTAAATATACTTTTGTTGACTTATTTTGTGGAGCAGGTGGTCTATCAACAGGTCTGGAAGAATCTGGATTTAATGGCTTATTAGCTTGTGATTATAATAAGAGTGCTATTGATACGATGAATATTAATCATCCTAATAGTATTAATATTGCTGAGCCGGTACAAAATCTTACAAAAAAGAGATTGAAAGAATTAATTGGAGATAAGAAAGTTAACCTTGTTTGCGGTGGACCTCCCTGTCAGGGATTTTCAACAATAGGACTTGGGAATCCAGATGATGAGAGGAACTCATTATTTAAAAATTTTATAAAAGTCATTAAGATTTTAAATCCCGACTTTGTCTTGTTTGAAAATGTTACCGGACTTCTGTCAAAGAAGAATGAAAAAACACTTGAAGCAATTTTAAAATCTTTTTCTAAAATTGGTTATTACACTCATCTCAATATGATGCAAGCTCAGCAATTTGGCGTTGCTCAAAATAGACGAAGAACAATTATTATCGCTCACAAACCTAAATTTAATTATAAATTCCCAAAAGCGATGTATGACTTGCAAGTAAAAGGTAGATTTAATAAGGCAATAACTTTAGGTGATGAATTTAAAAAAATAAAAAAATCTATGATTAACAATGATAAAATGCACGATTTAGATTCTGCTAAAATTTCGAAAAAATTAGACCTTAAAAGGATTCAAAATATTCCTGAAGGTGGCAAAATAAGATATGAAAAAGATGAGTTAGCATATCTACCTAAAAGATTAAGATTAGATCTTGATTGGAAACAGATCAAAGAGGGAAGACTTAGAGAAAACCATTACCATAGGCTTTCTCGTAAACTTCCTAGTCCGACAATTAATACTCATAACCATCACTATTTTCACCCTACAGAGGATAGAAAGTTGACTCTAAGAGAGTTTGCACTATTGCAGAGCTTTCCTATTGATTATCAATTTAGCGGCTCTAGAAACTCAATAATAAGACAAATTGGAAACGCAGTACCTCCTAGGTTTGCAAAAGTATTAGGTGATAGTATTAAAAAAGGGCTTAAATCTAAAAAGAATGACCAAAATGTCCAAAGCAAGGCCCAGTTTCAAGCACAGCTTTTAGATTTACGATCTAAAGCTTTTCGATATGTTTAAAATTACTTATACTTCAAAAAATATTATTTTTAAGGGAATTTATTTATATGGCTAAAGACGATCTAATTGAAGCAGAAGGAGTTATTACAGATATTAACTCTCACGGGAGCTTTACTGTAAAACTAGAAACTGGACACTTAATCTCTGCTAAACTTTCAGGAAAAATGAGAAAGTTTTTTATTAAGGTTGTTAGGGGAGATAAGGTTACTGTTGGAATCTCACCATATGATAAAACCCACGGTCTTATTCTATTTCGTCATAAAGTTAAGAGGCCTGATGACAGACCTCCTCGTAAAAAATAATTATTTCGTATAAGTATAATCAAAAATTAAATGTTTTGCATTTTTTAGGTATTGTTCTCCTGCAAGCTCTGTAAAGGCAACATATAATTTCCCTCCACCTTTACTTGTCACAACATACTCTGAAGCTGGTACGATTACAGTTGAATTATTTGGCAATTGAACTTTTACTTCAAGTAATTGAAAGTCTGGCTGACTATCAATTAAGAAATATTCATATCCAATTTCTTCCAAGAACCCATTAATGATTTTATCTTCAATAACGCTTGCATAACTCTCGTCACATATATCTGCAATAGCTGAAGGAATCCCATCATTTTCTAACTGCCTGGCAAATTCTAAGTAGGTTTCACCATGGCTTTCATTTCCTTCAAAAGTCGTACAATTATTATTCGTTTCATCAAAGATAAATCCTAGCCATCCATAAGATTGTTTGAATTGATCCGCACCACTTACTCCATTTGCTAGATCTAAAAATGTTTGAATATGAGTATTGTTTCCCTGATTGTCTTCAAAGAACTTATCTTGGTTACCCTGATGAGTATTGTTCCAAAAAGTCATTTCTTCTCTACAATTTCTTGTATCGTCCTTGTAGTTTTCATCTTCATCTGTAAGCAGAACAACAATACTTTGCTCTTTTTTGGTCCTATTCTTTTTAACTAGATCGTTCATATGGCGAAGTGTTAAACAAAGTCCCTGTTCTCCATATACAGCAGCAGTCTGAGTGTTTTTAAGAATCTGCTCTATTGTATTTCTAACTTGAGCTATATCAGAATTAGAAGTAATTCCTACAGAAGCATATGGGTTTAAAAAGTTAATATCATAACTGTCAAAGCTTCCAGTTTTTGGCTTTAAAACATAATAATCTTTCACACCATTGGTTTCTCTATTCATATCACTCATTTTATAAAAATTAAGCTCTAAATCTTTACCAGTATCAATTAATAAATCAGTCACTTCTTTAAGCGCGTCTTTTACTTGTTCAATCTCATTATCCATAGAGAATGAATCATCAATGATGAAATCAATAAATGCTTTATCAAATCTAGATTCAGTAAAGTCTGGATCCAACTTTTTAGATGTAGTAACAATTTCCCTTAAGCAACTAGCAGCTGAATTATCAGTTAAGATAACTCCTTGGTGAGACTGTAAGTATTGATTATACTCTAAATATCGAGAGTAACCTTGGAAATTAGTCTTATTACATGCTGAGAAAGTACAAAACTCCCTAAGATAATCATTGGTATCGATTGATGATGAAGTAAACTCTCGAGCATCAGGATGTAAACAATATACTTTCCCGTTTGAACAAGTATTTGTAACTCTTGCTAGACCACTTGGAAGACTAGATCCATGTTGATCAATATATGGTTTTGCTTGATCAATTTTAGCCTGACTAAATTCTGTATACCTTTTGTCAGTACAATAAGAAAATGTACATGATCCATTCTCAATATTTACACGTGAGTTGTAATTATCTGCTCCACTAAAAGCACATCCATAGATTTTTTCTCCTTGGCAACTTGCACTACTATTGTCTTCATTTATTTTTCCAGGGTGAGTTTTTAAGTACTCTGTATATTCTTGAAATTTTTCGTATCCATCAAAAGTTGGTTTTGTACACGCACTAAAGGTACAAAATTCTCGTAAGTAATCAGATGGGTCAGCATTTGGACCTTTATATTCTTTAGCATCTGGATGCAGACAAAATGTTTTACCAACTGAACAAGTACTAGTTACTCTATTATTTCCATTGCTTAAAAGTACTCCATACAAATCAATATACTTCTGGGCCTTATCAATTTTACTTTGATCAAATTCTACATATCTCTTATCAGCACAATGAGCGAACTCACATGACTTATCTTCAACATTAGCTGATCTGCTAAAGTTAAAAGCATTTCTATCTGTACAACCTTGAATTTGTTGACCTTTACAAAATTGTGCAGTCCCAACACCGCGAATTTCTCCTGGGTGAGTTTTTAAATATTCTTCAAACTCTAAATATTTATCATATTCATCAAAATCACTTCTATTACATGCACTAAAAATACAATACTCACCTTTATAGAGAGTTTCATCAATTGGAGCAGCAGTGTAGTTGTCTGCCTCAGCGTGATAACAAAAATGACCACTTGCTTGGCAAGAAGAATTGATTCTATCTTTATCAGTTATTTTATTAGTTCTGCCATGAGTATTGATGTACCCAACAATTTTATCCCACTTAGCATGACTAAAATCTAAACTTGCTTTATTGGCACAAAGAGAAAAAATACAAGATCCATCTTCGTCTCTATATCTTATATCATTATTGTCAGCTTCAGGGTGTTTACATCCTCGAGTGAAATCAGGAATAAGTGTGTCTGTATCAGGAACCGCTTTTCTAATAATGACATTGGTATTATCTTGCATACATGAAGACAATGTTAAGAAGACAAAAATACTTAAGACTAATTTACTCATAATAATTACTCCCTTTATAGGGACCCTTTGTAGGCTCTTCGGATTAATCAACAATAGCCTGAGTAAATTATAGAGGTAATTAGACTTTTACTTGAAACCTGTGTAAATTCAACGACTTATCGAGAAATAGAAAATCTCCTGCCTGAGTTGATTGCCAAATATTTTCGGCGTTTAATACTTCGGAAGAAATTATAAGGTGTTGTATCTTTTGACCATTTTCAGCAGCTTCTTCACAACTTTGACTTAAATATTGACACTCATCGCGCTCTGGACATCTTTGTTTGTGTGTAGAAAAGACTAACTCCTTGCCACCATTGAAACAAAGCATTTGTTCTCCATCGGTTAGCAAAAATGTTAAATAATTTTCCAAACATCCTCCATTGGGATCAGTACAAAGTGATCCAGATATCTCAGTAACTTTTTTTAAAAAATTTTCAAAGCGTTGTTTTATCATATCTTGAGTTAAGACTTCTGAATCAACTTTTAAAAATGTTAACAATACATAAAATAATACTTCGCTATCAGTATCACCTAATAAAAATCGGAGATATTTTCTATCCATGAGTTTTAAAAATTGATCTTTCACTTTTGAGAAATTTTTAATATTTCCATTATGAGCAAAAACCCATTTACCATATTGAAATGGGTGACAGTTTAAAATATCAATTTGACCTTCAGTCGCTTTTCTAAGGTGAGCAATGACAGTTTTTGATGATACAACCCCGGAGACTTTTTTAAATAAAGAATCTGTAATTGCACTTTTAGGGGATTTGATAATATGAGGAGTATTGTCTAAGTAATATGCAACTCCCCATCCATCTGGATGAAATTCACTTTGATTCATGATCGCATTGTTAGCTCCTACCAAGGAGGAGTGAACTTGACTTGAAAAAATAGATCTAAACCCAAATAAACGGCACATACCATTGACTCGGTGTTTAGATATTTATACTTTAAAGACTAAGAAATCAGCGGTAGTTTTTACCCATAATTAATGAGGAACTATGGATCAGTATCAAAAAATAAGACTTGATAAACTCGAGGTATGGAAAGAAAAGCAAATTGGTTATCCTGGAAAGTTTGATAAAACTCATAAGTCTATTGAAATTGAAGCTCTTGACGATGATGTTGCTGATATAAGACTTGCTGGAAGATTAATGAACCTCAGAGTAATGGGGAAGTTTTCTTTTGCTTCTATTCAGGATCAATATGGAAAAGTTCAAATTGCTTTCAAGCAAGATGAAATTGGAGCCGATGATTATAAGCTTTATACTAAAAAGTTTGATATTGGTGATCATATTGGTGTTGAAGGATATGTGTTTACCACCAATAAAGGTCAAAAAAGTTTAAAAGTCACTAAAGCAATGCTTTTATCAAAAGGTATTAGGCCACTTCCAGAAAAGTTTCATGGACTTCAAGATCCAGAACTAAAAGCTAGATATAGATTTTTAGATCTTATAATGAGTGAAGAAACAAGAGCAGTTTTTAATGCAAGAAATAAGATTATTAAGTTTATAAGAAATTTTTTAGATGATAGTGGTTTTACGGAAGTTGATACACCCATATTACAAGCCATCTCGAGTGGAGCAAGTGCAAGACCTTTTGAAACTCATCACAATGCACTCGATATTCCACTTTTTATGAGAATTGCTCCTGAGACTTATCTGAAAAGATTAGTTAGTGGTGGATATGAAAAAGTTTATGAACTAGGGAAATGTTTTAGAAATGAAGGAATTGATGCCAGTCACCTTCAAGAATTTATGATGCTTGAGTGGTACGCCGCTTATTGGGATTATAAAGATAATATGGAATTTATTCAGAAGATGATTCAAGAGATGGTGAAAGTTGTAAATAATGGATCTCTTGAGATTGAATATCAAGGTGTGCAATTGGACTTCTCAGGTGATTGGAAAGTTCAATCTTATAGAGATCTTGTTTTTGAACATACTAAAGTTGATCTAGATAAAGTAAATACTTTTGAAGAGTTAGTGGCAGCTATTAAAGAGCAAAACTTAGAAATGGGTCTTGATAAATATGTTGGTCTTGGTCAACTTATTGATGGTCTTTATAAAAGGTATTGTAGGCCTAAGTTAATTCAACCAATGTTTTTAACTCATCATCATAAAGAATTAGTTCCGCTTGCTCGAGCAAATGATGATAATCCAAATGTTTTGGATATGTTTCAAGTAGTGGTAAATGGTTGGGAAATTGTAAAGGCCTACTCGGAGCTTGTTGACCCGCTAGAGCAAAAAGAGCGTTTATTAGCTCAAGCTGAACTTGCTAAAAAAGGTGATGATGAAGCAATGAGAATGGAAGAGGACTTTATCCTGGCTATGGAATATGGAATGCCGCCAATGAGTGGTTTGGGGCTAGGCGTTGAAAGAATGATTGCACTGTTAACAAATTCAGCTAATATCCGAGATGTGATATATTTTCCATCTGTGAGGCCTCCTAAAGCTTCAGATCTAGAAGAAAGCGAGTAATTTTTTCCAGGTAGCTTAATTCTCTTCTAATATAAACTAACTTTGCTGTTCTTTAAGTATTCAATACGAAATACTTATTTCGTGATAAAAAACATTGTTCTTTTATTAATGATTGTATCTAGTTCAGTTCAGGCTGGAGGAATCCAGGATGAATATGATTTATTAGATTTCATAAAAAATCCAATACCTGCAAGTATTTATCAATCAATTTCTTTAATTGTTAATGATAACAAAAAGTATGTACAAACTTGTGGTAAGAAAAGTCTATTTACTAAAACTTTAAATAAAAACTCCAAAAAAGATTCTCTTAGAATAGAAAATGAATTTGGAGAACAATTTATTATAAGTAAAAAGAAGTTAATCGCACTGAATTCACATTATCGACTAACTCCTTATTTAAAATCAATTTTCAAAATTTATTTAGGGGTAAGAAATAGATCTCGAAGTTTACAAAAACTATTAAGTAAAATTGAAGAGATGGAACATATCACCGTAATTAGACCTAATAAAGGGGCTAATAATTCTGCAAGAATTCTACCTACCTCAAAAAATAAGGCCTGTTCAAATATAGATGCTTCAATGGTTACTTTCTTTGATGGCAAAAAAGCATTTGAGAACCTACTAGAGAGTTGTCTTTCTAGGCAAGAGCTTGGAAGTGCTTCTGTTGTAAATTGGGCTCCACACGCTTCTAGGCAAACAGCTTTTAATCAAATTTCTTTAGCTCATGAGCTTTATCATGCCTATGACATAACCAGAGGACTTTTAGATCATAGATTTGTAATGCATAAAAAACTTCAAAGAACGGAAGTGCGTGAATACAGAGCTGTATATTTTGAAAATCAGGTAAGAAAAGAGCTTGGATATGCTTTAAGACATCAATATGGATCTAATCCTGGAGTTATGGTTATAAACAATGAGCCTGTTTGGATTCAACGACCTTGTATTGGTAAGAACTCTAGTCACAAAAGATCAATTACATTATTATAGACTCTATATTTGTATATAAGAGGATCTATGAGCTACGAACATCAAAAAATTGAGAAATATTGGCAAAACTATTGGAAAGATCACAAGACCTTTGAGGTAACTGATGATTCTGATAAACCTAAATACTACGTATTAGATATGTTCCCTTATCCATCTGGTGCCGGTCTACATGTTGGACACCCACTTGGCTATATCGCATCAGATATTATTACTCGTTATAAAAGATTATGTGGCTTTAATGTTCTCCACCCTATGGGGTATGATTCCTTCGGACTTCCAGCTGAACAGTATGCAATAAAAACTGGTAAGCACCCGTCTATAGCAACTCAAGAAAATGTTACACGCTATAGAGAACAACTCGAAAACCTTGGATTATCTTTTGATTGGTCGCGAGAAGTAAAAACAAGTGATCCTAGTTATTATAAACATACACAATGGATTTTCTTAAAACTCTTTAATTCCTGGTATGATTTAGATCTTGATAAAGCTCGAGAGATTAAAGAACTTATCTCGGAATTTGAAAACTCCGGAAATTCTAATATTAAATCTACTCATCATTGTGAAGTATCCTTTACTCACGTTCAGTGGAAGAATTTTAATGAAAAAGAAAAAGAAGATATTCTTCAATGTTATAGATTAGCCTATAGAGCACAAACAAGTGTGAACTGGTGCCCTGAGTTGGGAACTGTTCTTGCTAATGATGAAGTAAAAGAAGGATTTTCAGTTAGAGGTTCTCACCCAGTTTTTCAAAAATCAATGATGCAGTGGTGTTTGCGAATTACAGCCTATGCTAAAAGGTTGCTAGAAGGCCTAGATAATATTAATTGGTCTGACTCGTTAAAGGAAATGCAAAGAAACTGGATTGGTAGAAGTATTGGAGCAGAAATTGATTTTAATATTGAAAACTCTGATGAGAGCATTAAAGTTTTTACAACCAGAGCTGATACAATCTTTGGAGCAACTTTCATGGTGCTTGCTCCAGAGAGTGATTATGTTGAAGCGATTGTAACTGCTGATCAAAAACAGGCGGTTAATGAATATTTAGAAAAAACACAAAAAAGAAGTGAGCGAGAAAGAATTGCTGAAGTGAAAAAAGTTTCAGGTGTTTTCTCTGGAGCTTATTGTGTAAATCCATTTACTCAAACCAAAATCCCTATTTGGATTGCTGATTATGTTTTAGGTGGATATGGCACAGGTGCAATTATGGCGGTTCCAGCTCATGATAGTCGAGACTATAGTTTTGCAAAGCATTTTAATCTTCCGATTATTTCAATAATAAAAGGTGCTGACGTAAGTGAATCTTCACTTGATGCTAAATCAGGTACTCTAGTAAATTCAGGCTTTCTAGATGGTCTTGATGTCAAAGTTGCCATCAAAGTAGCGATTGAAGAAGTTGAAAAAAGATCTCTGGGAAAAAGTACTACAAACTATAAATTAAGAGATGCAATCTTTTCAAGACAAAGATATTGGGGCGAACCATTTCCAATTTATTTCGAAGATGGAATCCCTAGAGCTCTTGCTGAAGATAAATTACCTTTAGAATTACCAGAGGTTGATAAATACCTACCAACTCAAGACGGAGAACCCCCTTTAGCCAGAGCAACTTTTTGGAAAACTGATGAAGGTCACCCTCTAGAGTATTCTACTATGCCAGGTTTTGCAGGGTCTTCAGCATATTTTTTGCGTTATATGGACCCAAACAATACTGAGTCATTAGTTTCTAAAAAAGCTAATGAATATTGGCGAGATGTAGATTTATACGTAGGGGGAGTTGAACATGCTACTGGTCATCTGCTTTATAGTAGGTGCTGGAATATGTTTTTATATGACCTTGGTTATATTTGTGAGGAAGAGCCTTTTAAAAGACTTGTTAATCAAGGAATGATTCAAGGAAGATCAAACTTTGTTTATAGAGTGAAAGGGACCAATAAATTTGTCAGTCTTGGGTTAATAGATAACTACGATACGATGCAAGTTCATGTTGATGTCAATATTGTAAAAAATGATATTCTCGATGTAGAAGCCTTCAAGAGCTGGATGCCTGAATATAAAGATGCCGAGTTTATCCTGGAAGGTAGTGATTATAAGTGTGGTTATGCTCAAGAGAAGATGAGTAAGTCTAAGTATAATGTTGTAAACCCAGATAAGATTTGTAATGAATATGGAGCAGATACTCTTAGACTTTATGAAATGTTTCTAGGGCCGATAGAACAATCAAAGCCTTGGAACACCAATGGAATTGAGGGAGTTTATAGATTTATTCAAAAGTATTGGAAATTAATTGAAACTGAGCTGGTTGATAGCGAGCCTACTCAAGATGAATTAAAGGTTCTTCATACAGCTATTAAAAAAATCAAAGCTGACCTTGAAGTTCTGTCACTAAATACTTCAGTAAGTGCTTTCATGATTTGTGTAAATGATTTAACAAAACTTAAGTGTAAAAATAAATCAATCTTAAAAGACTTAACAATTCTTTTGAGTCCTTTCACTCCTCATCTATGCGAAGAGGTTTGGAAAAAAATGGGCATGAAAGAATCAATAAGTTTTGCAAGCTTTCCAAAACTAAATGAAGCCTATCTTGTTGAATCGAATTATTCTTATCCTATTTCGGTCAATGGAAAAATGAAGTTTCTTTTAGATCTTCCCATTGATCTAGGAAAAGATGATATTGAAAAAGTTGTAATGGAAAATGAGAAAGTAAAACAACTCATTGGGGATAAGACCGTAAGGAAACTTATCATTGTTCCTAAAAAGATTGTTAATCTAGTGTTATGAAAATAATCTATCCCAAATCTATAAAGAGTTTACAAAACCACATTAGAACGCATATTCCTTCTCTCTATGTGATGAGTAAAACCTCAACAGTTATTGCTTTTGATCGATTAGAACAATCATTAAGTGAAGAATATTTAGTTGATTTATCTTCAATGCCACCAAGTATTGAACTCGTTGGAGATGATTTGAAAGTTTCTGGGGCAGTAACATGGCAAGATGCCATCGATTATCTAAAAGGAAGCGATAGGGAGATTATGACTTACCCAACGGATAAGTCTGCATGTATCTTAGCAGGGCTTGCCACTTCTTGCACTGGAGAGATGGCATTTGGCTATGGAACATTTAGAGAACAAGTTCTTGAGTGTGAGTATTTAGACTTTAATGGAGAGTTAAAAATACTAAAAAATACTGAACATATCTATAATGCTGAATATAAAAAGTTAACTGATCAATATAAATTTTTTAAAAATCCACCAATGCCTCGTTTTGAGCGAGAATGTGACTTAATGATTGGAACTGAGGGCCAACTTGGAATTATTACAAGTACTAAATTTAAAACAACAAAAAGAGAAAACTATATTTGCTTATTTATTAAGCTGCCTAAATGGGAAGATGATTATACTGCCCACCTTGAAATAGTAGAAAAAGTTCAAGCCTATAGAGAGAGCATAAGAATTTGTGAGTTTTTAGACTCAAATTCTTTAACATATTTAAAAGAGCCGCCATTTAAAGATCTTGATCTTATTGTTTTAGAAATTAAAGAATCTGAACTTGAAAATATATTTGAGAATTTCTTAATGAAGTTAGAAAATATCAAAGATGAAGATATTTTTGAGATCAATAGATCTAAGTTTTTAGCGATGAGAGTAGAGATCCCTCGAACTGTTAATGAAGAAAACTCTAGAGCAGGAGTCGTGAAAAAAGGGACAGATGCTCAAGTCAGTCTTGATAGATTTAAAGAGTTAATAGATTTCTATAGAACGTGGAGTAAACTTGGAGTTCGATACAATCTTTTTGGTCATATTGGAGATTGTCATCTCCATTTTAATTTTAACCCGGAAAAAAAATCAGAAACAAATATTTTTCAAGAGTTATTAAGATTTTATGATTTCGTACATGATTTAGGCGGTTCACCGTTTGCCGAACATGGGATAGGTTTAGTTAAGCAAAGTTTTATAAAGAGATACCACAATCAAGTGGTCAGCCAATACTTTGAAAAATTAATTCAAGTCCATGACCCTAAGTCTCAATTTTTTCCTAGTGGGTGGATGAATTAATAATCACTTACTATCAAGCTAGTAAACGCTTTCTTGCTCTTTAACATCGCTAATTTCTAACACATCAAGTTTGTTTTCTTCAACTCTCACAGAGAGAACTTTATAAAAACAAACCCTAGGATAATCTGATTCTTCATAATCGTGATTTACTACAATTATCCTCATTAAAGATGTTAAGGCCGTAGAAGATCTACTAAGTTTTTCTTCTCTCACAAAATATGTATCACCATGATCAGCTTGTAGGACATAATTACCTTGCATATAGATTAAATCGCCGCAGATCTCCTTGTCAGACTCAGGAGTTGCAAAGCTTGAGAATGCACTTAGTATTAGTATTGATAATATTATTTTTTTCATTTTGTTCCTTTATTAAGTAAAGAACTATCAATATCACTTAATTACTTACTTGATAGCTGTCTTGTAATATTTACTTGTGATTAAGTTGGGGGAAATACATTGGAAGAATCAAATAAAAAGTTATAGAAGTACTTAACTAAATTAAATACAAGGGATTTATGATTAATATTGGAAAAATGAATAACTTAACAGTTAAAAGAGAAACGTCCTCTGGATATTATTTAAGTAATGAAGAAGGGATTGAAGAGGTCTTTTTACCACCCGCATTGGCTCCTGAAGATATTGAGATTGGTCAAAAACTTGAAGTTTTCATCTATATTGATACCAAAGATAATCTTATCGCAACTTCTGAGATCCCATATGCAGTAGTTGGAGAGTATGCACTCTTGGATTTATTAGATGTTGTTGATTTTGGAGCATTTTTTGATCTTGGGATAGAAAAAGACCTACTTGTACCTGCAAATGAACAAAAGATTAAAATTAGACAAAGAGACAGGGGAAGTTATCTAGTCAGAATTTGCAAAGAAGCTGGAACGGATAGAGTGTTTGGAACAACAAAATTTGGTAAGTATCTAGAGACTTGTGAGTTTGATATTTCGGTAGGAGACAAAGTTGAAGTTGTTCCTGTTGATACATCTGAGCTAGGCTACCGAGTTATTATAAATCGAAAGTATCTAGGGTTAATCTATAAAAATGAGATTTTTTCACCAATAAAGATTAAAGAAATTTATGATGGCCATGTTAAGAACATACGACCTGATGGCTTTGTCGACATTTCTTTACAAAGATTAGGAATAAAAAATCTTGATGATTCTAAGAAAGTTATATTGGATCACTTATTCAAATCAGGTGGGCGAACCCATTTACATGATAAATGCTCCCCAGAAGAAATAAGAAGAATCTTAGGTATGAGTAAAAAGACATTTAAGAACGCTCTAGGGATGCTTTATAAAGATAAAATGGTCAGACTTCATAAAGACGGTACTGAGTTACTTCATAAGAAGAAAGTTTATACGGAACCTATCAAATGATTTAAGACGCAATGCAATGTCCTTTATTACATCTTTTGCGACATTTTTACCTTTATTCCCAAATTGAATTGACCCAAAAGGCACATTTGGCTACAACAAGAAAACTTAAAATGTAACTCAAAAATAGGAGAGTAAATGAAAAACATTATGTATTTTTTATGTTTAATTTTAGTACTAGGATTTGGCTTTTTCTTTTTCACTGGAGAAGAAAACGTAATCACTAATACTGCTAAAGATGCCTTAGAATCAACTACTGACGCCGCTAAAGCTGTTGGAGATACTGCTGCTGATGCTGCTGGAAGTGCTGTTGAAATGACTAAAGATGCTGCAAGTGCAACTGTTGACGCTGCTGGAAGTGCTGTGGAAGCAACTACTGATGCTGCTAAAGCTGTAGGTGAAACTGCAATGGACGCTGCTGAAACTGTTGGTAATGCAGCTGCTGACACTGCAAATGCTGCTGGCGATATTGCAGGAAGTGCTGTTGAAGCTACAGTTGAAACAGCTAAAGATGCTGTTGAAGCTACTGGTGAGAT
This sequence comes from uncultured Bacteriovoracaceae bacterium, assembly GCA_938017795.1. Taxonomy (GTDB): domain Bacteria; phylum Bdellovibrionota; class Bacteriovoracia; order Bacteriovoracales; family Bacteriovoracaceae; genus JAHDHG01. The sequence continues at coordinate 19,869 of CALIJZ010000079.1, forward strand.
GGCAACTAATGCTGCTGAAGCAACAACTGGTGCTGTTTCAAAAACGATTGATGCTACTAAAGGAGCTGCTGAAGCTGTTACTGATAGTGTTGAAAGTGGAGCAAATGCAATTGCAAGAGAAGTTGATGAACTTGATAGTGTTGAATTACAAGAAGAGCTTGAAAGAGCTGAGTCTGAAATGGACGCTGAGTTAGATAACTTATAAATCTAAAAATTATATTTATAATTTGAAAGAGGAGACTTTTTAGTCTCCTTTTTTTTGTTTGAAAATTTCAAGACCTTCATTTCTTAGCTTACAACTTGGGCAAACCTCACAACCTGGATGAACAACTCCTTCATAACAAGTAATAGTATTAGTTACTAAAAAGTCTAGGACTCCTAGAGAATGAGCTAGTTCCATTGTTTCTGATTTTGTCATTTTAATAATAGGGGTAAGTATTTTAAAACTTTGATTATCAAAATCAATTCTTAGTATTTCTTCAAGTTTATCAAAATATAATCTATTACAATCTCTGTAGCCTGAGTTTGCCTCTTCGACTTCTATCACTCCAAGATAAATACATTGAGCTTGAAGGCTATCAGCATGAATTGCTGCAATTCGTGCCATTAAACCATTTCTCCCAACTACAAGTGAGTTTGGAATATTTTCTGTTGTGTTAATATCCAGGGAATGGTTAGTAAGAGAGTTATGAGTAATCTTTTTCATAAATGGAAGAGCTAATATCTTTTGCTTCACTCCCCAGCTTTGACAAATTAGTTTAGAGGCCTCTAGTTCAGTTAGATGACGTTGGTCGTAATCAAAGCCAAGGGCCAGTACATGTTGTGCACCAAATTTATCGATTGCTAATTTTAAGCAAATACTGGAATCCATCCCACCAGAATGAACAACAATTGCTTTGATATTATTCATGCTTTTTCCCTAAGAAATTCTTTACTCCAAGTAGTCTTAAGTCTTGAGCAAGTTTTAGAAGAGGTAACCCAATTATTGCATGATGATCTTCAGTTTCAATACTCTTGAAAAGTGTGGCTCCAAAAGATTCTAACTTATAAGAACCTGCACAATCGTATGGCAAATCTAATTGGATATAACGTTCTAATTCATGAGGGTCTAGAGAATGCATAGTTAGATTAGTTATATTGGTATGTTGAAAAACTTGATCTTGATAGGTCATATAATAACTAGTGTATAATTGATGGGTTTTTCCGTTTAATTGATTTAATGTTTTAAATGCTAAATCATAGTTTCCTGACTTATGAAAAACAATATCATCCATTAAGCATACCTGATCAGCGGCAATAATGATCATGTCGTTATGGTTTAGATTTAAGCTCTGAGCTTTTTTTTGAGCTAATATTGAAGAGTATGACTTCTTTGGAAGTTCAGAGTTTTTAGATAAAAATAACTTTTCATCAAAGTTTGGACTAGAAACTACATATTCCAAGCCTAACTTATTAAAAAGTGCTCTTTTGTATATAGAAGTTGTTCCTAATAATATTCTCATTATATTGGTTTTAGCTGAGTTTTATGAGATTTTCTAGCAAAGTTGTCCAAAAATTGATCACACTATGTAAAATATTTATCTTTGGATCAGTCATTCATGAGATTGCTTAAAATGATTATGTATGAAAAATTTAATATTAATGACATTTCTTTTACTTCTTAGTTGTTCTCCTCCTAAAAAAAGGGTGGCTAAAGTAGAAGACAAAAATGAGAAAGATAAAGAAATTAGAATTCTTCACGATACTCCTGCGACTGAAGCAGTAGAGGAGAGCGAAACAACACCAGAGGCTCCAGTAACACCAGAGGCTCCAGTAACACCGGAAGCTCCAGTAACACCGGAAGCTCCAGTGACACCAGAAGTTCCAGCAACACCGGAGGCTCCTGTAACACCAGAAGTTCCAGCAACACCAGAAGTTCCTGTAACACCAGAAGTTCCAGCAACACCAGAAGCTCCAGTAACACCAGAAGTTCCAGCAACACCAGAAGTTCCTGTAAGACCAGATCTTGATGAAGGATCAGAAGATTTGATTATTGAAGAAGAAGGTGAACTAGATGCAAGTTTTCAAGACTTTAGATGTGAGATGAACTTAAAGCTCGAAAAAGAGAGTATGATCATTCGATTAGACGGTTTCTATAATGGACTTTATCAAGATGGAACCCCCGGAACTTTAGATCTTATTAACACAACTGGTGATTTACTTGCTTTGAAAAAAGATGAGGTAAGATTACTTACTAATAATCCTGGAATTAGATTTAGATTAAAGAAAAATGCAAACAATGAAGATAAAGTTATTATTTCTGCACTTTTTCCTAATCAGAACAATAAGCATACTGAGTTGAACTTTATTATTGATAAAAATGAACTTTTGAAACTTAAATATCAGGATGGATTAAGTGCTAATAAGTTCTCAGCTGAAGGTGGTCTTTATATTTATAAAGAGTATAAGCCAGGATATTTTAGTTCAACTCCTGTCGCAAAGCACGATGATAGTGGAGTTTGTTATTTTACTGAACAATTCGTTAAGACATATTTATTAGAATATCTTTAATTTAAACTTCTCTACAAAGCGATCTCTATAATTTGATTCAATCTTATAGAGCTGATCAATGCTTTTATATTCATCAAAGCTAATTCCACATGGATAGAGCTTTGACAGTTCATTTGTAATTTTTGGATTTTGAAATAGATTTAATGAAAATCCATGTTGGGTAATATATCTCTCTAGACCCATTCCTATTGATCCAACTTTATTTTGATCATGCCACAGACCTAAGAATGGACCCTTGTAATGAAAACTCTGAGATTCAAGAGTTTCATTCAATATTTCTGCACAGATCTTTAAAAGCCTCATCATATATGTCTGAAGATTTTTTTTATGGTGGGTTAAATGAAAAATTGGATAAAAATTAATTTGACCCTGATGGTGAAATGTTAATCCTCCGCCTCGTTTTATTTGAAAGACGTTAGCATTGGAACCTTTTTCAAATTCAATGAGATCTTTTTTTACTTTTCCTTTAGATTTCTCAAGACCATGACCATTAGTTAAGCAAGAGTTGTGCGAGCACAGGATATAGAGTTCTTGCCCAGGAGTATTAGAAATATATAAGTTTATTTTCTTTAGTAAGGTCAAGAACTCAGCATAGTCCCAATCCCAAATAGTCAGAAGTGTTTTATTATTATGAGTGCTTAAATGATTATGATATTTGGATTCAATGATTTCAGTTAATTTCATTTTCTATAAACTTTAGATAATCGGCTGCTTTATAAGAACTTCTCACCATTGGTCCAGATGCAACAAATTTAAAGCCCAACCTATAGCTAAGTCTTTTTAACTCATCAAACTCTTCTGGAGTATAGAACTTTTCAACACTTAAATGTCTCTTACTTGGTTGAAGGTATTGACCAAATGTTACTATATCAACATCTATTTTTCTTAGATCTTGAAGTGTTTCATGAATCTCTGCAAAAGTTTCTCCAAGGCCAACCATTAAAGACGTTTTAGTTGCAATATGTGGATAGTTTACTTTATAAAAATTCAGGCAATCTAGTGTTTTTTGATAGCCGGCACGAGGGTCTCTAACTGGATGAGTTAAACGTTTAACTGTCTCTATGTTTTGAGCAATAACAAAAGGATCACTTTTAGCAAGGATATGCATAAACTCTTCTTTTGCGTCAAAGTCTGGAATCAAAACTTCAACTTTGGTTTGCGGGTGATCTTGTTTGATTTGACTTACTACTGCACTAAAATGTGAGCTTCCATGATCTGGAAGATCATCTCTATCCACACTTGTAATAACAATATAATTTAGACTCATAATCTCTACCATTTGAGAGGAATCTTTTATTTCATTGACATTAACAAATCCTTTAGGGTTTCCAGTTTTGACGTTACAAAACTTACAGGCTCGCGTGCAAGTATCACCTAAGATCATTATTGTTGCAGTCTTATCACTCCAACACTCTGAGAGGTTAGGGCACTTTGCTTCTTCACAAACTGTGAATAATCCCTTCTCTCTCAAAGACTTGCGTATTTCAAGGTAACTATCCCCCTTGGGGATCTTAGCTTTTAGCCATTTTGGTTTATCTGTTGAGATATCATAAGTTTTCATAATATTAAGCTAAATTTATCATCATATTTAGATTATGAGTATTTAAATTTCAGTTAGAACATGAGCATGACTTAAAGCAATATCTAATGAGACCTTTGGTTGGTTAAGTTTCGTAGAAGAGTAAAAATATATCATCTCTGATTCGTACCTAGCAGAATTTAAGTAACTATTACCATCAAAGACACTGGAGTCTAAATTACAATCGTAAGTAGTTCCCAGAGTCACGTATTCAGGTCTAATGACAATAAGTCCTTCGTTTGCCAGTTCGATTTTTTTAATTTTTTGAAGATCTAATTGTATACCAGTATTTGATGGCCTCAAGACAAATAAATTTACTGGACCAAAAAATTGAGCAGCAAACAAACTGGCCGGTTTAAAGATCATCTCCTCAGGAGTGCCAATTTGTTCTACTTGACCAAATTGCAATAAGCATACGTTGTCTGAATATTTCAGAGCATCTTTAATTAATTGAGTAGACCAAATCAAAGATCTTTTTGTTTCAATTAATAATTCTTTAATAATTTTTAAAATGATTTGTCGATTATTATAATCAATCCCTGAAAAAATTTCATCACACACAAGAAGGTCAAAGTCATGCATGAAAAGATTTGCTAGAATTAGTCGTTGCTTTTCTCCGTTTGATAACTCGTAAGCTTTTCTATAAACCGTATTAGTAATCTCAAATTTAAATAATAGTTCTCTAGCCTTTTCAAGATCTTTAGTTTTAGTAGTTAAATATTCTAAGGGCTTTAGGTCATTAAAGTTTTGTTCTTCAAGATTTTCTTTACTAAATACTTTTATCTCATTGTGTATAATATGTCCTGATTGTGGAAATAGCTCATTTAAAATAATTTTTTGAATTGTTGTTTTTCCTGAACCACTTGGTCCAAGTAGTGAAACGATTTGACCAGGTTTAATAGTAAGACTGAGGTTTGAAATGCCAGAGCTTTCTTTGGAGTTATATAAATATTTAATATTCTTAAGAGAAATTAGAGACATTATTGATTTTTTTCAAAGACCAATTTAACAAATTCAGAAACGTTTTCTCTGAAATCATTCTGGCTGATACTTTTAACCGAATCATCTAACTTGAGAGCACTTTTAATTACATCTGACTTGATTCCTGTATAAGTTTCGAGCATCTCAATCGAGATCTTTTCACTCTTATTTAATGTATTTTCAAGTTCTTCTATCACTCGATGTAACCTTTTGATTATTAAAGTAGTCTCTTAAAACATATTAAAAAATCGAACGCAATCAATATTTTTACAAATTTTATGTCTTTAAGCCTGTAAGATCTGTAAGTTTTGAGGTGTTTTCAAAAGTTTCAAGGCTTGCAACTTTATACACACAGGAATCAATAGTGCTAACTGCTGCAGGGTGGTAGTTACCAGAATTCTTAATTCCTCCAAAAGGAAGCCTCGAGCTGGCTCCTACCGTGGATCTATTCAAGTTGAAGATTCCACACTCGACTTCGTCTAAACACTTTTTGTATGTTTTTGGCTCCTGGGTGAAGACTGATCCAGCTAATCCAAACTCAGTAAAGTTCGCTATTTCGATTGCTTCATCCAGATCATCATATCCAATGATGGTACAATGCGGCCCAAAAACTTCTTCTCCAACAAAGTGATGCTTCGAAGCATTGAATTTTTTAAGAACATGCAAAGAAGGCTTCAAGTAATGACCATCAAATCCAACATCGGCTGCTTGGTGAGGTAGAATTGTTTCAGCTCCAGAGTTTTGAACCTTATCTATGTAATTTGTAAAAGTATCACTGGCTTGTTGATCAATTAAAGTGCTCATAAAAGGAGTGCTTTGAAACTCAGACGGATGATCAACGTGAATTTTTTTAACGAGATTTTCAAATTTATCTTTAAACTCATTTAAAATTTTATTATGAACAATGATGTTTCCTGTCGAGGTACATCTTTGGCCAGTAGTTAAATAGGCTGCTGTTAAAACCTGGATGAGGGTATGATCTATATGAGCATCCTCATGAATAATACTACTGTTTTTCCCTCCTAGCTCTAGAGCAACTAGCTTAGACAAATCAGAGTAGGTGTTTTCTAAAATCTTTAGTCCAACTCCCTTAGACCCTGTGAAAAAGATACCTTTAATGGCCCGATGTTTTGTAATATCGGTTGCAATCTTTGGTCCTCCAACTACAAAATTTACTGCTCCTTTTGGAAATCCTGCAGCATGAAAACATTCAATTAAAATTTGAGCAGAGTAAATTGTTTTTTCAGATGGTTTGAAAATAATACTATTTCCAGAAAGTAATAAACTTAGGATTTGTCCATTGGCTAAGTGACAAGGGAAATTAAATGGACCGATAACAAAACAAGGACCAAGTGCTTTATGAATTTCATGTCCATTAAGACCAGGAAGAATATTTTCAATTTTTCTATCTTGTATACGGGGCAGGGAATCTTTTATAGTAACATCAACTTTTCCGGCAACAGCTTTTGCCTCTGTTTTAGCTTCCCAAAGCGGCTTACCGACTTCCAGAGCGATACTCAACGCAATTTCATCTACTCTTTTTAGTATTTCTTCTTTATATCGCTTTAATAACTCAATTCTTTTTTCTATGCTTAACTTCTTCATACCATTGAAGCCATCTATTGCAGATTGTATTATTTCTGTCGTTTGATCAGGAGCAAGTCCAGTTTGCCACAATATTTTTGAAAGATCAGCTGGACATTTTTTTATAAAATGATCACTTTTATCAATAGAGTGAAATTGACCATGAAAATAGTTTCCTTGGAGAATCATAAAATATCCTTTTGAATTTTTTCTAAAATTTGATAGCTATTACTTTTTAGTTCTTTGAGGCTAAGTGAGTTGTTAATATGGTAATCACAAAGCTTTACCTTTTCTTCTAATGACATTTGCTGAGAAATTATATTTTCAGCAAGTTCTCTAGAAATTCTATCTCTTTTACATACCCTTTGAATTTGAATTTCTTTATCACAGCTGACAACTAATGATTTATCAACTTTAAGATTTATTTTTTTTTCAAACAAAAGAGGGACGTCATAAAAAATCATCTGGGCCTGAGAAGATATTTTACTTGTGAAAATACTTTCCATTTGAGGGTAAATAAATGATTCAATCATTTTTTTTGTTTCTTGATTGGAGAAAAAAACTTTTCTAAATATTTCAAAATCAATTTCTCTGTTTTCATTTACTACTTCTGGTAAATTTACTTGCAACCAATCGATAGTAGAGCTTTTTTGGTAAATCTCTTTAACGATAGCATCAGCATCAATTACGAGTTGTTTTTTTTCAAAAAAGAAGTTAGCAACACTACTTTTTCCAGTGCCTATTCCCCCTGTTATGCCCACAATGGGTATATGACAAGAGTACAATCTATTTTCTTTCTTCATTTTTAACTCTTTTCCAAAGTAGCTCTTTTTCAGACATATTGAGATCTAAAAACTCTTTATCACTTAACTCATCCATTCTACTAAAGCGTCTATAAAACTTATAGTTAGCTTTATTTAAATTAATTTCAGGATTATATCCCAAGTGTCTTGCAACTTGGGCTGCACTAAATAAAACATCTCCCATTTCTTCTTCTATTTCATCACTCTTGCTTGCTATGGCTTCTTTTAATTCTTTGATTTCAGATTCTAGCTGTGTGATGACTTCCTCAATGCTAGTCCAATCAAACTTTAATTCATTTGTCTTTTTTCCAATCTTATAAGCTGCAACAAGGGATGGGTTATTTAGATACTTCTTTTTTAAAAGTGAATGATCAGTTTTTCCTTCTGCTTTTTTTATCTTCTCCCAATTCTCATGAAGTTCATCCATAGAGAGATTATTATTTCCTTCGAAAACATGTGGATGTCTTCGAATCATCTTCTCATTTAAGTTTTTACATACTTCCTCAATAGAGAATTTCTTTTTTTCATTGGCCAATTGAGAATGAAGTAAAATTTGCAATAAAACATCTCCTAATTCTTCTTTGGTCTCCTCAAAATCACTTTTTAATAATGAGTTTAGCAATTCATAAGACTCCTCGATAAGATAGGGAGTTAGGCTATGGTGGTCTTGTGCTAAATCCCAAGGACATCCAGAGGTTGGATCTCGTAAGGCTTTTATTGTTTGAACTAATTCATCAAAATAATGACCCATAATTGTCTATTCCTTTTAAACATATTAAGAATAAATCACAGAAATGAAAATTGAAATTAATGACATATATAATCACTTGGATAGCTTTGATAAAATTGAAGAAATACTTCAATTAATAGTGGATACTGCTTTAAAAACTTATGTTGATCAAATAAATTATACAGTCTCTGTGGAAGTGATTGATTCTATATCGATGCAGGCCTTAAACAAGGAACATCGAAATATAGATAAAGATACTGACGTTTTAAGTTTTCCTATCTTTGAAAATTTGCGTGCAGATAAAAGTGAGATTGAATTTCTCCCAATTGTTGAACTGGGTGATATTTTTATAAGCTGGGATAAAGTCCTTAAACAAGCACAAGAGTTTAAGGTTTCAAACTTTGATGAGTTCATTCATCTCTTTATTCATGGGTTTTTACATCTCTTAGGTTTTGATCATGAAATCTCGAAAGAAGAGGAAGATTTAATGAAAAAATGTGAAGAAATGCTTCTTAGTGTCGTAAGTAGGCACTTAAGTGCCTGAAAAGACAAGGTTTTATTATGTCAATTATTTAGGCATTGTGAAAAATTTCTATAGTCAAAATATCACTCCATTCCTAAAGTGATACGATATAAGTAGCGAAAAATATTATGAATAGACTTGTTTTAAGAACATTTTTTATCTTTTGCTTCATGGCTTTAAATAGTTATGGAGTTGTTAAGAATCTATATGGTGGCTTTAGTGCCAGACATAATGACTTGTATTCACAAATCAATGACGTTGAAGGAAATAATTATTGGTTCGATTTTGATATAAAATATCATTACAAGAAGCCTTTTGTTGATAAAGAAGGTAAGGTCGATTTTTCAATTAGATTCAATGATGCTTCTCACTTTATGTTTTCAGTAAAAGAGGCCCAATTAACTCATCTTTGGAAAAATCAAGAACTCAGTTATGGGCGCTTATTGGTTGATTGGGTTGAAATTGATAAGATCTGGGGATTAGGAAAAATAAATAATTTAGAGAACTTTGATTTTTTCAGACCAGGTCAAGAAGGCTTAACGGGTGTAAAGTATGGATATCGTTTTTCTCAATTCTTTAACGCCGAGGTGTTTGGATCATTTATCTATGTTCCACAATTAAACCCCCCTTTAGGAATTGATAAAGAATCTGGTACTTTAACTCCTAAAAGTCCATGGTCTCAGAAACCAGTGACTTCAGTCGATCTTGGAGGAGTGGATCATAAAGTAAGTTATAATGTTACATATCCTGATGTCTTAGAAGTGGCCCTGCAACCTAGTTATGGATTAAATTTACGATTTTCTCCTATCAATAATATTCATATCAGTGCATTTGTTTTGAGAAAGCCTGAAAACCAACTATCAAATACTGCAAAAGCAGATATTAATAACGCTTTATCTGATATTACAGCAAATGTTGAAACTAAGCTTTTTCATCATACTTTATTTGGTGGTCAATTAACTGCTGCTTTGGGAAGTCATTGGAAACTTTATACTAGTTACCTTGCTAGTATTCCTGGAGAGAAAGCAGATGACTTAACCTTTATTGATAAAAACTTTGGAATTGGTATAACTGTAGAAAAATTTAGAGAAGATTATTTAGGTGCAGGTGTTTTATACGAGTCTGGAAGTTTCAAGTCTAGTATTGGATATCTAGCCAGGATAAGTGAGTTTGTTAGAACGAGTTTACTTGATTCAATTCCTAAGTGGTCCCAAGCTTTAAATGTAGCGATGGATTACAACTTAAAAAATAAATACTTTCTAAATTTTGATTTAAAATACGACACGCTCACATATGATAGACTTTATAGTTTGTCAGTAGGTTGGCAACCGATACAACACTTTAGAGTGAATATTGGTGCTGATATTATTGGTTCGCCAAAAGCGGGAGAAGGTTATTGGGTTAATTTCAGAGAAAATGACTCATATTTCACGGAGTTAAAATATGTTTTTTAAAAAAATAGCGACTTTAGTTTTTACGTTCTTAATTATTTCCTGTGGAGAGAATGGTTTATTTGGAAATATAAATGAGGGGAAAGGTAATCCTCCGGTTTTCAAAGACCAAAACTTAGAGTTTGCAAATTGTGAGTTAGATCCAGATGAATTTCTTTATATCCTAGAAAAGAATATTTCGACTCAAATCAATTGTCTTTATAATCAATTAAGTCTTTATATGGAAAGCGTCGAAGCTGCATATCCTGAAGTTTTAAGCGAGAGCCAGAAAAAAAATAGCGAAAAGCCAAATTTTAATATCAGATTTAGTAAGTTGAAGCAGTATATTGAAAATAAAAGACCAGAGTTTTCTTACCTTGTACCAGAGTTTTTATTTTATTTTGAATTAGTAAACTTTGGTGTTGGAAACACTGAAATTGATGTTTTATATAAGCATGATCTTGAGTTTTTAAGAGATTTTCTTTTAATGTTTAACAAAGAAATGGTGAGCCTCTCTCAGTATATGGTTGCTTTAGATGATAGTGATTTACCTTGGACGGTAGATAAACATAGCTTTGTTAAAGAAAAAATTATTAAATCAGCAATGAACTTAGCTTCAAAAGCTAGGAATGCTGCCGGAGAAGATGTTTCAGTTTTTGCTGTTTTGTCTAGACAAGGTCGAGATGGATCTGGAGTCCCAATCTCCACTGATTTACCCCCCAATAATAATCAAATATCTTTAAAGAAAGTTTTAACTCAATTTTTAACAATAGATAGAATTGATACTGTTAATAGTATGTTGAAGTTTGATTTTGTTAAAAGAATGTTTCTAGGTGGATCTCCCAAAAACATTACTAGAGCTGAATTGAAAACATTGGCAATGAAAAAACTAGTTCCTGGTCTTGAGATGTTTTATGATATTTATCGCTATCAAGACTTTGAAGAGGAAACGAAAGCAGTAGAATTTAAATATACTGAACTTCAAAAGCATTTAAAGAATTTTGAGACAAAATTACTTTATAAAGGAGATGACCTTACTTCATATTTTTCTCTCGGTGAAATGTATGACTTCCTAGATGAATGGGGAGAGAGATTTTTTGGATTAGATTTTAAACCTTTCGGTTTAAGAAACTACGAATGGGAGATACTAAAAATAAAGAATTTATATCTTGGAAACAGGAATAAAGAAATTACTTACTCTGATATGAGAGAAATTTTATCATGGAGTCATAAAATGACGAAGATGGGATTAGATTTCTCAAAACTTTATGAGGTTAATAAGGAAATAATAAATTCTGGTAAAAAAATTGGTATTTCTAATTCTCTACGAACATCAAGAAATATTGATGATCCTCGTGGAACAATGTTTACTAACTTTCAAAGAGTATTAGTTAAGTATCGATATTTCAGAGATAAAGATGGAGTTTTACCAAAGTACGGAAATCAATATGTTCGAAATTTATCTTCACTGATTTTAACTTATCAACTAGAAAGTCTACTTGCACCTATCATAGCAGATTATGAGAAGAGGTTTCCTTGTGCACAAATTATGCATAAAAACATTGGTGAAAACAACGAAACGTCTTATGTTAGAGAGTCTTTTAGATGTGGTAAGGGCGAAGATTATAATAAGACCTTAAGTGCTATCCAAGTAGCTATGATTTTAAAAGAATTTATAGGCCCAGTTGAACAGCTAGGAGTTGTATCTAAAGGAGGAGAAGTTGATGCTGCAGGGAATGTTGCTTCTATTGCAGATCTTTTCTTATTTAGCTCTAATGGAGACGGAGTTTTACAAAAAGAAGAAATTACAGAATTTATATTTAATCTAATGTACTCGATTGAGATTAAATCAAATGTTGTTAAGATGCTTTCTCCTGTTACTAGTCGTAAAAAAGTTCTTAAAACTTTTACTAAAAAAGCACAAACTTGTGCAGTGGTAGATAATGTTAAAAAAGGTGATAAGAGATACCCTCAAGATATTCAAGGAGTTGGTAAAAGATATGATCCCACTTGTGTGAGGAATATGTTTTACTCTCTTTTCAGTAATCTATTTGGTGTTAGAAATAGTCGAGTTGATCATCAATCAAAGTATTTTAATTATTTTATAAAGTTTAAACAATTCCATGATAGTAGCTCTCAAGAAGAAAAATTTAAACTGATGCTTCTGCTTGAAAAGTATACGAGATCATGTGCTCATGACAATATGCCTTTTTCTGAATCTGATATAATGGCCTTGTATTCAGGTATTATGAATATTGAATCAACTTTAGCTAAATTTGATTTTAATAATGATAATATTATAAACATTGCAGAAACAGATGCTACTTATGAACATTTTAAAAATGCCTTATTAGGTATTGAGCCTTTACTAGGTACAACTATTCCTGCTTACTTTAATCTTCCCAGAAAAGCATTTAATTATATTGTAGATAAAAAGAAGGTACCAAAAGGTGGTACACCTGCAAAAATTTGGAAGTTAGTTTTTAATGCACCGAAAAAGCCAGCTTATAGAGACACTCTAGCAGCAGTTCTTGTCGCTCTTGCAGGAGAAGGTGATGTAGCAAAATTCAATGACTATAATTGTTTAAATCATTGTTTTTTAAAAGACGCTGATTTCAAACCACGGAAATATATTTCTCAGTTAAGTACTTGTAAAAGCAGACTTCCTAAAACAAAGGGTTACTCACAAAAGCTAAATTGTAGTGTATGGTCTAATTACTTCAAGGGTGGAGATGAAATTCCACGAAATGATTGTGATATTCCAGTTAAGTATAACTTCAAGAGCTACGATGAAACGGACTTAGACAATTGTAAGTGTGAGTAGTCAAAAGGTCCCTTAAGAGTTAATTCTTTGCAAGAACTAGGATGCTTTGATACTTTTGGTACATGCAAGAAATAAAAGATCAATTTAATGAAAAAATTCACAACCTAGATAGTTTATCTCTTGGCTTAAGTGAAGTCCGGAGGTCACTTTGATGTTGAACAAAAAAACGAACGTTTAAATGAAATAGCGTCCTTAGAAACAAGTGCTGACTTTTGGAATGATAGTCAAAAAGCAGCTAAAATCCAAAAAGAAAAATCCTTACTCCAAGAAGTTGTAAACTCATTTCAATCAGTTCAAGACTTATTCGATGAAATTGAAATTTTAGTTGAATATGGAAAAGAGGGCGATCTTGATTCTTGTAAAGATGCTTGCAAACAAATCGATGCTTTTAAAAAAGAATTTTCTGAAATTGAACAGCGAGCGTATCTCTCAGGAGATGCTGATACTAATAATGCAATTGTATCAATAAATGCAGGAGCCGGTGGTACAGAATCTTGTGACTGGGCAGGAATGCTCCAAAGAATGATCACAAGATGGGCTGAGAAGAAAAAATTTAAAACTCAAATCTTTGATTTCCAATATGGTGATTCCGCAGGAATTAAATCTGTAACCTTTTCTGTTGAAGGTGCTTTTGCTTATGGTTTTTTAAAATCAGAAATAGGCATTCATAGATTAGTGAGAATTTCACCTTTTGATTCTAATTCAAGGCGACACACTTCCTTTGCTTCAGTTTTTGTAAGTCCTGAAGTGGATGATGATATTGAGATTGATGTTCCTGATTCGGCCATTAGAATCGATGTTTTTAGAGCCGGAGGAGCTGGTGGTCAGTCTGTAAATACAACGGATTCAGCAGTAAGAATAACACATATGGAAAGTGGGTTAGTTGTAACTTGTCAGAATGAAAGATCGCAACATCAAAATAAAGCTACTGCAATGAAGATTTTAAAATCTCGATTATATGAGAAGGCACTTGAAGAACAAAGGGCAGAACAAAAAATCATAGAAGATTCTAAGAAAGAAATTGGATGGGGCTCCCAGATAAGGTCTTATGTTTTACACCCTTACAAAATGGTCAAGGATCATAGAACCAACGAAGAAATGGGTTCTGCTGAAAAAGTACTTGATGGTGAAATTGATAGTTTTATTAAAGCCTATTTAAAATGGGAGAGTATTCGATCATGAAACTTTCATTTTGGAAACTTCTCAAAATTACACTGCAAGGTAAAAGTACAAAGATCTTTTTTCTACTAACAGTATTAAGCCTATCTTTTTCTATGGCCGTTATTCTATGTAACGCCGGTTTGATGGATGGGTATGAACATATTTTAAAAACTGGTTTAAGAAAAAACACTTCTGACTTGGAAGTTACTAGCTCTTCGGGATTTTTTGAAATAGATAATGAATTCTTAGAGATGATCAGCCAAGACGCTATTACTAATTACGCTGGAATCATAAGGACGGAAGGGTTTATTGTTAAAGATAGTAAAAGCAAAGGTGTTCTAGTTAATGGAATAGAAACTGAAGAGTTTTCAAAGATAAATAATCTAGATGTACAGCTTAGTTCAGAAAAAAATACTATTGCTCTTGGATCTGAAATCGCCAAGGAACTAAATGTTTCACCAGGAGATTTTATTACTTTAACTTTTACTCGAGGTAATCAAAGTTTTGAAGAATTACCTTATGTTACAGAACTTGAAGTTTCAGATGTAGTGACTCACGGAGTTCATAGGAAAGATTCACGGCTGGTGTATTTAAAACGTTCCTACTTGGAAGAATTTACAAATTCCAAAGGAATGGTTAATACATGTTTATTAGCGCTGGATGGATTCACAGACCCACAAATAAAAGATTATATAGACCAAAAGCAAGATAAGTTTTTTGAATTAGGTTTTGAAGCTAGACCTTATTGGAAAAACTTCGCATCTTTACTGGAAGCAGTTGAAGTTGAGAAGTTTTCAATTACTGTAATCTTACAATTGATTATCTTAATAGCACTTTTTAATATCGTCGCTTTTATTAATTATAATGGAATCAAGAAATCTCAAGAGTTTTTTTTACTGAGATCTTTAGGCTTAAGTTTCAAGTCTCTTTATACATTTTGGACATTTTTTATTATTTTTATCTGGGCCATTTCATGTGTTTTGGCATTATTGATGACACTAGTTTTTGACAAGATTATTCTTAAACTCCCTTTTTTAAAGATTCCAAGCAAGGTATATGAGCTAGATCATTTAAGCATACATTTAGGGCTAAACAGCATCCTTACAATCTTTGCTTTAACTTTTTTCTGGTGTTTAGTTTGTATCGGCTATATTGTACTAAGAGAAAAAAACAAGACGATTTTACAAGGTATAAAAGGACAATATATTTAATGATTCTATTAAAAGATATTAAGAAATCTTTTGGAAAAATCGAGGTCTTAAAAGGCGTAAGTTTTTCTTTAGATGAAGGAGAACATACTGCACTACTTGGTAAGTCTGGATCTGGTAAGTCGACACTTTTGTATTTACTAGGAGGGCTTGATAAACAAACAAGTGGAAACCTATTAATAGGAAGTAAGGATCTTAGTAAATTAAATGATGAACAATTAGCACAATTTAGAAATCAAAATATTGGATTTGTTTTTCAGTTTCATTTTTTATTACCCTCAATTACAAGTTTGGAAAATATCTATCTTCCAATCAAAATTTCTGATAAATCAGTTAAAGAATATAGTGAGCTCATTCATATGCTGGCAAACTACCTCGGAGTAGAACATTGCCTAAATAAATATCCTTATCAATTATCCGGTGGAGAACAACAAAGAGTTAATATAATCAGGGCCTTAATTTTAAAGCCTAAAGTGCTGCTATGTGACGAACCTACTGGAAATCTAGATAGAAAAAACTCTGATAAAGTCATTAATTTGTTAAAACAATTATCTTCTGAGTTTAGATCCACTCTAATCGTGGTAACACATGATCATGTAGTTGCAGACAGTTTCCCAAGGAAAATAACCATTGAAGATGGTCAGGTAATTGGATAAAATTGGACTGTTGCGAAATTTATTGAGACACAAGCGAAGGTGATTCTATGTTCATGACCAAAAGGTCAACATTAGCGTTGGTAATTAGTATAATATTCTGTTCACTAACTTATTCTTATATTGGGCCTGAAAGAACTTTATTTAAAATTAATAAAATTAGAATTATCGGTTTAAAGAAGATTGAACCAGAAGCCGTTCTTTTAAAAATTGCAATCAGACCAGATAAAAACGTTACAAATCTTCAAATTAATAAAGCAATTAAACGTATCTACGCAATGAAGTACTTTGAGCATGTAGAAGCTCATCAAGAAGGTAATGACCTCGTTTTTAAAGTAAAAGAAAAACCTGTTATTAGTAAACTTAGTTTTACTGGTAATAGTGAAATCGATGATGATGATATCAAGGACAAAATTGATACCAAAGCATTTAATATTTTAGATGTCAGAACTCTTGATGAAGACAGTGGGAAGATCCGAGAACTTTATGAGGACAAAGGCTATTACTTATCTAGGGTTAAATATGACATTAAAGAAAGTGATGATACTAAAGTTAAAGTTAATTTTACTATCGAAGAGTTTGATAAGGTAAAAGTAAAAAAGATTTCATTTATTGGAAATGAGAAAATTTCAGATGATGAATTAAAAACATTCATGGTTACTCGCGAAGATTCTCTACTTGGATTTATGTCTGATGCTGGTAACTTTAAAGAGCTTAATTTCAAAACAGATATTGAGCGTTTAACTTTTTACTACAGAACTAAAGGTCATATTCAGGCAAACTTTGGGAAACCATCTGTAAATGTCTCAGAAGATCGAAGATGGATCTTTATCTCTATCCCTGTTATTGAAGGACCTGAATATAAAGTAAATAGTGTTTCGTATGACGGAGATATCTTATTAACAAAAGAAGAATTAGCTCAATCAACAAAGCTTAAAACAAAGGAGGTCTATTCAGAAGAGACCCTCAGGCAAGATGTTGAAAGACTAACTCAAGCTTATCAAGATAAAGGTTATGCTTTTGTAAACGTTATAAGAGATTTAAAACCAGTAGAGGATAAGTCTAAACATGAAGTTGATGTAAAGTATAGTTTTGAAAAAGGTGAAATTGCTAGGTTTGGAAAAATTTCCATTAAAGGAAATTCTAAAACTCGAGATAAAGTTATTAGAAGAGAGTTAAAGATTCATGAAGGAATGCAATACTCCGGTAGTAAGCTTAAAACTTCAAAAGCAAACGTAAATAGACTTGGGTTCTTTGAACCTGGGAGTGTTATTTTTAATACTTCACCTCAAAAAGGTAATTCTAAGATTCTAGATGTCGCTATTAGTGTTAAAGAAAGACAAACTGGACAAATCTCAGTTGGTGCTGGTTATTCTACTCAGCAGAAAGGATTTCTCCAAGCTTCCATAAAACAAAGAAACTTTTTAGGTAAGGGACAAAATTTAGGCTTTAGCTTAAGTCTCTCTACCCAACAACAAGATTATAATTTAAGTTTAACTGAGCCATACTTTATGGATTCAAAGTGGTCTCTTGGAGGATCAATTTATAGAAGTCAAAGTAGTTTCATTGATTCTTTTGAGTATACCAAGCAAGGTGGAAATATTCGAGTAGGGTATCCTTTAGGTGATTATACGCGAATGTTTTTTTCTTATAATATTGAACATACAAAAATTAAAGAAGTGAGAAACCCATCAATTGATCCGGCTAAAGAAAATGGGATTGCATCTGGAGTAGAGCTTTCTGTCGTTCATGATAAAAGAAATAATGCTTTTGAACCTACTAAGGGTATTTACGCATCAGGTTCTGCTGAATTTGTCGGAATTGGTTTTGATCATCGATGGGTTAAACTAGTAGGAGATACTCGTTTTTACTACCCACTATACAAAGATTTGATTTTTAGATCTAGAATTAAATCCCAAAAACTTTTTAAAACTTCAGACTCTCAACCTCCTCCGCGAACTAAATTATACGCAATGGGGGGAGCTAGAAATATGAGAGGATATGGCCAAGAAGAAGTCGGACCTCAAAAGCTCTTGTTAGATCAACAATCGGGAAAACTTGGATGGTTTAATATTGGAGGACTGCATTCGGTTCTTGGTACAGCCGAGATAGAACATCCATTAATTAAAGAAGCTGGTTTAAAGTGGGCCGTTTTTTATGACATTGGAAATGTTTATGAAAACTTTATGGGTGATCAGGGAGATTACTCTCTGAAGCAAAACTTTGGGTTTGGTTTCAGATGGTTCTCGCCAATTGGTTTATTGAGATTTGAATTTGGTTTCCCATTAAATAGAAGAAGGTCTGTTATTACAACAGGAAATGTTGCTAAAGATGGTGACCTTGAGAAAGCTAATCACTTTTTCTTTGATATTGGACAATTATTTTAATTATATTTTAAGGAGTTATTATGAAAAGAATTATGCTTTTAGCAATGTTAACGTCAGTTAGTGGATTCAGTGCTAATGTGAAAATCGCAACAATCAATTTCCAAAAAGTTTTAAACACTGTTAAAGAAGGTGTACGAGCAACTGAAAAACTAAAGAAAAGTTTTGAAAGAAAGAAAAAAAATCTAAAGACTCAAGAACAATCATTAATGACTAAGAAGAAAAACTTAGAAAAGAAAGCATCATTATTAAGTCAGACTGCTATCGCAAAACAATCTAAAGAGTTGCAAGCTGGTTTTATGAAGTTTCAACAAGAAACAATGAAGTCTCAGCAAGAGATTGCTAAGCTTGAGTCGGAGTATAAAAAGCCAATTTTTGAAAAAATTAAAGTGATTGTTGATCAAATTTCAAAAAAAGAAAATGTTGATATGACAATTGAGACAAGCCAGACTCCAGTCGTTTACGCTAAGTCTGAACTTGATATTACTGACCAAGTAATTAAAAAATACGATTCAGTTCATAAATAATGAATCTTTCGGGTATTGAAGACCTATTAGATATTGAGGTTCTTTTTGGAGACGGTGAAACTTCTATCGAAGGAGTTTCTACTATCCATAGTTTTTTAAATAAAAGCGTTTTTTTTATATCTAGTACTAAATTTCTAAAATATTATCTCGAAAAGAACTCAGAGACGATTCATGGAGTAGTGATTTCTAAAGAGCTCTTGTCTAATGAGAATCAAGAAACAAACCTTTTAAAAAAGAGATGTAGCTGGCTAGCAACAAGTGAAAACATAAATGCTTGCTTAGTGAAAGCTTCAAAGTTTTTTCATGACCAATTTTATGAAGGGTTTGATTGGACTAAAAATCACTTAGGAAATCATAAGAGTGGTTCTGAAAATATACAAATTGCTAACGATGTCTATATTGGTCCTAATGTTGAATTAAGAGAAAATGTAATTTTAATGAGTGGAGTTCGGATATTAGGTCATAATATTATTGAAGCCAATACGGTTTTATTTCCAAACGTGACAATTTACCCAAATGTAAAAATCGGGAAGAATTGCAGAGTTCATTCTAATACTACAATTGGTGCTGACGGATTTGGATATAAATTTCTAGATGGACAACATGAGAAGCTTTGGCACTATGGTGGAGTAGAGATTCAAGATAATGTCGAAATAGGATCTAACTCTTGTATCGATGGAGGGACTTTTAATCCAACAGTAATCGGAGAAGGTTGTAAAATAGATAACCATGTTCAAATTGCTCATAATGTAATTTTAGGTCGGAATGTGATCTTATGCGGAAAGGTCGGACTTGCTGGTAGCTGTAAAGTAGGAGACTTTACTGTTATAGGTGGGGGAGCTGGAGTTGCTCCAGATTGTGAGTTGGGAGTTGGTTGTAAAGTAGGCGGTGGAGCTCAAGTCAATAAGAGCTGGGCAGATGGTTCTTCAGTTGTTGGTTATCCGGCCACTAATTCAAGAGATTGGAAAAGATCAATTATTAGATTCCAACAATTAAATAAAAGTAAATAATGAGTTTGTACAATAAAGAACAGATCATGGATTTTCTTCCACATCGAAAACCTTTTTTGTTTTTAGATAGTGTGGATGAAGTTACTTTTCCAAATTCCTTAGGACAATATAATAAATTAGAAATTAATACTAAAAGCTTTGTTGGAACAGAAGTTAAGGGAAGTTTTTTTGTTCGTCCTGATTTAGAGATTTTACGTGGACATTTTCCAGGTAAACCAATTCTTCCAGGCGTTGTTCAAATCGAAATCATGGCTCAGATGTGTCCATTTATTTTCCATTATGCATATAGTGAGCTCATGCAAGAAATAAAAATCAATATAGCACTTTTAGGTATTGAAAGAGCAAAGTTTAAAAAGCCTATTTATCCCAATATGAATTTGAGTATGGAGTCTAAGTTATTAAAAGTTCGAGGAGTATTTCAATCTTATGAATGTATGATTTATTCAAACAATGAACTTCACTCTAGTGCAGAAATTCTGGCTTCGATAGAGTTTTTAAAAAAGGATTCATAATGAATAAGATTCACGATAAAGCTGTTATAGAAGATGGAGCTGAGATTGGTGATGGAGTCGAAATTGGTGCTTACTCTGTGATTGGCCCTCAAGTTAAAATTGGGAAAAACACTAAGATCTTATCTCATACAGTTATTGAAGGGAAGACTACTATTGGCGAGGATAATATTATTTATCATCACTGTGCTTTAGGTACGGCTCCTCAAGACTTAACTTATGCAGATGAGCCAACAATCTTAGAAATCGGAAATGGTAATTTAATAAGAGAATTTGTTTCAATAAATAGAGGTAGTCTAAAACAAGATGGATTAACTAAGTTAGGTAGTCGAAACATGCTAATGGCCTATTGCCACTTAGGCCATGATGTTATCTTGGGTGATGATATTAGAATTGTGAATTCTTGTAATCTTGCAGGGCATGTAACAGTTGGAAATAAAGTTATCTTAAGTGGTGGAACTAGTGTTGGACAATTTATAAGTATCGGTCAAGGTGCATTTATTGGTGGGCATTCCGGTATTGATAAAGATATTCCAAGCTTTTGTACCGCTCTAGGAAATAGAGTGAAGTTAAAAGGAATTAATATTATTGGCCTGAAGAGAATGGGGCTTGATAAAAAAGATATTTCTGAAACAGTTGATTTTTATCGTCAAATGGAGGCTTCTAACCTCTCTCCAAGATCATTTTCTGAAAATGATGAGATCATGAAAGAGTATACTGGTAATAAGATTATAAAAATTATTTCCACTTTTATTAAAGATAGCAAAGTGGGTATTCCTCCATTTTGGTCTTAAGTATGAATAAATTAAGAGTATCATTAATAGGGCACGGACATCTTGGGAAATGGCATGCTCAGAAAATAAAAGCTCATGAAAGAGTTGAGTTTGTTGGTATTGCGGACAAATTTTATAAAGAAAACTCATTAAAAGAATTATATCCTGAACTTGTTTTAACAGATTCTTATGAGGATCTTATTGAACTTAGTGATGCATTTATTGTGGTTACACCAACTAATACCCATTTTGAAATTTGTAAAAACTTAGTTCAAAGAGGAAAACATATTTTTTGTGAGAAGCCAGTTTCGACCAATTCTGCTGAATCAGAGCAATTATTAAAATTATTAGAAAATTTTAAAGTGAATTTTTTTGTTGGTCATAGCGAAAGATGCCACCAAGCTTGGGAATTATTAGATTTTAAAAATACTAACTCAATTTTGCTAGAGAGGTATACCATGCCAAAGAACAGGGCCTATGATGTTTCTGTTATTGAGGATTTAATGGTTCATGATATTGATCTTGTTTATTATCTTTTCTCTTATGAAATTGTCAGTTTACTAGCTAGTGGAAAAGTTCATCACACAGGTTTATTAGATGAAGTATCCGTTACGTTAAAAGCAAGTTGTGGTAAATCAATAAAAATTAAAAGTGATAGAAGTCACCAATCAGAAAAGAGAATGTTGAGTTTTATACAAGATGATTTAAAGATCAATGTCGACTTAATGAACCTTGAGATTTTAAAAGATGGCAAAAAGCAAAAATTAGAAAAACGTGATCATCTTCAAATAGAACAAAATTCTTTTTATAATAGTATCTTATCTGGAGAGAAACCACTTACGACTTTAGAAGATGGACACAAGGCCATGAAAATAATCGATGCTATTCATTTAAGTATTCAAGAAAATAAAGAAATATTGCTTTAGATCTAATGAAAGAATCAGTACTCATTATTCAAGGAGAAAAGTCAGGTGTCGAGCACGCAAGATCATTTTTACCAGAAATAATAAGTAATAGGAAAGATCTGAATTTTTTCGGAGTAGGAAATAGTGAATCAGAAGAGTTAGGGGTTGAGCTTTTATTTGACTTAAAAGACTTTTCTTCAATGGGATTTTCAGAAGTAATAACGAAACTTCCATTTTATATAAACGCGAGAAAAAAAATCTTATCTGAAGTTGAGAAAAGAAACACAAAATATGCTATCCTCGTAGATTTTCAAAGTTTTAACACAAGCTTACTTAAGCCTTTATTTAAACAAGGAGTGAAAATCTTTTACTATGTTGCTCCTCAAGCTTGGGCATGGAAAGAAGCAAGAGTGTCTAAGTTTGAAAGATATGTAAATGATCTTTTTTGTCTCCTGCCTTTTGAGAAGAAATGGTTTGAATCCCGAGGTATTAAGAATGCTCATTATGTTTCTCATCCATTGGTTAATAAAAAATATATCAATGAAAAATTAAAAGATTCAAAATCAGTAGCTATTTTACCAGGTTCTAGAAATTCTGAAGTTAAATATCTTCTACCTATCTTTGTCGAATTTATGAAGAAAAATCCAAGCTTCTCTTATACCCTTGTTAAATTAGAAAATGTAGATACTAAATTATATGAACTCTATGAGCAGTACTTTCATTTTATAGTTAGCTCTGAAAACGTTGAAGATGTATTGCAAACTTCTAGCTTTGCAATTGCTGCTAGTGGGACAATTACACTTGAGTGTGCATTGGCACATATTCCTACTATTGTCTGTTATAAAGTCTCTCTTCTAAATGAATGTATTTTTAATAACTTTGTTAGATATAAAGGTTATGCCAGTATTGCAAATATTGTATTAAATCGGGAGGTCTTCCCGGAATTATTACAAGAAGAATGTACTCCCTATCTAATCCAAGAAGCATTTAAAAAAGTTTCTAGTAATTATAATGAAATAGTATCTGATTTAGAGAAAGTTTCAAAAGAGTTTCAATTAAAGAAAGTAGATACTGCTAAAGTTATTTTAGAAGGAATGCAATAATGTTAAGCATTCTTTGTTGGCCTATTTCTTTTATTGTCGAAAAAATTTATTCGATAAGAAGGCAGCTTTATAAAAATAATGTTCTACATTCTTATGAACTAGATAAACCTGTCATTTCAATTGGAAATATTTCTCTGGGGGGCAGTGGGAAAACTCCTTTTATTATTGATTTGGTTAAATTTATAGAATCTAAAGGAAAAAAAGCACTGATTCTTACAAGAGGATATAAAAGCTATTATGAATTTACATCTTTTCTTACTCATCAAGGAGATGACGCTGATCTCTCTGAGTTAGGAGATGAGGCTTTATTAATGAGAAAGGCTTTTAAGTCATCGATTCTAATTGGTAAAAAACGATATAGTAATTATGTTTCACAACTAACAAAACGAAATTTTGATATTGTGATCTTAGATGATGGGTTTCAACATCTGGGAATCCGTCGTGATTTAGATATTGTATTAATAGATGCAACTTTAGATAAGGATAAGTTTCATGTTGTCCCAAGTGGTTATCTCAGAGAGGGTAAATCTGCTTTAACAGATGCTGATTATAAAATTTTAACGAAAGTTAACCTTGCTAGTTCAAAAAATTTAGATTTTTATTCTCACTTTAATGTTGATGCTGAGCTTAAACTAGAGACTCAAGGATATTTTGATGTAAATGATGAAATAGTTGAATTAATACCTGGAACTAAAGTAATAGTAATTTCTTCTATTGCTAAACCTGAAGCGTTTATAGATGGTTTAGTAAAAGACTCTTTGATTATTCAAGATCATTTCAAGTTACGAGATCATGAACAGATGAGTTCAGAGAAGCTTAATCAGATATCAGAACGTGCTCATAATAAATCATTAAAAATAATATGTACTGAAAAAGATATAGTGAAGCTACGAAAAATCTCAAAATGTGATAATATTTTCTACAAGAAAGTACACTTTCAATTTGATAAATTTGAAAGCTTATTGAAGGATATATTTAATGTTTAGAATATTTTTGTTTTTAATTTTTTCTTGTTCAGCGGGGAAATTAATTTTTAAGAAAAACCAAAAAGCTGATATCGCAAAATCTGACCATGTAGAAAAAGATTTAAATGATAAATTCAAAGTTGTTGATTCCTCTTCGACCAATACTACATCTACTCAGCCTAGCTATGTTGAAAGACAAACTAAGGTGACAACTAAAAACATTAAGTCTAAAAATACATCTAATGATCATTCAGCTCAAAATAGAACTTCAACAACAACTTCGACTACTAGGGCAATGATTACAACAACAACTCAAGCTGTGAGAGTTGAGCCAGTATATAAAACCAAAGAGCCAGTAAGTTATGGATTATGGAAAAGCTTTAAAAAAGATTATCTTTATCCCTCTGAGCAGATGAGCGTAAATATTTCGTATATGGGTATTAATGCTGCTAGCGTTTTAATTAAAATGAGAAAAAATCTAGCTAGTATCGGTTCAAAGGAAACATATGTTTTTTTTGCAAGGGCCAAGACTGCAAGCTTTTATAAATGGATATATGAGTTAGATGATATAGTAGAATCCTTTGTTGATGTTAACGAATTTGTACCCTTGAAGTATAATCTAGTTCAAAGAGAGAGTAAGAAAGATATCGATCATATAGAGCTTTATGATAGGGATAAAGGAATGACTCATTTTCGTTATAAGAGGGTTACAAAAGATGGAAAGGTGACCCATCGGAAAAAAGATAAAAAAATGCCTCATTTTTCTCAGGATTTTCTCTCAGTTTTCTTCTTCTTTAGAGGGTTGCCTTTAGAGCTTGGAAAGAAATATGTTATTCCTATTACGACCAAAGGAACTACTTGGAATATGTTAATCAAGCCTATTTCTAAAGTTAAAATGAATGTGGGCAAGCTCAAGAATATTCAAGCTATTAAATTACAGGTATTTAACAAGTATTCTGGGGATCTCTCTAAAAAAGGTGCCATGGAATTCTGGATCTCAGATGACAAGTATCGTCGTTTTCTTCAGGTTAAGACAGATACGAAAATTGGCAAGGTATATGGAACTTTGGATAAATATATTATTGACGGAACAGAGATCACCCAATAATATAACCTCTCACTTCCAGTAGGAAGCCTATCGTCTACAATTTAAAATCACTCTCAATTTTTATTTGAGTAAAAAAGGAATAGTTATGTCTAAGCAAATCCCTAGTTGGGTAAATCAATTTGATGTCGTGGAGAATTTTGACGACTCAGAAAATCAAAGAACAGATCTAGACAATCTTTTAAACAGTCTAGGATCTTCAAATCAAACCTTCAAAGAAGGCGAGGTTATGAAAGGTAAGGTTGTTACTGTTGGCGATGAATTCGTTATGGTGGACATCGGTTACAAACAAGAAGGAATCGTTTTTGCTAAAGAATTTAGAAATTACGATGGAACAATGAAAGTTGTGGAAGGTGATGAAATTGATGTTTATATCGAAAGATTAGAGTCACATCTTGGAAACCTTGTTTTATCTAAAGATAAAGCAGAAATCTTACAAGCTTGGGATAGAATCTCTGAAGCTTGTGAAAATGGAAATCCAGTTCAAGGAACAGTTATGGCCAAGGTTAAAGGTGGTCTTTCTGTTGATATCGGCGTTAAAGCATTTTTACCAGGATCTCAAGTTGATCTTAGAGCTGTTAAAAATCTTGATAAATACCTTGGTAAGAAAATGGAATTTAAGGTTATCAAGTTCAACAAGAAAAGAGGAAATATCGTTTTATCTAGAAGAGCAATCTTATCTGATGAGAGATCTAAGATGAGAGGAGAAACTCTAGGTCAGATCCAAGAAGGAATGATTGTTAAAGGTATTGTTAAAAATATCACTGATTACGGAGCATTCATTGACCTTGGTGGTGTTGATGGACTACTTCACATTACAGACATGTCATGGGGAAGAGTTAAACATCCAAGTAATATCTTAACAATCGGTGATGAAATCGAAGTTAAGATCTTAAAATATGATAACGAGAAAGAAAGAGTAAGCTTAGGTCTTAAGCAAGTTCAAGAAAATCCTTGGGATAGTGCTCATGATAAATTTACTGCAGGTGTGCAGGTTTCTGGTGAGATCGTTACAATTAAAGATTATGGAGTTTTTGTTGAACTTCAAGATGGAATTGAGGGACTAATCCATACTTCTGATTTAAGTTGGAGCAATAAGAAAAACCTAACAAAAGAGTACACAGTTGGACAAAAAATTGATGCTCAGGTTTTAGAAATTGATACCGAAAACAAAAGAATCTCTCTGGGAGTAAAACAATTAACTCCTAACCCATGGGATGAAGTTGTTTCTAAATACCAAGTTGGAATGGAGCTAGAAGGGAAAGTAAAATCTGTTGTTGATTTTGGAGCCTTTATTGATGTTAATGAAATTATGGATGCATTAATTCATGTTTCAGATATTTCTTGGACAAAGAAAAATGTTAACGCAAGTGAGTTCTTTACAGTTGGAGACTCAATTAAAGCAGTAGTTTTAATAGTGGATCCAGAAAATCAAAAGTTCTGCCTAGGTCTTAAGCAATTAGAGGAAGATCCTTGGAAGAAGATTGAGGAAAGATTACCTATCGGATCTGTTGTTGAAGGTGAAGTCGTAAGAATGACTGACTTTGGTGCCTTTGTTGAATTGGAAACTGGTATTGAAGGAATGATTCATATTTCTGAATTATCTGAAGAGAGAGTTGAAAATGCGACTGATGTACTAAACAAAGGTGATAAGACGAAACCAATGATCATTAGTATCGATAAAGAAGCTAAGAAAATTGCTTTATCTCTGAAGGCAGTTGATAAGGAAAACCTTTCTAAATACGGTGCAGGAGAAGCTGTAGAGTCTGCAACTTTAGCTGATAAGTTTAAAGGTATTGAGATTAAAACAAATAAAGAGTAGTGATTAGCTACTTATCAAGTTATGGAGGGCAACTAAGTGTTGCCCTTTTTTTATGAAAAAACGCATAGGTATTATTGATTCAGGAATAGGTGGTCTTACTTTATTGTGGGGACTCTATGAAGATGGCCTAGATTTAGAATACTTTTACTGTTCTGATAATAAGAATGTCCCATACGGTGAAAAATCTCAAAATTTCATGCTCAATAGAGTTATTAAGATGGTTGATAGTTTAATTAGTAAAAATGTAGATGCTATTTTATTGGCCTGTAATACACTGACTGCTCATACAATAGATCTGTTGCGAGACAAGTATTGTCTTCCTTTCATTGGCATCGAGCCTTATATAAATTTTTCTAACCTTAAGGGACAAGAAAATTCGTCTTTAAATTTAATATTAACTCAAGCAACCTTTGAGTCTGAAAGATTTCAAAAACTTCGAGAGTTGAAAGATCCTAATAAAGATATTGATATTTTTGTTTTAAAAAATTTAGCACTAATTATTGAATCATCTGAGGGACAATATAAAAATCACTTAGATAAATTGAGCAAAGAGTTTATTGAGATAAAAAAGAAAAACTACACCCATTGCATTCTTGGATGTACACATTACCCTTTTATAAAAGAATATATTGCTCGCCTATTAAGTGTAAAAGTTGTTGATCCTACTTCCAATGTTGTGAAAGAAGTGAGAAGAGTTTTAGAAGTTAAAGAGTCTAATCAGCTTAGTGAAGAATTTGATTATAGTGTTGATTGTGGCACTAAGTGGAACAAGACTTCATTTAACTATATAAAAAGCCTGTATTTTAAATAAGTTATACCTAATTGAAAAAATCTTAGATCTAGAAAAAAAAATAAGGTACGATACGTTTATATGAGTGATGATAACGAACATATCCATGATGATAAAACCGATATAATAACTCGCGAAAAAGTTTCGGTAAAAAAGCCTAAAATGTATAAAGTACTTATGCATAATGATGACTATTCGACGATGGAGCATGTTGTTCATGTGCTAAGAAAGTTTTTTTCTAAAAGTGGTGATGATGCTCATTCTATAATGCTCAAGGTTCACAACGAGGGAATTGGAGTTTGCGGAATTTATACACGTGAAATAGCTGAATCAAAGACCTTGAAAGTAAATAGATATTCTCGAGAAAAGGGACATCCATTAAAATGTTCTTTTGAGGCTTGCGATTAAGAAAATAACCACCATATTAAGAGGGTATGATGATAAGTGGAGATTTAGAGAAAATTTTTAATAAGGCCATTAAAACTGCCAATACTAAAAAGCATGAGTTTTTAACTCTTGAAAGCATTTTACATTCTATGCTTGAAGACGATGAAGTCCATACTGCTCTGGGTCAATGTGGAGCGGATATTTCTAATTTAAAGCAGGATCTTGGTGCCTTTTTATCTGACGCTGGAAACTTTAGTGTCTTAGATGATGAAGAGATTGAAGAATTAAATGAAGCTCAGTTTATTAATGATGATATGAGAAAAGTCGCACAAGAAAATGGTATTAAATACCAACCTGAAATTTCTATGTCTCTTCAAAGAGTCATTCAAAGGTCAGCTCTTCATGTGCAATCTTCAGGAAAGAAATCAATTAGAGCAATTAATTTATTGGTAGCGATGTTTAGTGAAAAGGATAGTCATGCAGTCTATTTCCTTGAGCAACAAGGTATTAAAAGAATTGATCTTGTTGAAAAAATTGCTCATGGATTAGACCAATCAGCTAACAAGGGTGATGAGTCAAAAGGGAATAAAAAGTTTGATCCTCTTAAGAAGCAAGAAAAACAAAGAAAAGCTTTAGATGATTTCACTGTCAATCTCACTAAAGAAGCTAAAGAAGGAAGATTAGATCCATTAATTGGAAGAGTTTCTGAAGTGGAGAGGATGATACAAATTCTAGCTAGAAGAAGAAAAAATAATCCAATATTAGTAGGAGATGCTGGAGTAGGAAAAACTGCAATCGCTGAAGGGCTAGCTCTTAAGATTGCTAATGATGAAGTGCCTGAGCAATTAAAAGATACAAATATTTACTCATTAGATATTGCTGCTTTACTAGCAGGTACTAAGTTCAGAGGAGATTTTGAAGAGAGATTAAAAGTGGTTGTTGGTGCTTTGAAGAGTAATAAAAAAGAAAAGAAGGTTCTCTTTATAGATGAGATCCATACTATTATCGGAGCCGGTTCAACTAGTGGAGGAAGCTTAGATGCATCTAACCTTTTAAAACCTTCTCTATCTAGAGGAGAGTTAAGGTGTATTGGGAGCACTACCTATGATGAATACAGAAAAGTCTTTGAAAAAGATCAAGCTTTAGCCCGAAGGTTTCAAAAGATAGATATTAATGAACCAAGTTTAGAAGATACCATTGAGATAATTGAAGGGTTGAAATTTAAGTATGAAGAACATCACGGTGTAAGTTATTCCAAAGAAATCATTACTCACGCCATAGAGCTTGCTCAAAAACATATTCATGATAAAAAGTTTCCAGATAAGGCGATTGATATTATTGATGAAGTGGGGGCAAGACTAGCTTTATTACCAGAAGAGAAAAAAGAAACAGAAGTAAATATGAGCCATATTGAAAAAGTTATTGCTCAGATAGCTCGAATTCCTGAAAAGACTGTTTCTACTCAAGAAAAAGATAAACTAAGAAACTTAGAGCAAGACTTAAAGCTATTAATTTATGGTCAAGACCAAGCTGTTCACAAAGTTTCTAATGCTATTATTTTATCAAGATCCGGACTAGCTGATGAAACAAAGCCTATTGCTTCATTTTTATTTACAGGTCCTACAGGGGTTGGAAAAACTGAACTTGCCAGGCAATTAGCTCACACAATGGGATTGAACTTTCAAAGAGTTGATATGTCTGAGTATATGGAAAAGCATAGTGTTGCTAAATTAATTGGAGCTCCTCCTGGTTATGTTGGCTTTGATCAGGGTGGAATACTTACTGAAAATATTAATAAGAATCCATACTCTGTCTTATTATTAGATGAAATAGAAAAAGCTCACCCAGATATTTTTAATATTCTTCTGCAGGTTATGGATCATGGTAAGCTGACCGATTCTAATGGTCGAGAAACAGATTTTAGAAATGTAATTTTAATAATGACAAGTAATGCTGGAGCAAAAGAATATGAAGCTGGTTCTATTGGACTTGGTGGAGGCACTGATAAAGTTAATACAGTAAAAAGAGACCAAGCTATTAAAAGATATTTTTCGCCGGAATTTAGAAATAGATTAGATTCAGTTGTTAACTTTAATAAGTTAGATACTTCTCATATTAATCATGTTGTAAAAAAATTCCTTATGGAATTAGAAAATTCATTAATTGATAAAGGAATTGAGCTTGAATGTTCTGAAGAAGTTATTTCTTGGCTAGCCAAGAATGGTTATGATGAAAAACTTGGAGCACGACCTTTAAAAAGAATTATTGATGAGAAAATTAAAAAGAAAGTTGCTTCAGAGTTATTGTTTGGAAAGTTAGAACATGGAAAAAAAGTTACTATTTCTTTAGAAAATGATGAATTAATCTTTAGTTTTGATTAATTTTTTCAAAAAATCGTCAAAAAACAATCACAATAATACTTTTTCTAACTTTTTTGTGACAAAAACATCTTCTTTTTCGCCTTAATAGCACTTAAAAAGGAACTTTTTTCTGGTCCTACGGTAAAAAAGTTATAAAAAAACGTAAAAGTTTAAAAAAATTGTACTTATTTTCATAAATTCGATGAAATTATTAATAAAAAACAAAAAAAAACCGAAAATTTTAATATAAAACGGTGAAAAACGTTAAAAAGTTTAAAAAACTAATCAAAAAAACCTTTTTTTGACTAAAGTTATCTTTTTTCGATTTGCATCGAAACAAAATACTGTTTAGAATTTTAGTATAAGCTATTAATAA
>CALIJZ010000080.1 GCA_938017795.1 uncultured Bacteriovoracaceae bacterium
TGTATATATAATTCGTCTAAACATCAACACAATAATGTTAGATCTGTAATGATCTTCACTGACCGGGATTCGAACTCGTGCTACTGAAATATCGTGTCACCAAATTGCCTTGAACTATGCCTGACGCGCTAGACCAATCGACCATCTTTAGGCTCTACAAAAACAAAGCTTTCAGTGACCGGGTGTTACACTTCCTCGTCAGTATATATATATATATAAATGTAGACCGTGAGTTTATGTCTATTTTATATTTATTAAGCCGTTTCATAAACTTCACTTTAAGGAAACAGGAATAATGTAATAATTGCAGTTTATCTGTATATTTAAACAATTCCAAGTCGCTTGATGTTAATTCTTATTCTTTGAATCGGTTCAAACCCGTCAACGGCTTATGACGTCTTTGCACTAAATCCATTGGATGCTGGATGTGTATGGATTAATAATTAAGTCTTAGATGCATGATTTTTTTATTAGTTGTCTTTTTGTTTTTGGATATACAAGTACCAAGCCTCTGATCACTCTTGGTGGTATTTCTGATTGTATCCGTCTGATGAGTTAAGCCTTTTTTATAGTTCATTCTTATGTTGTACTGTTACACCACCATGACCACTGTTCCAGGTTAGGGGAGGGTTGGGTTTCCGCTTACATGTTTAACCCTGCCACATTATAAATGTATGTGTCCGTAGTCAGGAGCCTGTAATTCAGTGGTTGTTGTTTTTTGATGTGTTACATATTTGTTTTTCAATCATTTTTTGTACATAAATTAGGCCATTAGTTTTCTCGTTTGAATTGTTTTACATTTGTTATTTCTGGGCTTTTTATAGCCGACTATGCGGTATGGGCTTTGCTCATTGTTGAAGGCTGTACAGTGACCTATAGTTGTTTTTTTAAATTTCTGTGTCGTCTGGTCTCTTGTGGAGTGTTGCCACATTGACAATCATACCACATCTTCTTTTTTATATTTAAAACTTAACCCTTATTATCTTACAAGATACCTACTTTTAAACTATCCATCAGCTGCTTATCAGCATCCTGATCTTTCCTCAAATTATCTAGTTCACTCTGAAGGTTTTCTTTTTCCTTTACTATAGATTCATACTGGGTTTTCATAGCATCATGCTGTAAAAATTGTAAAAAGGAGTGAAGAAATTTATCACTGATTTCTTATTCAACTCCAATAACCTTACAGTAAGTTAAGCCTTAGTAGTGTATTTATATCTACTAAAATGATATAATGCATGAATAAAATGAGATATGGGATGAATATCAAGGAGACAGTAAACCAACAGCACAAAAAAAGACATCTTTGAAGTTGGAAATTACAAACAAACTCAAGTAAATTTTCAGGATCACTGTTGGTCCTTTAAGATGTCTTTAATCTTACTGGTATTAGATTTTTATGGCCATAACACACTGGAACCTTCTATTTTAGACTAGAAATTTGAGTTAGCATTATAGATACCTTGTTTTTTAATTCAGTTGCCTCTTTCTTACTTTTGACAACCAATTGTTTAAGCTTTGTAATGATTGCTTCTTTTTCATGCAGTGTCTTCTCTAATACTCCTTTTTCAGTTGATACCTGAAAAAAAACATTTTCTTAAGGTTTCTTAATGTCATAATGACAAATGTTGAAAACAAATATATACATTTTTGTTTTGAAATAGTTTGTTATATAGTGTGTCACTGTGTGTGCACAAGATTTATATCACAATTCAAATAAAAAGTTATATTTATTGAAAAAGACAACAATTAAAGATATAGGTATTTCTCAATTTCTTAAACTCTGAATTGATGTTATTATAAAATATAAAGGAGTCAAACTTGAAATTTGTGTAGTCTGTTAGATGTTGTTTCTCTTGTTTACCCTGACCATGAGTTTGCTAAGGACAGTTTATATAAACAATTACAATTATAAATATGGAATAAAGGAAACAATGTACACAATTTATTTAGTTACACAGTAAATAATGGAAAATCCTAGTCAAATAGTTCAACTAAACCTCATAGGTACATGTAACCTTAACTTTCATTCTCTATCAGCAATTCATTTTCAATTTTTAATATTTTTAAGGATTGTACGTACTGGAAATTCATTTTTACTAACTAGTGGGATACCCAAAAATCATAAATTTTGTGAGTTTATGTCAACCACTAAATTAAATTTAAATGTTCAAAAAAGTATAAATTTTCTACAGGCTTGTGCAGACTTGGCACAACCAGAAATCAAGAATCCACATCTTTCCTCATCTAAATCATCTTGATATCATAAAAAAAAAGAATCCCAAAGGACCCCTAATCTTGTTCTATAAATGTCAATCTCACCAAGAACATATATATCCAATCACAATAAGAATCTATGTAACATTTGCATGCATGACTTAATCGTTCATGAATATGTATTATGAATACAAAACAGAAATTATACATTTTTGTACCATAATATTTAAATGTATAACTATTTACATTTTCCTTATTATTATTTTTTTTAAACATAATTTTACCTGGCTTGTCTGTTTTACTTCATTTTCTTTTATTTCACTTAGTTTTTCCTCTATTTGTGCCTTTTCAGTCTGAATCTGAATTATTTTTTCCTCTACTTGTGCCTTTTCAATCTGAATCTGATTCACTTTTTCCTCTGCTTGAGTTTTTTCAGTCTGAATCTGAATTACGTTTTCCTCTACTTGAGCTTTTTCAGTCTGAATTTGAATTAATTTTTCCTCTACTTGTGCCTTTTCACTCTGAATCTGAATCATGTTTTCCTCTATTTGTGCTTTTTCAGTCTGAATCTGATTCACCTTTTCCTCTAATTGTGCCTTTTCAGTCTGAATCAGAATAAATTTTTCCTCTAATTGTGCTTTTTCAGTCTGAATCAGAATAAATTTTTCCTCCATTTGTGCTTTTTCTGTCTGAATCTGAATCACTTTTTCTTCAAGAGAAGTACATTTATTTTGTAATTCTTCCATTTCTGTTTTCATTTCATTGTTTTCATGATTTACTTGATCAAGTTTATCTTTCACTGATTGTATTTCACTAGAATATTGTTCACTAGTGGTGTCCTTTTCTTGCATCAATTGTTCACTTTGTACTTTTATTACCCTGGATTCATCTTCTTGTTGATCTATCACCCTTTTAAGATTCTCACATTCTTCATTTTTTATTTTATACTGTTCATTAATTTCCTGATATAGCTTTTCAGCTTCTAGCTTTTCATTGGTTAATTTCTCTAACTGAACTTTGACATTTGCAACTTCTTGTTCAGTGGAAGATGAACCTTCTTTCAAGGATAACAGTTCTGATTGCAAATCCTCACACTGTTTTAAGTTTTGATTATTTTCTGCCTCTAATGAGGTTCTCTGAGCAACACTTTCATCAAATTTAGTTTTGATATTATTCAATTCCATTTCTAATTTTTCTATTGCAGATATGTTTTCAGACAATTCTTTTTCTAACAAATCTTTTTCTTTGACAACTGCAATCATTTCTTTCATAGCTTCTTCATTTTGGGAAGTGGAACTCTTAAGAACAGTTAATTCACTTTGTAAAAGTTCTTTGTCTTCTTCAAACTTTTTCAAGCTACTCTGAACATTTTTGTTTTCTTCTGACTGAGAATTCAATTTCTGCTTCAAACCCTCATTTAAAACTTTGAGTTCTTGAATTTCAGTATCACAGCCATTAAGCTTATCATTTAATTGATCACAAGATGCTTTCAAATTTTGATTATCAGCAGACAACTTTTCAATATCCTGTTTGAAGAGTGTCACTGTCTGGCCCCTTTCCTCTACTTCCTGTTTCAGTGACAGCATATCCTCAGACTTTTCATCTACAACCTTTTGCATTTGCTCTATTTGTGATTCACGTTCTTGAACGACACAATAAAACTGATTTCTCTCCTCTTTAAGTTTGTTAATTCTCAACTCAAATTGAGTTATTGTCTCATTTTGAGAGGACTCATTTCCAGACTTACAATTTGCTAATTGATTTCTTAAACTTTCAATGTCCTCCTTCAGTGAAGAGCTTTCATGTTCAAGATTTGCTTTTAATGTTTGCATATTTTTATTTTCATCTATAAGGTTTTCTTTTTCTTCTACTAGGTTTTCTTTTTCTTTTACTAGGTTTTCTTTTTCTTTCACTAGATTTTCTTTTTCTTTTACTAGGTTTTCTTTTTCTTCTGTGAATTTTTTGTACTTCTCATTTTCTTCATTAATTTCTTCTTTCATTTTTGATATTTCTAAATTGTGAACTTCCTGTAAATTGTTCAATTCTTTCTGTAAATTTTCAGTTTCATTTTGCACTTTCTTCTTATCCTCTTCACTAAGTTCTAAATTATGTTTCAGTTGATTGATGGTTTGATCTTTAGAAGCAAGCTCAGACTCAATAGAAGATTTCAAAGATAAAAGTTTTTCTTCAGTTTCATTTAATGTTTCTCTAAGTTTAGAAACAGCATTCCTTTCCTCCTCTAAATATTTTTCAATATTTTCCTTCTCAATTTTCAATTCCTGTATTTTTTCCAATGAGTTTGACAATTCTGTTGTGATTTTATCTTTATCTGACTGTATTTGTATCAAGGATTCGTCTTTTTCCCCAAGTTTTAATGAAATTTCTTCTTTTTCTGAGTTAAATGTTTCAACTCTTAAAGCAAGATCAGATAATTCTGATTTCAATGTAGAATTTTCACTGGAGATCTTTTCCATTTCTTCTTGCAATGAGGATTTTGAACTCTGTTCATCAGATTCTAAATTAGATAAAGATTCTTCATACTTTCTCTTACTTTCAGACAAATTCTGAGACATACCTAGTAATTTTTCTTCAAGTTCTTGAGTATATGATTGTCTTTCATTTAATTTTGAATCAAGCTCATCTTTCATTTTACTGAGGTCTCCATTTTCATCCTTTAAACTTTGGATCTGACTTTTTAAATCTTCTATTTCTGTTTTGCTTGTTTCAACAGAATTCATCATTTCAGAAATTTGTTTTTCACTACCCTCAATATTAGATTTCAACACTGAAATTTCTTCTGCTTCATTTTGTTCCTTTTCCTGTGCAAGTTGCATAAGAACACCCAATGACTCCTTTTCTCTTTCCAGAGAATCTTTCTCAGAAGAGATCTTCTCTAATTGGTTTTTCAGTTCTTGAATTTCAAGAGAGTTATCTACCTTATCATCTAGTTTATCCTCTGGTTTTAAAGCATCTTTTTCTGCTATTAGTTTTTCCTCCTGTTTTAAAGCATCTCTTTCTGCTATTAGTTTTTTGACCTGTTCCTTCACGTCAATCATTAACTGAATGACAGCACTATGCTCAGATTTGAAAACATCATCACTTAAATCCGTCTCGCCATCTTCTACAACCTCATCCTCTTTTAAGACTTCTTTAGGATCAAGGTCATTTTTCAGAAAGTTCAGATCTTCAATAATTGTTTTTTCACGTGCATCAAATTCATCAATTTCCTGAAGAATAGCCTCTTTTTCAGATTTTAACATCTCCATCATATTTTCCCATTCTCCTAATTGATCTTTCATTAATTGAACCTCATGTCTGAGCAATTCTTTTTCTTCTTGGAGCTCACTAACTGAGTAAGCTGCATGCTCTTTTTCTTTCTTCAGTTCTGCCTGGCAAACTTCTAATTTCTTCAGAAGATCTGCAGGACTGTTTGGACTATTTGACCTTGAAGAAGTGTTTGACCCTTTTGCAATATCAGACTTACTCCCATAGGGACTAGCTGCTTTGGATTTCCCTTGTTTCTGACCTTTTACAGATTTGTCAAGCTGATCTATCAACATTTTCTTAATCTGATCAAGTGCAACAAAGATATTAGCTTCTTGTATATTCTTATTCCTAG
Organism: uncultured Bacteriovoracaceae bacterium; assembly: GCA_938017795.1. Classification (GTDB taxonomy): domain Bacteria; phylum Bdellovibrionota; class Bacteriovoracia; order Bacteriovoracales; family Bacteriovoracaceae; genus JAHDHG01. The sequence goes on from CALIJZ010000080.1 coordinate 5,837, forward strand.
CATTGAGCTCTTCATTGATGTGCTGTATTTTTTGTTTAACTTTGTCAATTTCACTTTTTGCTGATGCTGCAACACTGTCTTGATTTGCAAGTTCTAGTTTTAATTTTTCAATCATAGATTCAAGATTGTCATTAGACTTTACTAGCTTTTCTTTTTCATCCTCCAAGGCACCATATTCTTCAGAGAGTTTGTAATATTTTTCAGAAATTTCAAATTTTGAGTTTTCAAAGGAGTCTGCATGCTTTTTAAATTCCTCCAGCCTTTCTTGCATCATTTCTTTCATCTTTTCAGCATTTGTCTCTTGTGTAGATATAGTTTCTTTTAACCTTTCAATTTCTGATTGTAGAGTTTCCTTTTCTTGGTTAGTGTTAACTTCTTTGTTTTCATCACTACTAACTGTATCAGATGATGATTTTACAAGTTCTATCTCTTTTTCATGAACTGTTTTCTCTTCTTTTAATTTTTCATTCAGAGATTTCAATTCCTGAATTTGACTTCTTGTTTCTTCCTTAAATTGTTCTTCATTTTGTAAGCTTTTTTCCATTTCTTGATTTTTCTCTTCTAATGTTTTCATGTTTTGTGTGAAATCTTCTACTTTCCTTTTTTCCTCATTTAGTTCAGACATGTATAAATCAACCTCTTGCTCTAATGATGCAACTCTTTTCTTATATTTCTGAAATATACAATATTATCTAAACAATGTATCTTTAAAACACTGATAACGATTCAATACAAGAGGTTGAGTGAGGCTCCCAGGAGTCGAAAGCACCATTTGGATTTTTTCCAAAAATAAATTAATAAAATATATGATGTGACAATACTACATTTTACTCTTATGTATGCAGACATACCAGAATTTAAAAAAAAAAAAAATTATACAAGATACCATCAGGATCATTCCAGACAAGTTTGAAAGTTTTAGGAGAAGATCTATGAAAAAGTTTGCATCTACAACAATGCCAGACGATGACAGAAATAGCTCACATTTATTAATTAGGATAATGATGACAATTGGATGTACAAGATATATTGTGCCTGTCCCAAGTCAGGAGCCCCTGGCCTTTGTAAGTCTTGTATCATTTTTAATTTTAGTATCTTTTGTATATATATCAATGTTTAGTATGACGTCCATTATCACTGAACTAGTACACATTTTTGTTTCGGGCCAGCTGAAGCATGCATCTGGGTGCGGGAATTTCTAGCTGCATTGAAGACCCATTGGTGGTCTTCAGCTGTTGTCTGCTCTTTGGTCAATGTTGTTGTCTCTTTGACACATTCCCAATTTTCATTCTCAAATTTCATATAAAAATAATTACAAACTGCATGATAACTAATAAACATGACAACCCATTTTTATATAATCAAAATAATACTATAACTATAAATTCATTTTACTTTTGGCAGTATCATTTCTAATGGTTTGCAAAAATATTACTGTTTCAGTAATAGTTGAATTAATGGTTAAAACATATTCAACTTACAACTGAAAGTATGTATCCTTTTTGTGACTTTAATTTGTGGTTTCCTCATATCAAGTATAAATTATTGCAAAAAGACATGAAATTGCTGTGGATTGAACATATAAACAAATGATATTATACCTGTTGCTCTTCCACCGACTGTTCTAGATCTGCCAGTAATCTGTCTTTAGTTATTACTAGTTCCTGCACTTGTTGCTGTGTATCTGTTTCCTGCTGTTGTTTCATAGATTTCAACTTCTGCATCATCTGATCTCTGGCATCAGTTAACAGATGGATTTGCTCTTTCAAATGCTGTATTAATTAAAGATTGTAAGGGTTACTTTTATATTTAAAGAACCTTAGTTTGGAATTTTGCAATGTTATTAACTAATATCTTGAAAACAAAAAGTTAGTGGTATATATAAACCTTTGAAGCAACGATGTTAAAATTATTACTCCCCTATCCTCGTGTGAATATTTCATTGCAATCCCAAATAAGGTTCAACTCATTATATTTGACTTAATTCAGTTTGGTTCCAATTCTGCATGTTTAGTTCTAGTTATAATCCAGAAACTCCTTCCTGTACCAATTTAAT
>CALIJZ010000081.1 GCA_938017795.1 uncultured Bacteriovoracaceae bacterium
GAAAGAACAAGAGAACTGATAGGTTTATTGTTAAGAGAAGAGGTAAGAAGTAATGGCTAGATCGATTAAGAAAGGACCATTTGTAGACTGGGGACTGCTAAGAAAAGTAAGAGCATGTTCTGAAGAAGATAAGCAAAAAGGAAATAAAGTAATTAAGACTTGGTCTAGAAGATCAACAATTACTCCAGAGTTTATCGGTTTAACTTTTGCCGTTCATAATGGGAAAAAATTCATTCCAGTATTTGTAACTGACAATATGGTTGGTCATAAGCTTGGGGAATTTTCTTTAACTCGGACTTATCACGGACATGGTTCTGATAAGAAGAAGAAGTAGGTAGAAAATGGGAATAAAAGTACATAATAGAAAAGTTGGAATCGCACCTAGAAAAGTAAGACTAGTGGCAGATATGGTTCGAAATAAAAAAGTTGAAGAAGCAATTTCAATTCTTAGGTATTGCCCTAAAAAAGAAATCGCAATCACTTTAACGAAGTTAATAAATAGTGGTCTTGCAATTGCTGTTGAAGATGGAAAAGTAGATCTTGATACATTAGTTATTGGAGAGATCTTTGTTAACGAAGGCAAGACAATGAATCGAGTTCAGCCAAGAGCACAAGGTAGAGCTTTTAGAATTAGAAAAAGAACAAGTCACGTAACTGTAAGCTTGAAAGAAGCGTAAGGGGAAATAGATGGGACAAAAAGTACATCCATATGGTTTTAGATTAGGCTATATCAAAACATGGAATTCGAATTGGTATACAAAAGATAAAGACAACTATGGTCAAAACCTAGTTGAAGATCTGAAGATCAGACAATACTTAAATAAAGAATTGGCTAATGCTGCTATTTCGAAAATCGAAATATCTAGAACATCTAATCAGGTAAAAGTAACAGTTTATTCTGCTAAACCTGGTGTTGCGATTGGAAAGAAAGGTGCAGGAATAGATAAAGTTAGAATAGATCTTAAAAAGATCGCAGGTTCTAAACCAGTAATTTTTAATATTGCTGAAGTAAAAAGACCTGATGCTGATTCTAAAATTATTGCTATGAATATTGCTAAGCAGCTTGAAAAAAGAGTTGCATTCAGAAGAGCGATGAAGAAAGTGATGACTCAAGCTTTTAGATCTGGTGTTAAAGGAATAAAAGTAAAATGTTCTGGAAGACTTGGTGGAGCAGAGATGGCAAGAACCGAAGGATACTCAGAAAGAAAAGTGCCTCTACATACACTGAGAGCAGATATTGATTATAGTACAGCTGAAGCAAACACTACTTATGGAATCATAGGAGTGAAGGTTTGGGTTTATAAAGGTGAGATTTATAAGTAGGTCAAAGGCCTAGCTTAAAAGGAATATAAGATGTTAAGTCCAAAGAAAGTAAAATGGAGAAAACAACACAAAGGTAGAATGAGAGGTAAAGCTCTTCGTGGAAACACTCTTACTTATGGTGAGTTTGGTTTACAAGCTATGAATTGTGGATTTTTAACAAATAGACAAATTGAAGCGGCAAGGATTGCAATTTCAAGACATACGAAAAGAGGCGGGAAAGTCTTTATCAAAGTATTCCCAGATAAATCTCTTACTAAAAAACCTGCTGAAGTAAGAATGGGGAAGGGGAAAGGATCTCCTGAGCATTGGGTTGCAGTAGTAAAGCCTGGAAGAATCATTTTTGAAATCCAGGGTGTAGAAAAAGAAGTAAGTGAAGAAGCTCTTAGATTAGCTATGTATAAATTACCAATAAAGACGAAGATAATTAGTAAAGAGAGCTCTAATTAGATAAGGATTAAGTTATGAAAATGAAAGATATAGCGACATTAAACCTGGCTGACGTGAACTTGAAACTTGAAGAAATCAGAGCAGAGATCTTTGATGCAAGAATTCAAAAAACGACATCAGGAATTGAAAAGCCTCATCTTATGAAAGGGATGAAAAAAGACGTAGCAAGGTTGCTTACACAAAGAACTAGTTTATTAAAATCAACGAATAATAAGGCCAATTAGTAATGAGTAACGAAAAAACAAAATTTAAGAGAAAACTTCAAGGTGCAGTAGTAAGTGTATCAGGAAGTAAAAGTATAGTTGTAAGCGTAACAAGAAGATTTAAGCACCCTGTGTATAGTAAGTTCCTTACTAGATCTAAAAAATACCACGCTCATGATGAAGCGTGTACGGCAGTTGTAGGTGACGCGGTAACAATAATTGAATCGAGACCACATTCTAAATTAAAGAAGTGGGAACTTTTCACAATTAATAAGTAATAAGGTTTTAGGGAGATAAGATAATGATCCAAATGCAGACAAGATTAGAAGTTGCAGATAACTCAGGAGCTAAAGAAGTTCAGTGTATTAAGGTTCTTGGTGGTTCAAAAAGAATGACTGCAAGAATTGGAGATATCATTGTAGTTGCAGTGAAAGATGCGCTCCCAGGTGGAAAAATAAAAAAAGGTGACGTGAAAAAAGCCGTTATCGTTAGAACTAAATATCCAATTCGTAGAGATGATGGATCATATATAAAGTTTGATAAAAACAGTGTTGTGATCTTAGCTGCTAATAATGCAGACCCAATTGGAACAAGAATCTTTGGCCCTGTGGCTAGAGAGCTTAGAGGAAAAAGTTTTACTAAGATTTGCTCACTAGCAAACGAAGTATTGTAGAGAGATAAAGGTTTTAAAGAATGAATAAATTAAGAATCAATGACGAAGTAATTGTATTAGCCGGAAGAGATAAAGGTAAAAAAGGTACAGTTTCTCAAATTAATTGGAAAAAGAGACGAGCATTTGTTTCTGGAATCAATATGGTTAAAAAAGCAATGAAGCCAACACAAGAAGATCCTGTTGGTGGAATCAAAGATATTGAAGTTAGTATCGATATCAGCAATATTGCAGTTGTAAGCCCAAAAACTGGTGGAGCAACAAGAATTAGAATTGAAGATAAGAACGGTAAAAAGGTTAGAGTTGCTACTAAATGTGGCAGTACTCTTTAAAGGATAGATAGTATGAGTCGTTTAAAAGGTGTTTACGAATCTAAAGTTAAAAAAGAGCTTTTAGATAAGTTTAAATATAAAAATGTTAATCAAGTTCCTAAAATGGAAAAGATTATTGTTTCTTGTTCTCCAGGTAGAGAACTAGTTCAAAACGCAAAGGTTGTTGAAAATATTTCAAATGACCTTGGTTTAATCACTGGTCAGAAGCCAGTTATAACAAGAGCAAAGAATTCAATTGCAACTTTCAAGCTTAGAGAAGGTCAGGCATTAGGTGCTATGGTTACTCTAAGAGGAGCGAATATGTATGAATTCCTTGATAGACTAATCAACTTTTCACTTCCAAGAGTAAAAGACTTTAGAGGGTTAAATGATAAATCATTTGATGGTCGAGGAAATTATTCAATGGGGATTAAAGAGCAGATCATTTTTCCAGAAATTAATTACGATAAAATAGATAAGATCAGAAGTTTGGGGATACAGTTTGTAACAACTGCAAAATCAAATGATGAAGGTAGAGAACTTCTAAAAGGCTTTGGAATGCCTTTTAAAAAGGATAAATAATATGGCTAAGGTTAGCAGTATTGTAAAAAATGAAAGACGTTTAAAGCTTATCGCTAAGCAGAGAACAAAAAGAGCTGAGTTAAGAAAAAGAGTTATTGATGAGAATCTTTCGTATGATGAAAGAGAAGAAGCAATGATTAAGCTTAACAGAATGGAAAGAGCAGGCTCTCCCGTAAGAGGAAGAAATAGATGTTTCCTTACAGGAAGAAGTCGTGGGTATTATAGAAAGTTTAGGCTTTCAAGAATTAAATTTAGAGAATTAGCGCTTCAAGGTATGATCCCTGGGGTTACTAAGGCGAGTTGGTAAGGAGAGAAAGATTATGATGACAGATCCTATAGCAGATATGTTGACTCGAATTAGAAATGCTGGAAGAGCAGGACATAACAAAGTTGATATTCCAGGAAGTAAAATTAAAGCAAATATTTGTAAAGTTTTAAAAGAAGAAGGTTTTATTAAGTCTTTTAAGATTAAAGCAACAGATAAAACAAAAGTATTAATAAGAGTTTATCTTAAAGAAGACGCGATTGTTAAAATCGATAGGGCCTCAAAGCCTGGTCTAAGAAGATATACGGGTTACCAAAATATCCCAAGAGTTTGTAGTGGTTTAGGAGTTTCTATTCTTTCTACATCAAAGGGAATTATCTCATCTAGAAAAGCTAGAGAGTTAAAGGTTGGAGGAGAAATCCTCTGCAATGTTTACTAGGAGTAAAAGATGTCTAGGATAGGAAAAGAGCCAATTACAATCCCTGAAAAAGTAACAGTTACGATTGATAGCAGGCTTGTAAAAGTTAAGGGTCCAAAAGGTGAGCTTGAATATACTCACAGACCAGAAGTAGATGTGAAAATGGAAGAAGGTGCCTTAAAAGTTGCTCCTTTTACTATAACTAAGCAATCAAAGTCGTTATGGGGTCTTACAAGAACTCTAGTGAATAATATGGTTGTTGGTGTAACAGATGGATTTCAAAAAGATTTAGAATTTACAGGGGTTGGTTATAAAGCAGCTGTAAAAGGTAAGGATCTTGAATTACATTTAGGTTATTCTCATAAAATTATGTATCCGCTACCAGAAGGAATTACAGCCAAAGTTCAAAAGAACACAATAAGTATTTCTGGTTGTAGCAAAGAGTTAGTAGGATTTACTGCTGCAAAAATTAGAACATTTAGACCACCTGAGCCTTACAAAGGTAAAGGGATTAGATACTCAGACGAAGTTATTATCAGAAAAGCTGGTAAGACTGGTGCTGCGAAATAAGATTAGGATATAGAGATGATAAGAAAAAGCCCAAGAAAAATAAAAAACGCGAAGAAGCTTAGAGATTACCGAAGAAAGCTTACTATAAGAAAGAAGATTTCAGGATCAGCTGAGATACCTAGAATATGTACTATTAAGACTAATATGCATTTACAGGTTCAAGTTATTGATGATGTTGCTGGAAAAACACTTTTTAGTGTTCAGACTTATGGAAAAAATAAAGTAGCTGATAAAGGTAATATCGAAACAGCAGCAGTTGTTGGAAAAGCAGTTAGTGAGAAACTAGCTGCAATGAATGTAAAGAAAGCTGTCTTTGATAGAAACGGAAAGAAATACTGCGGAGTAATCTCTGCTGTAGCCAGCAATATAAGAGAAAACGGAATTCAAATTTAAGAGGATTTAAAAAAATGGCTGAGAATAAAAATAAAAATAAAGAAATAAGAAAAGACGAAGCACCAGTAGTAGAGCTTGAAGAAAAAGTTGTTGCAATTAACAGAGTTGCAAAGGTTGTTAAGGGTGGTCGTAGATTTTCTTTCTCTGCACTTATTGTTGTTGGAGATAAAAACGGAAGAGTTGGATACGGACTTGGTAAGGCTAAAGAAGTTCCAGATGCGATAAGAAAAGCAAGTCAGGTTGCTACGAAGAATTTAATGCCAGTTCCTATAGATAACGGAACTATCCCGCATAATATTCTTGGTGAATTTGATGCTGGTAAAATTTTATTTAAACCAGCGGCTGAAGGGACAGGAATTAAGGCTGCAGGTGCATGTAGAACAATTCTTGAACTTGCAGGTGTCAAGAATGTACTAACTAAGTCTCTAAGAGGAAATAACCCTCATAATATCGTTAAAGCAACTTTTAATGCTTTAAAAAACCTAAGATCAGCATCTCAAATTGCTGCTGTTAGAGGAGTTGATGTTAAGGGATTAAGACTAAAGTAAAAGATAATTAGGAAGGAAGATAACGTGGCAAAGACAATTACAGTAAAATTAAAAAAGAGTGTAATCGGATGTACTGATAAGCAAAAAGCATCGATTAGAGGTTTAGGATTAAAAAGAATTGGTTCTTCAAAAACTCTCGAAAACACACCTAGTGTTCGTGGGATGATTAAGAAAATGATTCAATGGTTAGAAATAACAGAATAATTTAGGAAAATATTATGATTACTTTAAATAATTTAAGTAGCCCTGGAGCTCACAGAAAAAGAAAGAGAATTGGTCGAGGACAAGGTTCTGGACAAGGTTGTCAGGCAGGTAAAGGTCACAAAGGTCAAAAAGCTAGAAGTGGTGGTAGCACGGCTGTAGGTTTTGAGGGTGGGCAGATGCCAATCTATAGAAGACTTCCTAAAAGAGGTTTTTCTAATGCAAGATTTAAGAAACATTATGCTGTAGTTAATCTTGGAGAACTTCAAGAATATTTTGATGGAACTGAAGTTTCTAGAGAAGCGTTAGTTGAGTCTGGTTTAATCAGAGGATCTGATAAAAGAAGACCAATCAAGATTTTGGCTAAAGGTGAATACAGTAAATCTTTAAACTTTAAAGATATAGAAAAGTATTCAGGTTCAGCTAAAGAATTGATTGAAAAATCTGGTGGAACAATTACTGAACTTCCAGTTAAGCCTAATATTAAGGCAAAAAAGAAAAAATAAGTTATTAAATAAATTGAGATAGATAAAATTTCATAAAGGTACGTCATGGACAACACTGCCCAATCAGGAAAAACGGAAGAATTACTCAAGCGAGTTCTTTTTACGATAGCATTATTAGTTATTTTTAGAGTCGTTTCTCAGGTTCCTGTTCCAGGAATTGATGGTGGAGCGATGAAAGCGTTCTTTGATCAAAATAGTGCAACGGCACTAGGTATGCTTAATAAGTTTACCGGTGGAGCTTTAGAGAGATTCTCAGTTTTAGCTCTTGGAGTTATGCCTTATATTACTTCATCCATTATTTTCAGTCTTTTAACTGTTAGTTTCCCATACTTCACAGCTGTTCAAAAAGAACCAGATGGTCACAAGAAAATTACTCAGTGGTCTAGATATTTCACAGTAGTTCTTTGTTTGTTTCAAGGTTTTGGTCTTGCAACAATGATGGAAGCTCAAGGTGGTGCTGCTGGTGGATCAAGTGTTGTTATTAACCCTGGTATGCAATTTAAGATACTAGCTGTTTTAACAATGACTGCTGGAACAATGTTTGTCATGTGGCTTGGAGAACAAATTACTGAACGTGGTATTGGAAATGGTATTTCATTGATTATCTTTGCTGGTATTGCTGCTGCAATCCCAGGTGGAATTAGAGATACAATCAGCCTTTGGAATAGTGGAGAATTAAAGCCAATGGTGCTTTTAATTTTCTTAGCTAGTATTCCTCTGATTTTTTGGGTTGTAATTTATCTTGAAAGAGCGATTAGAAAAATTCCAGTTCAATATGCAAAAAGAGTTGTTAATAATAGAGTGTACGGCGGGCAACAAGCTCACTTACCAGTTAAATTAAATATTTCAGGAGTTATGCCTCCAATTTTTGCTTCTGCTTTAATGTCTGCTCCTGTAACTGTTGCGAACTTTGTTCCTGAAAGCTGGGCTTCACTTAAGTGGTTTGCAGATAAAATTATGGCAATGCTTATTCCTGGAGAGCTTTTATACGGAGTAATCTTTTTCTTCTTAAATGTTTTCTTTGCATATTTTTATGCACAGATTCAATTTAAAACAAAAGATATTTCAGAGTCATTACAAAAAAATGGTGGTTATATTCCAGGAATTAGACCTGGAGAGCAGACAGCTGGATTTTTAGATTCAGTGGTTGCGAAGCTTACATTATTTGGTGGTGTTTATATTGGAGTAATTTGTAGTGTTCCATTTTTAATGATGAGTTTCTTAAAAATTCCAGGAAATGTAGCAATGATTCTTGGTGGTACTTCATTATTAATTTTAGTGGGTGTTGCTATTGATACTTTAGGACAAATTGAAAGTTTCCTTATCTCGGATAGATATAACAAGATGTATAAATCCAGAGGTAAGTATAACGGTGCTAGGGCCAAGAGGTTTTAGTATTGAAAAATATTGTTTTCATTGGCCCTCCAGGTTCTGGAAAAGGAACGCAAGCTGCGATCCTCAATGAAAAGCACGGCTTTAATCATGTTTCTACTGGGAACTTATTAAGAGCGGAGATAAAGAAAGATAATGCGCTTGGTAATAAGATTAAAGGCGTTATGAGTTCAGGAGAACTTGTTTCTGACGAGTTGGTTGCACAGCTTCTGAAGGAAAATATTGACTTATCGTGTAAACAATATATATTCGATGGATTCCCAAGGAATGTGAATCAAGCAGAAGTATTTCAAGACGAAATCATGAGTAAAAGTAACTATGTTGCACTTTTATTTGACGTTGATACTGAGAAGTTAGTAGAACGAATTATTAATAGAAGAGTCTCAAAAGATGGGACTCAAATATATAATTTAAAAACAAAGCCGCCTAAAGTCGCGGGTATTTGTGATGTGACTGGAGAAGCTTTAGTTCAAAGAAAAGATGATACTGAAGAAGTTGTCCGGAATAGATTGGATGTTTACTTGAAAGAGACAGCACCATTAGTTGAATTTTATAAGAGTAAAAATATTCTTAACTCTGTAAATGCTGACTTGAATATAGATCAAGTTACTGAGCAGATAATGAATAGTTTAGAATAGAAAACGAGGAAAATATGAAAGTTAGAGCTTCGGTAAAAAAAATCTGTAAAGATTGTAAAGTCATCAAAAGAAAAGGTGTACTTAGAGTAATTTGTAAGAAAAACGCAAGACACAAACAAAGACAAGGATAAGAATTATGGCACGTATATTAGGGGTCGACCTTCCAAGAAATAAAGCAATGAAAATTGCAATTAGATCTTTATATGGAGTAGGTCCAAAGATAGGTAATAATGTATTAACAAAAGCTGGAATTGATTTTGAAAAAAACTCAAATGAATTAACAGAGGGTGAAGTAAAGTCGATAAGAGACGCATTAGATATCTATACTGTAGAAGGTGATTTAAGACGAGAAGTTGGATTAAATATTAAAAGACTGAAAGATCTAAATTGCTATAGAGGAATTAGACATAAAAGAGGACTACCTGTTAGGGGTCAAAGAACTCATACAAATGCTAGAACTAGAAAAGGGAAGGCAGTTGCAATTGCAGGGAAGAAATCGATCAAGTCGATGAAATAATTTTTAGGAGAATATAAGATATGGCAAAGCCAAATAAGAAAAAAGTTAAAAAGAATATACCGCATGCTGTTTGTCACA
>CALIJZ010000082.1 GCA_938017795.1 uncultured Bacteriovoracaceae bacterium
GTCATAGTGATTGCTGCTGTTAAAGTTGTTTTACCATGATCTACGTGACCAATAGTTCCGATGTTTACGTGTGGTTTTGACCGGTCGAATTTTTCCTTTGCCATTTGGCTCTCCTCTTTAAATTCTTTTTGTTTTTCAACAAATTAAATAGTTATAGATCAGTCGTAAATACAGAGATTGGGATGATACGTCAATTCTTTTCATGGAATTCGTCTATAAACGAACAATGACTGTCTCAAATCGATTAGATGGGATTAGAGGAGAATAGATCCTCTATTATTCAGGAGCATCAGCTCCATGAAAACACGTTGAATAGACTTTATCAGATTCTACTGGGAAGCAAAAATGGATATGATTATCATGACCTTTGGATTTTCTCACATAATAAAATTTCTTATGAATTTTTGGGTCATTAAAATATATATTTTGAGCTCCCGCAGACCTTAACAATTTTATGAACTTCAAAGTCTTGTCATGACTATATCGTTTTTGCTTATAACTTACTCGGTGGTATTTATGATCTGGATTATTGGTAAATGGTCTAACATCAAAGCATTCACCACTACCATGGGTTTGATGAACTTTTAAATCTGTTGGATGATATATATGACCTATTCCAACACTACAGTTTACTCCCTCACAAGTATCCTTCCATGTCCTAAGGGTTTGTAAAAATGCACACATTGAAACTGCCTTTCCCCACTCATCATTACTTTCATCAGATGAACCCGAAGGGTTATAATGATACGAGTTAAAAGGGGCTTCATAAACCGTCTTATCGTACTTAAGACCTGGCTCGCGAAAAACAAGATTATGAAATAATGGCAATTTCATAAATGAGTGTGATGCAACCTCATCAGAGCTTTGTTTTTCCAATTTAGAAAACTCTTTAGTCATTAATAAATTATTAATTGGCCCTGTATTTATTGTTCTATAGTCTTCATCTTCCAATAAAAGAAAGTGAGATTGAATAAATTCATCTGGGTTCTCATCTGGAATACTTCTCAAATATGCAAAAAGGTCATCACCGCAGCAAGTCTCAATTTTTTTGTAATTAAACGAAAACTTCTTCTGAGTATCAATATCCTCAGCAACAAATTGGTAGTCTTTATAGTGACAAATATTAGATCCGTTTTTATAAAAGCAACATTTTGAAGCTTGATATTTATTAATACCATCAGATGGATCGTTTTTTGTTTTAAGAGTAATAATTTTATTATTTAAGAGTGTATCTTTTGCAAAGAAATCAGGTGCATTTTTACTAATAACAAATCGATTCTTTTTTTCTTTAAATATATCAAGTGCCAATGCATGAACAAAACCCTTAGTGTTGTTTTTTGTGATATTGAGATCACTCTTGACAATATTTTTAAGATTAATTCTTTTTTTACCAATTGATTCTTGAATGCTCAATTGTTGGGTCAACATCGTATTGGACTTCACAACTTCTACAGGCAAGAGTTTATTGGATAAAACATCTATATAATTTGATTTTCCTTTTTCTATAATGTTGCGCTTTAGTGCTTCACTAATCTCTTCTACTTCGCCCGGCTCAATTCGAACTATGGAGCCATTTGGTAAAAACTCTAAATTCTTATCTTCTATTAAAGAATCTTTGGGAAACATTTTTTGAAAGCTACCAGGATTGTTTCTTGTTTTTTGACTAACAGCAAAAGGTGGAATGAGAGTATATTCTTTTTCACAAATATCTATAGACCTTGATCTTTTATGATAATTTTTAGAATTTATGACAATTCCTTGCCCATAAGTATTGGTTACAAATACTAAAAATATTAAATACTTTATTTTCGAAAGCATAAGTAGATATCACCTTTCATTACTGAACCATTTGCTACTATTTATTATAACAAATTAAAGAGAATATATTTTTGAGTGAAGCTTTTGACAGTAGGCAAATTTGACCATGATTTGTTGATTTAAAGTCTATAGTTTTAACTCAAGACTCTGCTCTATTTCTTCTGAAAAGTAATATTTTAACCTTTGGAACAAGGGGCAAAATATTCACTACAAACAACTCTGATTAACTTCTTTTTTTTTTATATACGACACATATATTATGAATCTTTCAAAGATTAATTTATGGATTTCAACTCAAATAAGAACACTTAACATTCAGGTTCTTATCTTGCTCTTATGTGGCATAAGTGTACCTTTATGGGCTGTAAATATCCAACAAACAACCAGAAGCAATTCATTAACTTTTGAAAAGCTGGAAGATTCTAGAACTCACAACGGACATGTAAAAAATGATTACGACTTCACATTTAATTTAGGTTTGTCTTATGTAGATTCACCACTAGTAGTAAAAACACCTAATAAAAGCACTCAAATACAACCGATTATAAACTCAATGAGCACGCTACATTTAGGCCTAGGATATTTCATAAAACCTTGGTTAATGATAGGAGCCACCGGAGCACTTGTTAAATTCAAAGACTATAATGGGAACTCTTACTCCGGCTATTCAGATAGCCAAATAAGAGCAAAGCTTAGACTTATAAATACTGAGAGATTTGCTACTTCTATTGTTCCTTTTGTAGATATTCCTTCTAACTCAGGGAAATTATCAATTACAGGTTTACCGAATTTGCAAAGCTTGAATGGGTTAACTTTTAATAGTTTATCAGATGGAAAAATTGGCTACGGAGGTCTTGTTTCAGCAGAATATTTACTCAACTGGGCCCAATTAGTTATTAACTTAGGATATCGCCAGAATTCAGGAGCATTTATTACAGATGTTAATGGAAACACACAACTGGATTATAGAAAACAGCTTATTACTGGTATAGGAGCATATGTTCCTATTAGTAAAAGGTGGGGTGTGAATTTAGAATGGTTACGTAAATGGACCATGCCTCTTAGTGCTCCCACTGCTCAGGCACAAAATGAATTATTCCTAGGTGCTGGAGTAGGAATTAATAATAATATTCATCTATATTCTGGTGTAGGAATAGGTAACCTCTTTAAAGAAAATGACGGGAATGATTTCAGGCTCTCAGCTGGAATAAAGTTTGCTACAAATATTTTTGCAAAAAAACGACAAGCACTCAAACCTGTCTATGAAAAAAACCTACCAAAGTGGGAAAAGCCTAAATCTTGTAAGATCAATAGGTTTTTTGGAGATTCTGATACTGCTGTTATAAGATTTGAAAAAAGTGAGTATGGAATTGAGACGAAAGGAACTCTAGTAAACGAGGTCTTGAAATATATAGTTGAACAATCGGCTCATATTTCAGCTGTTAGAATAGAAGGGCATGCTTCTACTCAACCCTTGGGTAACCCCAATGCAACAAAAAAAGAATCTTTTAAATATAACCAAAAGTTGTCCGAAGCTAGAACTCAAGAACTTTATAAGGCTTTGATAAAAAAAGGAATGAGCGAAAATACCGTTTATATTTCTTCATATGGTCAAAATAAACTAGTTGATAAGGATCAAAAACTCAGTGCACATGAGAAAAACAGAAGAGTTGAAGTTAAAGTAAGCGTGAAAAGTAGTTTCTCACAACCTTGTTCTAGACTAGCTCAAATTGCAAAGAGTGCTAACTTTAAAAAAGTTGGTGGAAAAAGAAAATACCTTTCAAGTTATGGTTTTGTTTCCGCTAAAGAATTTCAAACAATATCAAAACAAGATGGCTACGTTCCCGAATCATATGACGATGTTTTAGTGTTGGATGAAATCACAAAGGCTACTAAAAGTCTCAGTCCTGCAGAATTAAAAAAATTAGACTCTATAAAAAACCGTCTAAAGAATAATACTTACATTCAAAGTTCATGTTTTAATGGTAATAATGTCGTTTTATATTCAAAAGAAAGGTATGCACCTATGCCAGATGAAATGCATGATATAATAAATCAACTCTCTAGAAATCAAAGAAAAATTCGAAATATTAATATCAGAGGTCATTCAACAAATAGACCTGACGATGATGAGCGTTTTACAATTGAAAGAAGTATTAAAAAGAACAAAGCTCTTGCCCAAGAAAGACTTCAAGAAATAAAAGAAACCTTAACCTTTAGAGGTTTTGAAAATTATATGGTTTCAATTAAGAACCTTGGTAATTCTCAACCTATTTCAGATATTGAAAATGAATCGGCTTATAAGAAAAATAGAAGAATTGAAGTAAAGCCTAACTGTATTAAATAAATTAATTATTTAATAAGATTCCAAAAGATTCAGGGTCAATTGTAACTTTAGTTGTTTGAAATTCATTTTTATAAACTTCAGAGGCTATCGCTCTGGTGCTTCTTTTATTCTTAAAATAATCTTTTACGAAGTTTTCTTTTTTATCACTCACAAAATAAATGTTATCTAGTTTTATTTCATTGTCACCTTCTACATAGCCTAAAAGGTTTGGATTATTATACTCTGAGTGTAGAGAAGGAATTTGTTCTGATAGCTGCAAACCTCTACTTGCACAACTCATAAAACAAAATAATATGATAAAAAACCTCATGTATTCCCCTTTTCTATGCTAATCGGGAATATTGAGCTTAACTTGAGTGGTTTCTTCCAGTATTAAATTTTAATAATTAAGATGGCAATTATAACCAATAGAGGCCTTATAGTATTTAACTTTCTCTCGAACATCTTCTAAGATATAGATTAATGTTTAAGCTATTTTTAATATTTATTCTTTCTCTTTCATCTTTTTCTAAAGAAAAGGAAATAAAAAAGATACATCTTCAAAATATTGAGTTTTCTCCAAGGGATACTTTTCTAGAAAGCCAGTCAACAAAAATATTTATTCGAGATATTTCAAGACTTTCAGAAAGAGAACTTCTTGTAGGGGAAGGAATAAATTACCGGAAATACTCTATTCAAATAGAATCTTTAAAACTTGAAGCAAAAAATAAGATGGGAGAATATGATTTAATTGCTTCTTATCGAAATGAAACTAGTGGTAAATTGATTAACCAAATTAGAAAGAAAAAAGTTCCAAAGGAGTTTTTGTTACAATATATAGAAGATATTTCTGCTGAGATATTTAACAAGGCAAAAATTGAGAAAGATCAAATCACTTATGTTGGCGGGAAAAAGTCTAAGTTAAGTATTAAGTCTATTAAAGAAAAAGAAAGAGCATTTATTGAAAAAGAAAACCTTAAAAGCTCAAATGTAAAAGTAAAAGATGAGGTCATTGATAAAACTGAAGCTCCTCCTTCAATTGCAGGAAATAAAATTCGAATCAAATCAAGAAAAGTTAAAAGTTGGCAAGATGCCTTGAAGAAAGGCAAGAAATATACAGTTTATCTGCCAGACCCTCCCAAAGAAGAAAAAATACCTTTTTACAAAGAAGAGCCTGAAGTTGATAGGCCTGACCCTCCT
Source organism: uncultured Bacteriovoracaceae bacterium (assembly GCA_938017795.1). Classification (GTDB taxonomy): domain Bacteria; phylum Bdellovibrionota; class Bacteriovoracia; order Bacteriovoracales; family Bacteriovoracaceae; genus JAHDHG01. Next base: position 5,345 of record CALIJZ010000082.1, read on the forward strand.
CCTCCTGCTCCACCTGAACCGACTCCTCCTGAGGCAAAACCAAAGCCCATTGTAAAAAAGAAAAAAAGAAGAAAATACAATGTTAACTTCGATCTCAACTTTTTATACGCTCAAGTTAACAGTAACGACCTCTTTAAAAATGTCCAAGGGGATATTCCCTACCTAGGGTTAAAGACTAACTTTAAGCTCTTTAAAGGAAATGCATATTTCAACGACAGATGGGAGTTTTCATACAAACATCCTATAGAAGCAGTTGAGTATCAAGAGCAGAAGAAAAGCCTCACCGGAGACTTCTATGGAAAAGTTGGGCTAGAGTTACGCCCGTTTAAAAAATTCTTAAATTTAGCCGCATTCTTTAATTACAAGAAATATTCTTTTGTTAGTGTCAAAGAATCAAACACTAGTGTTTCTTCCATTCCTAAAGGATTACAAGAAGGAGCAATCAATATCAAGTCACTTGAGTTTAAAGGATCTGTAGACTTTAATTTTTCTCCTAAGTTTTGGAATGAAATCGGTGGTATATATAGTCTTATCCTATCTCAAGATCAAACCTACGATGCTAGACGACCTGACATTAACTTTTCTGAGCTTGAAGGATTTTATCACTTTGGGAAAAAAGATGCCTTCTTTAGATTGTTTTATCAGGTTCATAAATTCACAGGTGATAATAACCTGACATTAGTCAATAATAAGTTTTCTTATACTTCAAATAGATTTGGTCTTGCTTATGTTTTCAATACTAAGATTTAGAGACTGCTTCTTCCAAAGCCTTTAAAGAAATACACAAAATTTAATACACCTTGCATGTTAAGAGTTGTTGTTTTTGCTCCAGCACCACGAGCAACGTGAATCGTTGGCATAACACTCCAGTTCTTGAAAACATTAAAAGATGCACCGGCGTGAATTCCTACATCTACAATTAAATCGTTCTCTTTTTTCACATCTTCTTCAGCATAAATTAAATACTCAGTTCCAACCTCTAAACCAGCAAAGATTCGAAGTTTAGGAGTAAAAGTTAAAGTATTCCCCTCGTCATTATGCTTAAATTTACTTCCAGAGTTTACAAAATAGTAACTAGCACCAACATGAGCTCCAAAATATGAGTTTCCACCAGAAGTAAGCAAAGGCCCTGTTAACCTAACAAAATAATCTAACTTATTTGATGGGAAAAGTTTGTACCTCACGTCAGCTGTTATAATGCTTGCAGTTCCTTCAATTGGTCCTGAGTTTCGAGTAGGATCGTTTACGATTGATTCTATTTCAGCAAATGAAATATTATTCATACCAATTCCAACTGAGATTTCACTGCTGTATTTTTCAGCCCAGGAAAGGCTTGAGAACGTTATAACTATAAATATTACTTTCTTTAATGAAATTAGCTTATGCATTTAAACTTTCTCCAGTATTAGCAATTGGGTCAAAATCAACAGTGAAGTTTACTTTCTGAGAGCTAACATCTCTTGAAAGTTCTACATTGGGAATTAAGTTTGAACAACTATAACTTAAGTCAGATAGAAAGCCTTCAATTCTATCATATTCAAGAATTAAAGAGTTTTCATTGACCGATTCAATAATATACGAAATAGAATCCTCTCGGTTGTTTTCAACTTTAACTATTTTGTAAGTTTCTATCTCGTTAGAAATTAAGTGGTTTGAAAGGAAGTTTTCAATACTACTTTCACTTGAAACTTCTTCTATATTTAATGGATTCTCTTTAATTGGAATGCTATTTTCACTTTCTTCCAATGAGTTCTTTTTAAAGATACTTTTATCTTTTATCAAGGCAGCAACCTTGGAGCTATTTTTAATACTCATCTTAGGTCTTTCGAATTTATTCGCTAAAATCAAGAACCCTGCTAGTAGCATAGATGAGATTGAAAAATAAAAGATATACTTTGTTCTTCCTTCATGCAACTTGGAAATTTTCTCATATGAAATAGACAGAGCTGCAACATCATCTTCAATTGTTTGAATATCTCGCATTGCTACTTTACTTTCTACGTCAGTAATTATGATTTTATCTTTATTATCTGAAATATCTAAAATCATTTTCACCTTAGATGTCTTACTAAATAAGTTCTTTGCTTTCTGTGGACTAAAACCTTCAACGTTCACCGAATTCCAGTACGAATAACTAAGAAGACAAAGAACAAGAGCTGAACCAAACAAGAATATTTCAATTAATTTTTTTACCATTTCCTAGGTCCTCTCTAAATTTTAGTTATAGTGATTTGAATTTTATTCTCGTTTATTACTTCTGAACATTCAGCAAAATAGCTCTCAGGCTCTTTGGAGACAGAAGAGATAAAACTATGGATTTGTGTTTCTAAATATTCCGCAAATTTTGCAAAAGAAAAAATTCCAATCTGCTCAACCAAAATAAATTCAACTTCTGCAATCGTACCTTGCATGTCATATTTATTACGTATTTCATATTCGCAATTTATTCCAAGTTTCCTGGCAACTTCATGTCCTTTTCTAACAATCTTGTCTGCAACTAAGTTTAGTTCAACACTAGAATTAATAGTGTTTTTTTTCTCTACAGATATTTTTGCAAGGCTTTCAAACTCTTCTATGGCATTTTTTGAAATAGATATTTTTTTCTTTTCAGCCTTAGGCCTAGATTGTTTCATTCTCTGTGCTGTGCTTTTTATAACTGACAACATGTACTTTCTCCTATTCCAAAACTGAAGTTAAACGTTCTAAAGGTTTATGTTTCTTTAATTCATACTTGAAAATATCTCTAAGACTTTTTTCAGAGTCTCTAATAAGATTTCTACTCTTTACACGCTCAAGTATTCTTTTAAAAACCAATGTTTCGTGCTTATTCTCAAAAACTCTAAATTCAAGATTGTACTTAATGTCAGACCCCATTACTTGGTAGACCTTAACATCTAAAGTAAATGCATCTTTACTTGTAAATTTCCTAGAATCAATTTGTCCAAACAATGTTTGCATGTCTGTGTAATTATTAATATTTTTTAGTATTATTTTATTCATCGTTTTTTTGAACTTAGAATCTTGAAAATTAAAATATATTGGATTAATAACTACCTTGTCGTAAGCAAACTCTTTGATTTCTTCTTTTTTCACATTTACTGTTACAGGTGTAAAGACTTGTGGGTCACAAGAAAAAAGGAGAATAAGAATAAATGCTAAGTTATAAGATTTCACTACATTATTATAATAACAAATAAGTTTTACCAGTAGTGAGAAAATTTCGCAGTGCAGTTTTTGCCTACCTTAAACCGACTGTTTTTTCTAAACATGACACTGAATTATTCTTAAATTAGTTTTGATTCAAAAATCATTCGAAGAGACCGTCTTGGTCTGTCGGGTATGTTTTTTGTCTCAAGAAATAGTTTTTTTTATCGATAAGTAATCACAATCATAATGGAGATTATTTATGAAATTGCTACTACTTAGTTTGTTTTTTGTTTCAACTTTTTCTTACGGGAAAAACCTAGTGATTACTAGCGTTCAAGAGA
>CALIJZ010000083.1 GCA_938017795.1 uncultured Bacteriovoracaceae bacterium
TTTAAACTTTTCTTTAGATTTATGTTTTTTTAATGCTCTAATAAGTATAACTTGTTTTGTCGTTTGATCTAGCCAATGCTCATAATGAGCAATCTTCTCAGCTTCTGTAAAAGTATCGGCATTTTTAATAATATAATCTCCGTACTGTGTGATATATGTTTCCCATAGATGTGGATCTATAGTAGAGGTGGGGTAATTGGATAAGTTAAATTTGATACTTAAAAAGCGATCTTGAGACCAATCCATAAATATATCTCTAAAGAAACGTCTCAACTTTAGGTTAAGGGAGTTTACATTTAAGGTACCATCTCGAAATTCTTGAATAATTTTAGAGTAAATATCAGTCTGCTCGCTTGTTAATCCCATTCCTTTGGCATGTTGCCTTTCAGTTGAAGGAGGAATCTGATTGAGTTCAGCAAGCGAAAGATTTCTTGGGTTTGCAGTTCTATTATATTGATAATTTGTATTTTGTTGAGAGTATGAATTCAACCCTAAAATGAGGAAAGATATTAATAGATAAATATTGATTTTCATAAAGTCTGCATCGGAAAAATAATTATTTACTTGAGTTTTTCGGAAAAATTGGAGCGATTTGGTAACGTTTGCCGAAACCTCGTACAGTATCTCTCAACCTGCTTTCAGGGAGCGTTTATATCCATATCAATGTAAATTTAAGTGTTAATTTACTGAATTCTCAAATTATTAAATAATTCAACTTCACCCTGAATTTTTTGGTCCTATCCTTTGAACTTTCTAAAGTTTCATCCATTCAGCATCGGGGTAATTATTACAACCATCTATTACTTGTTGCATTTGATCATCCGGCCACGGATGATCCTTTGGAATATTTAAAGTTAAAGAATAAAAAGAATTATTCAAATAATCATTTTTAAATAAATACTTACAACCCTCTGATATTAAATCGACTTTACTGCGCTCACAAATTGAGTCATGAGTTAGATAAGTTTCAAATCCATCAGAACTACCCATTAAGTTACATTGTTTTTGTAATACATCTTCATATATTTCAGGGGCATCATCAGACTTAGAAGCAGTACACATTACATATTTTTTTTCAGAATTATTATAAATTTCACATGAAGACCATCTGGATTTCGTCGCTGCTTTTTGAGAATTAGAATTCTGAGTATTTAGATTGGATTTTTTTCTTATCAAGTCATCCTTCTTCTCAGATGAGCAGCTAAAACTCAACGCCAATAAAATTATTATCATTTTCTTCATCAATGACCTCTCTTTTTTTAAGTATTGGTTACCATATGTGAATTTCCATAGTTGAGCAACATTAAAGAAATTACGGATGTATTATTCTAACAATGGGAACATTGTAAATTGCGAGCAAATTGAAGAAGGGATAGAAGCAACGGAGTTTTTCTCACTAGTTAATTGCTACTAGAATTTAATCCCGGTCCTCATTATAATTTAAAGTATTTTAATTAATTGACTAGTATCCGATCATAGTGGAACCATCGTAATAGCTCTTCATCATTTTTTGTCCCTTCTCAACAATTTCGTAGTAGTACTTAGCTTTATCTTGTCTCGTCACTTCACTTCTTGCATTGCCTCTCTTGAAATAATCTACCATATTTGAATATAAAGCAGGTGCATAACCAGCCTTCATAAGAGCGAAATCAGAAAATAAGCGAGAGAGTCGTCCATTTCCATCAGGGAAAGAATCAAGTGCTACTAAGTTATGATGAATTTTTTCGGCAAAGCTGACAGGGTCACTTTTAAATAGTTGAATTGCCGAGTCAGATTCAAGCCATTCATAAAACGTCTCAGGATTCCCCGAAACAAATGAATCTGAAAGGTATACATAACTTCCTCCCGTTCTAAAAGAAAGGTCACCTCTAATATTATCTGCAACTAATTTGTTGGTTAGTATTTTGTTGAGCTCTCTTGCTGTCTCTTTGTTAATTTCCAGGTCATCCAAGTTTTCTATAATAAATTTTACTGCAAGCTCAAAATTCATTTCAGCTATTTTGGATATATCTGAATCTACAACTGTTTCGGGAGCTATAAACCTGCGCCCTTTACTTATTGTTCTACTAACATTACTTGATCCAGAAAAAATGATTTGTGAAGCAATTTCCTTCTTTTTTTTCGTCCAAATAACGGTTCGAAAATATTGGGAACATACTTGGGAGTTAAAAGATGATTCGAGCGGAGCAATCTCTTTTGATCTAGCCAGAGAGCTCGTCGACAAAGTATTTAAACTAAATAGGAGTATTAACAATACTTTAAGTTTCATGATAACTTTATCGGTTAAATTGTTTTAAAGGTTTACTCCAATAAGGCCTTTAGGGATAAATAGGTGACTATAAAGGTATTATTAGATGGCTTTAAACATGATCAAAACTCTGAGTAAACCTGCAAGTAGTTAAAATTATGTTAAATCTATTTGAGTTCGGTGATTATTATCAAAAATCGGTGTTTAGTTAATAAATTTCTTATTACTAACATAAAGAGGAGTTAAATTATTTCAGCATCGATGAAAGTGAGGTTTAAGTCTTATGCCTATTTTAAAATATACATTGTAGGAAGTTTAGCTAAACCAAGGAAATAGATGCCAAAATACTTAATTGCTTAAACACACAAATCAAGAACGTTTCAGTTTGTCTAGGCCTTGCTAGCAAATATTTAAACGAGTCTGTTAACTAGAGGTGATTTTTTAGGCCAAGACCATCAAACAAAAATCAAAAATATGAGAAGGTATTAAAATTATTAAACGAGAGTTTCTAATAACTCGTTGAATGTTAATGATTTACTCTGGTTTAAAGTATTCAATCCTATTTTCTCTCCATTCGTATTGTCCTGACAACCTCATGATCACTACAAATCGACTAGACTAGTCAATATAGGAAGAACGAGATGAATAATTTTCTATAAATTACTCTAGACGCCGTTTCATTATATAATTTAGACAATTATGAAGTTCATTTTAATCGTTTTACTTTTTTCAGAGTTAGTTTTTGCCCAAAGCTCACGACAGGGAATCTACCCTTTAACTCCACAGGTTGATGATTTATTTATTAAATTTACTGAAAGTACTTCACACAAAGGATACTTTAAAGTTTCTTTGTGTGATTATTCTGAAGAGAACAGTTGCAAAAGCTTAATGCTAGGCGATGTTTATTATAAACTAGGTGACTTAAATTTTAATGAAAACCTCTTAAGCAATGCAAAAATTAAAAAAAAACTTATTCAGACTATAAACTTCTTTGCAGAGCTAGCTCTTTGGAGCGTAGCTTACGAATGCATAATGCATTTTTCAAAAAGAAATTTTTCAAACTCATGGTTATTTAAAGAACAAAAAGAATTTGCTCTTTTCAATATAAAAATGACAAAAAATGGAATCGTCAATTTTCTCACAATAGGTAGCGCTGTTGGGTATTTTACATCCGTTCTTTATAATGAAGCGAAAGACTTATCTCCACTTTCAAATGTTTTAGATGATCAAAAATATGATGAGTTCATATCAAAGCGGGAAAACCATCCTTTGAAATTAAAAAATGAAAATAGATCCTCTCAAAAGTGGTTATTAAGAGAGCACCATGAAACAAACATGACTGATTTTTCGGATATGTTAAGTCGGGTAATTCTTAGACAACACTGGAATGAAGATGTTCAAGGACATTTCAGCCTTTAGTTTTATTTTTCAAAACTGTTGATATAATTGAAATAAAACTAAAGGAGATTATATGTATTTTTCTAAACTATTTATTTCACTTTTTCTTATTGTTTCTTGTTCTAGTACACAAGTAAATTCAAACAGGACAGTTGCTCAGGAGGATCCGCAGGTAAGTAAAGAAGTAAGAGTCGATGTTGCAATGGAAGTTATTGAAATTGCAAGACAAGATGAAGAACTTTCTAAAGAGTTAAATGATTCATACTACAGAGGCCTTATTTATGAACCTCATAGCGTTAGTAGATATAAAACGGGTATTGTTTTGGGTAGTGGCTTAGTAATGCTTGGAATGATTACAACAATAGCAGAAGAAGGATTAAGGTCACAAAAAAGCAAGCTAGATAAATTTGCGGCACAAAGGTATGGAACTTCATCATTTGTTAAAAATGGTCTACCACATTTTCGTCTCACTGCTCCCAAAGGATATACTGTCGCTGCTGATTCAATGGGAGCATTCTATAAGGCCAAAGGTGCTGCTGAAGTTAAATCCAAAGAACTTACTAAGAAAATAAATCAATTGAAAGGGATTAGAGCTAAAGGTAGAGCAGCTTTTATACTTGGAGCAGGAACCTTAGTTGTCTTATCTATTACTGGTGATAAATGGAAAGATGAAGAGAAAGAAAAGGAAACTGTACCATATACTATGAATGAGCTTGAAAATTTAACCATAGACGGAATGGAGCAATTTCTATTTGATACTCCTGAAGTCGTTGACCTGATAATTGATTTTGGGTTTAGAAAAGGTTTGATTTAAATTTTTTAATTAGGAGCAGATTCAAAATCCACCGAAATTCAGTTCTTGGGGGAGTTCAAGTCCCCCCGAGGCTTCATATAGTAAATCTCACTGATATTAGTAAGTTAGGATTTAAATCTCATGGATTTAATCTTGAAATTTGATCGATAATACAATTAGTGTGAGGAGTTTCAAATTCAAACACTTTCACATTATAGATTTCATTTGGTTTTTTAGAATCAAATGTGATTTCTGCTTTATACAGTTTTTGATGTAAACCAGAAAATCTTTCAAACTTTACTTCAATCTTTTTAATTACTTCATCCAAATAAGAATTATGACCGATATTAGATATAATTCTCTCAACTCTACCATCACAAAAACTAACTGCTTCACTTGCTTGTAAAGACGGTAATAACAACACTGAAAATATCACGATGAATATATTGATTTTCTTCATTATCTCTCCTAATTAACTCTTTTTAAAATAATTAAAAAAAATTGTAATGACCAGCAATAAAAAAATCTCTTCATTTAGAATTGAGAACTTTTCTTGTAGTAAGGAATTAGTACTCTTTAATTGATAATTTTAAGTTCACCTCTTGGTTACCCGACCTTAGTTCTCAGCTAAAGGCTACTCTAACTCAAGGTTCTCTTCAGGCCAACTCACACAACTTAGAAAATAGTCATTCTTCTGCTCATCCTTAGTTAGTCCTGACTCAGTTAAACTTTGTACCTTACCTGAAACCTTTTTAAGCTTACAAGCACCACAAACTCCCGATCGACATGCAAAAGGAACGTTTTGACCTTCATCTTCTAAGAAATCTAAAAGATTCTTTTTTCCAGAATATTTAAATGTTGATCCATTATATTGAACATCCACATCACGATGAGGGATATCATCTTCGGAAAGAGTTGTTGGAGAAACAAACTCTTCACTATGTAATTTCTCATCCGATACACCACTTTCAATCAACGCTGCAGAAATAGCATTAGTCATCGGAGGAGGACCACAGAAATAGTAAAAAGCTGCTGGTAAGTCAGAAACATATTTTTTAATAATATCGATCGTTAAAAAACCCGTATGCCCATCCCATCCTTTAATTTCTTTATCCGATAAGACTGGGACATAGTTAAACTGATTATATCTCTTAGATAGATCTACCAAGGTATTATGAAATGCTAAATCCTTAACTCCACGTGCTCCATAAAATAAAGTCAGAGCGTAACTCTCTCCCCTATCAATAGCAGTTTGAATCATCGAGATGAGAGGTGTAATCCCAATTCCCCCTCCGACGAAAACTCTATGTTTGTCCTTACCTAAGTCAGCATCAGTAAAAAGTCCTCCTGGAGGATGGGCCCTTACAATATCTCCTGGTTTCAAAGAGTGAAACCAATGAGATCCAACTCCATCTTTTATTTTCTTAATAGATACTTGAATTAAATTTTTATTATCTACTGAACTAGAGACTGAATAAGAGCGAAACACTTTTGCATCATCGCCTATTTGAAAGCTTAAAAATTGTCCTGCGTGATACTCAGGAATTTCTTTATTATCTGCTCGCCTAAGACGAAAGGTTTTAATGTCATGAGTTTCATCATAGATATCTATGATCTGAAGCTCTTCCATTCCATACCATGCATTTTCGTCGGGACCACCACTTTGAACTTGATTTTTCTTTTCACCTCGCTCTCCAAGTACGCGAAAAAAGAAAGTAATTAGAGTAAAGCCTAAAACTCCGGAAACTAATTTAAAAAGAGGGAAATAATTATCAATGATCATGCACTGACTCCTTGAAGCTCTTTAGGGCTCAAAATCTTCTTAAATTCTAAAGCCTTCACAGGACAAATATCGATACAACCACCACACCCAATACAAGGTGAATCCATTAGACTAAATTTTCCATAAATGGGTGAACCATCTTTATGAGCGTAACCTGCAACATCAATACCCATTGGACACTGAGTACTACAAAGATCTAGCCCTTTGCAATTACCATTAGCAACAACTTCAAACTTTGATTTTGTAAACTTACCCCAAAGTCTCATCCCTCCAGCTAGTGGACAACCATAGCGGCACCAAATCCTTGTTCCTAATAATGGATAGGCTCCTACTCCAATTAAGGCTCCAAAAATAAGATCAACAACAAGATCTTGAGCAGCTCTCATCGAAGTTAAAACATTATTTGATAAAAGAATTTTTGCAGCATCTAGAAATAGAACAATTCCAAATGCGATAGCAAAAGCAAGAAAAACATATTGAATAAATTCGAGTTTACTGGCCGTTTTTCCTCTTGGAGTATATTTTTCAACCCAAGAGTTTCCTAGTTTTGTTACTCCAATAGCTTCAGCGAGGTTTCCACATGCACAAAACCAAGAACAATAACGTTTTCCAAAAAACCAAACAGATAAAGGAACTAGTACAAAAATATAGACAAAGCCGCCTAAAGAAGTAAATCCATTATAGACATAAACATAAGCATCTTTTCCAATAGGAGCATAAGCATCAGAGAAAAATCCACCTGCAGACCTAAGCCCAGGGATAAGATAAGGAACAATATAAAAAAGGATGGATTGACTTAATAAAATGGAAGTAAATTTCTTTCTTTGATAACTACTAATTTTTTTGTTTTTATTTTTCCCATAAGGTGTTTTTCCACTTAAAAGAACTCTCCCACATATAAAAACAATAAGACCTGTATAAATGGTTGCGTACCAAAACCCTGTACTTTTACCGAACCAATAGAAGTTGGAAACAACTTGCTCAGGTGTATCAACAAACCAAAGAGGATATTTATATATGAGGTAAAATCCAATAACAATTGGGAAAAAGAAAACCAAAAATATTTTTTCGCTCACACTTCGACTATTCATCTTTTTCCTTTTAATGAAGTCCTCATTAATGATTCCAATAAATATAGAGTACAATTATTGACAATAATGTCAACAGAAGTATCTCTAAAGGAGTTAATTAAGAAAAAACTTATTCCAATAGCTTATTCGCTTTGAAAATAAAAATGTTACATATTATAAAAATATTTCCTAGTTCAGAGCAGGAGTAACCTTTGTATTAGTTTCGAATGGATTATAATCCAGGGACTTTTAAGATCAAGCTTAATACTCATCATAGTAAAAAGATTTTTTTATCTTTGGTTGGGTCTTTAGGAAGTCGTAGAAAACTTCACTCTCTAACATTTTTTCATTGAGATCATAACACCATAGTAAACCAAGTTTGGTAGTCTCTGGACTCATCTCTTTGGTCTCACCATTAGGTTGCATCATTACTTTCCCTCTAAATTTCCAATCATTTTGATAAATTCCATAAATGCCACCTTCAAAACCTTGACTTATACAAGAGTATTTAAAGTTTGAGCCATAAGCATAAAATTTATTTTTGGTCCCAGGGAAAACTGGATTTTTAATATTTTTCACTTGGTATAAAGGAGTATCGTACTTTCTTTTAAAACACCCAATCTCTTTAATAGCTCCTCCATTATTGAAAAGCGCTGAATCTACAGTCAAGGTATAATCATCATTGACCAATACATTGTTTTTTCTTTTTCTGAATATTTTTTGAATACTATGTTCTCCAGCACTTGATCTCTCATAACCTAAGATATGACATACTTTATCAGGGTTTGAGTTTGAATGAATATACAAATTTTCTCCAAGAGAAGGTTTTTTTACAATAGTAATATCAGCAGAGACCAAAGAGGCAGCAAGTAAAACAAAGAGGTAAAGCGGGTTCATTTTTAGCCTTTTTCTATGAAGGGATCTTAAGATTGTAGCTAATCCAAGAAAAAAAAAGATATTAAAAGGATTTCTTACACTCTCTGTATAAAAATTAAACACAATATTAATCGAGCACTCTGTAAAACATACATACAAAACAATATTGCTCACGCGAAGGAGTATAATGGATTAGTTTCTACATAGGAGTTTTCATGAAGTTATTTTTAGTATTTCTTTTTTGTCTTATATCAACCACTAGTCATTCTCAAACGATAAAATGCCACAGGAGTGAGGATAGTACTAGGTATGAAATAATTAGAGATTCCTATACTAAAGAGCTGACATATTCTGTTTATTATAGGAATGATCTTAAGTTAAGTAAGCTCTTTTCAAATAGTGAATTTAAATATGTTACTAGTGAAGACATTCATTTAGATGCTTCTAATTCAAACCATAGCCTGAATTTAAAAATGCCTTTTTGGGATCGTCTCCAAGGTAAAAATTTACCAAGCTTCTTGTGCTATAGTAATCACTGCTTTGACGTTATTTGCAGCTTTGACACGCGGATGTAATAACATTAACGATATTTTTTCATATAAGAGTATATATTTCTCAATTTATGTTGCATTTTAACTTTATAGTCTGGATCTATTATTTTCTTATTGTTGTACTGAGTATTGTACTGCAATACTTCCTTATACATAGACTGTAGATCAGCAAGCATGGTCTCTAAATTTAACAAAGAACTACTTAGGTCACTATCATTTAGATGAACTTCCATTACAGAAGGAGTTTGATTTTTAAAGTCCTTACTCATAATTAAACTATAAGGGATAACCTCACTTGATTCATTGGCTTCTAGACCAAGCTTCTCAAGGGATGATAAATTTAAATTACTAGTTACATTAAAATCTGAAGGCTTGGATATAACACTTCTCAATTGTTCAAGAGTTCTCTCAGCAATATCTAAAACTAATTTAGTATGTTCTGGTAAAACTCCGCTATCTAAAAAGAAAAAGTATATATTTTCTGAATATGTATAAAACTCTTCAAAATTTAAATATTTAAAGTATGGTAGATGATCAAAACTCTCAATATCATTAAGACCAGTATTTGTGATCCTGGAACGAAGAATTGAATTATCCTTTAATGCAAATTGAGCATGCCTTGCTTCGTGAAGAATAACTTGTCTGATCTCAAACTCTGAAGAAGAAATCATTTGTTCTGAGTTTAACCAAATTTGGTTCGTACCAGGATTATAAAAACCCATTGTAAAATGATCAAAAAAATCAGGATGAGCCATAAAGAGTTCTGTTTTGTAAAACTTTTTTAAATAGTAGGCATAAGAATTGATAGAATTGAGATTTTCCTTCGGTAATATTTTTAATAATGAAGTATCTAAACCATTGATGGATTTTTTAACAACTCTACTCTTCCATCCATTGATATCTATTTTCCTTCTATACCATTTTATGAGTTCTTTCTTTTCCAAAGGTCTATTTTCATCTAGCTCCAAGTTTTTCAGATAATTAGTTAACTCTGACTTCGTCCAAGCTTTGGAGTTATTGTTAGATAGAACTACAGTTTTTACACCTTCTTTGGTTTTCACAGATGAGCCATGAATATTCATATTAATATAGAGATGCACATTCTTTCCCAAGAGTCTCTCTACTGTTTTCCCGAACTTCGTTTTGTTAGGCATTATTTGAATAACTTGTGGGGAAAGTTTTTTCGTCTCCAGGCCAATTTCTTTAATTATGGATAATAATGATGGAGCAAGGAATTTATCACACGACAAAGATTGTAAACTAGCGATAAAGAGTATTGAAATTATATATTTCATTTATCTAGATAGGATAATTATGTGAATCCTTAATCCTTAAATTAAATTCTTTATATTTTTTGTATTTTTTAATCAAACCTTGTAACTCATCAAAGTCATTTGTTACGAGGAATGAAATATTTAAATCTTTATCATGTCTAATCACATCAACATTAGCAAACTCCCCATCACGATACTGATCCATAGGAACAACAAGCTCACCGGTAATATAGCCCACAGTTCCAGTTTGTTTACTAACAACAACAGGAAACTGTCCAATACTTTGAAACGGATCAACTTGTCCTTTATCAAACTCAATATAGCCCCATCTTTGATTTACGATACTCCCTGCACTAATTCCGGAACTATCATTAGATGGTTTAACTAATGTATTTTGAGAGATATAAAACTCAAACTCTTCTCCTAGTTCTATTTTATGATTTTCAGATAACTCATAAGCATCTTTTAATTCAATAAGAGTTGGAGGTCTTGGTGCTTCAATATCTTTGCTTTCAGAGTTCTTGCCAACTGTTTTGTTTTTTTGACTCTTCGATTTCTCAACTATCTCTCCATTAGACTGTTTGTTCATTGCTATCTCTCTAGTAAATTTTTCTACTTTTATTCCACTTACGACTTCTTTTTGTTCAGTTCTTTCAATATCTACTTCAATCACTTCTTCAAACTCAATACTATGATCCTCTACTGGATAATTCTTAATTACCATTGTAAAAAATATCGCTAGAGAACATACAAATATAAATTTATCTAATTTCATAAAACTACTTTTTTAATTATCTCAATGTATTAATATCATTAAAACCATAGAACTTTACTTTTGCTCCAGTAAAATTTCCTGACCCTGAACTACTACAAACCTTTACTTTCCATTCACCATTAGCATTGAGTCCCATTGGAGCTCTCACGTTAAACCTTTGAGAATATCCCATATTTGTAGAACTGGCAGACTCACCATTATTCTTAACCATTATTGTTTTTCCACTAGGAGTTTCTAGAAAAATCCCCATTCTTGATTTATTTAAGCCAGTTGTTTTAACGCTAACTTCAGCTGACCAGATCTGAAAATCTTGATTAAAGTTTAAAGTTTCTTCGGAACAACTACCAGAAGAGATTGTTTGTTCTGAAGCTTCAGTTAATTCAATACTAGTTGGGTTGGGAATTCTCATGTCTTCATTATAAACTTCCGCAAACTCCACTGCTGCCGCAATATCTGGAACACCAAATCCATGATCAAAACTATGTTCTAGATGAATAAACCCTGTCTTTAACCTTGCAACTTTAGATTGTGATCCAATCGTTCCAGAATATTTCGAAGCTCTATCAATAATATTTTGATTAGCTGTACGAATCATAACATATAAAAGATCTGTCCAGTTTGGACTTGGTATTGATTTTTTTAACGCTTCCATGATAACTGCAGCAGCTCCAGCTACAGTTGGAGAAGCAGAGGATGTACCATTCATTGAGCAAGTATAATTATCTCCTCCTTTATAGGTAGTACATGTTCCAAGAGAATTTCCACCTTTATGAGCGTACCCACTTAAAGCGACATTTGACCCTGGAGTTGAATAATTAATTACTTCATTATTTGTTGTTAGAGCTGCAATTGCATTAATAACATAAACCGAAGCGATTGATTCCATATTTCCATCTGCTCCAGTTACCGTCCCATCATTACCATTTGATTTAAAATATAATATTTTATTTTTAGTGGCACCCTCGATTGCACTTCTTACGTTTACATCTGAATCACTGACTTGTTGATGGTTCACAACACTACTAACGCCTCTACCAAAACTACCATTCCATACATTAACATTTGGATTTTTCTTATATGTTTCTGAAAGTGCTGCTTGAGATTGATATCCAAGAAAGTTATCTCCAGAAATGGTCGCGTCCCACGCCACTCCCATTAACCCTATACCATTATTTCCTTCAGCGGCCATTAAGCCACCAACCATTGTTCCATGACTTGAAGTCCCGGTTTCTAATGGATGATTATCACTAGATGATGACTTACCATAATCTCTTGATCCTTCTAAAACAAAGTTTCCTTCTATATCTTCATGAACTGAATCAAGCCCTGTATCAGCAACGTGAACTCTTACTCCTGTTCCTCTATAAGTGTCATAAGTTTTCGCGATATTGAAATCTTTAGTTTTTGCACTCTCGGACATATAACCACTACCAGATCTTAGATTTTCAACCCTTTGATTATTAGCTAAGATATGCCAAACATTACAGGCCATCGGATCATCAATACCTAAGTAGTTATTCCAATCTTCACAATTTTTTAAAGATGATTTATCAGTAATTGGTGGATCAGGTTGTTGACCTGGATCGCCCGGTTTTCCTCCTCCGTCACCTGGATCTTCCCCGGGACAAAATTCAGGAAATTTTTTACAAAGTTCATCTTTTCCGCCTGGGTCAAGAGATGATAAGTCATCAACTGAATTTGATCTTAATGACGATAAAGGCGATCCTCCACAACTTACAATTAAAATAGTGACCAAGGGTATGTATAAAAAATTCTTAACAGACATATTTACTCCAATTAAATCTATAGTTTTTTAATCGGCTATCTGAATCTTTACTTAACTATTAAAGTGTATCCTCATGTTTTTTGATATTTAGGTATTGATTATAGGTAATGGAAACAAATTTAGAGAAACTTATAATTGTTCAGCAAATATTTTTTCTGTGATTTTCCAAAAATTACCCTGCTTTCTTGCAATAACAAATGAAGGCATTCTTAGAAGTCTTTGATATTTAATGACTTGATCAATTTCAGTGATTTCAAATTCTAACTCAGGCCTTCTCATATGTGACCTTAGAAAGTTTATATTAAATTTTTTCAAACTCGTTTTATTATTCAAGTAATGATACTCAGCTAAATATTTTGCATCAAAATCGTAATACTTTACTTCTAAAAAAGGATTTCCTTTCTTATCACTTCTTTTTTCAATCTTGATTGTATCTGGTTTTAATACGTGAGCATTTTTAGATAACTTTGCTTGCTTCAACTTAGAATCAGCATCAATTAAAATAGATTCACACTCACTACACTCTCGGGCCGTAATATCATTTTCTGCACCACATTCTTCACATATTTTAAATCTAAATCGATAATTACAGGGAGTAATTTCATATGTATCTGGATCTTGATGAGCTCCTCTACATTTTCTGCCATAATGCTCAATGACTTCATCATCTAAGTTTTTAAAACCCCAAAAATTATTTTCAAACCCACACTTTGGACAAGGGACTAAAACTGCAACTGAGTCTGAAACTGTTTTTTTATCACTAATCTCAGGAGAATAAATATCATGTCCCATTCCTGTATAATCCAAAACAATACAATCATGTTTATTATCATCTAGCCTTAAACCTCGTCCGATTATTTGTTGATACAGACTCACTGATTCAGTTGGACGTAAGATCGCAATCAGATCAACATGTGGAGCATCAAAACCCGTAGTTAAAACTGAAACATTTACTAAATATTTAAATTCTTTATTCTTAAAGCTCTCAATGATTTCATCTCTGTCTTGCTCAGGAGTATCACCAAGAATAATTCCTGCTTGCTGCTCTGGTAAATATCCCAAGATTTCTTTGGCATGCTTTACCGTAGAGCTAAAAATCATCACTCCTTTTCTGTCATAACTTAAAGTAATATCTATAATGTTTTTAATAATAAGTGGAGTTAATCTTCTTTGCTTATTTAGAAGCTCTTGAACTTCAGAAATGGTATACATCTTATTTTTTTGAGTCAGTTCAGAAAAATCATAACTAGTAACAGGAATATTAACTTTAACTGGAGCAGTCAAATATTTATTTCGTATCATATACTCAAGTGAAAGTTCATAGACACATTGTTTAAAAAACCTTTCTTGCTTTGTTTTAACTGAGCCATCATGAGAATAATTATAAATCCAACCTAATCCTAACCGATATGGGGTGGCCGTCAAACCGAGAGTGAACATTTTATCATTATTGGCCTTAAGTTTTTTTACAACTTGAATATATTGAGTTTGCTCTTCAAGACTAACTCGATGACATTCATCAATGATTAGAAGATTAAAATCTTTAAAAAAATTGTCTTTTGCCTTGGCCACAGATTGGATACTACCAAAAATAACTTTTTGAGTGACTTCTTTTCTATTTAACCCGGCAGAATAAATTCCACCATCAAGCCCATAACTTTCATACTTTTTATGATTTTGCTCTACAAGTTCTTTTACATGAGCAAGCACTAAGACTCTTCCATTAGCAATCTTTGCCATCTCAGCTATGACTAAACTTTTACCGGCTCCTGTAGGTAAAACAATGACAGCAGGGTCCTGCTTTTTTCGAAAGTATTTAACAGCACTATCTACTGCTTCTTGTTGATATCCTCTGAGTTTATACATAAGACAATATGTTATGGATTTGATGAGTTTTTGTCATGAAAAAGATATTAGAGCTCAACTTCAACGCTTTTATTTAGCCAAAGTATAATTTATACTCGTTTCATGAATACACTTACTCCTAGTCAAAGAAATAAAGGCCCCATCCTAGAGGTTTTAAAGCAATACCTGCAAAAGGGTCGTTTATTAGAGATTGGTACAGGTTGTGCTGAGCATGCAATTTTCTTTGCAAAAAACTTCCCTGAAATTCAATGGGTAACGAGTGATCGGTTAGATTGGCATAGAGAAATTTCCCAAACCTTAAAAAAAGCACAAATCAAAAACCTCCATGGTCCAGAGCTTTTAGAAATCGGTCAAAATGATTTTCCAAAAGGAGGCTTTAATTATCTCTACTCTTCAAACACCCTCCATATTATGTCCTGGAAAGAAAATAAGACTTTTTTTAAATTACTTTCCAAAAGGTTAAGAGAAGGTGCACTTGTATTTTTCTATGGTCCATTTAACTATAATGGAAAATTCACCAGCCCAAGTAATGAATCTTTTGATCAGCACTTGAAATTAAGAAATGAAAAATCAGGTATTAGAAACTTTGAAGATATAGTCTCTCAAATGAAAAAAGGTGGGTTTGAAATTATCGATGATCATGAAATGCCAGCAAACAATAGAACCTTAGTCTTTCAAAGGC
Source organism: uncultured Bacteriovoracaceae bacterium (assembly GCA_938017795.1). Taxonomy (GTDB): domain Bacteria; phylum Bdellovibrionota; class Bacteriovoracia; order Bacteriovoracales; family Bacteriovoracaceae; genus JAHDHG01. The sequence goes on from CALIJZ010000083.1 coordinate 15,103, forward strand.
TTGCTTATGAAAAAACTCAAGTCTAGGAGCATATATGATTGATCGTTTAAAAGCTTTAGGCTTAAAAATAGAGAAACGGTGTATAGATAAATCAAATAATTTTCAAGAAATTTGCGTTCAAGAACTAGAAGCTTTCTCTCATGATTTATCTCTTAATGATTTTGAAAAAAGGGTCTCGAAATCTATACTTGCGCGGCCAAGTGTTAGACAGTTAAATCTTCATAATACTTTTGGACAACCTCCCCTTACCGTTTTTAATAATAATAAATTTGTCATTGATATTTACTTTTGGCTTCATCACGACACCTCCATTCATGATCATAGTTTTGAAGGAGCATTCAAAGTTTTATTTGGCAGTTCTTTACAAGAAACTTATAAGGTTACAATAGAAAAAAAGTTCTCTGCTGATGTAGCTCAAACAATTTTAGAAAAAAAATCTTCTCAGTTTTTATATCAAAATGACGTTGTTAAAATCACCAGAGGAGATATATTTACTCATCGCTTGATTCATCTTGAGGTTCCAACTATTACCTTATGTATAAGGAGTATTAATGATCAATCAAAAAAGCAGTGGCATCATTTTTCTAATGGCCTAAGTATTGAGAAAAAAATCATTCCAGAACAGACTTTAAAAAGCTTTTATTATACTCAGTATTTACAAATCAGAGACAAGCCCGATTTTAAAGCTACTCTCAAATCACTAATTACAAACCTCGACACCTCAGTAGTCATGAACTTCTACGAACAAATTGCAACTCAGTCCCTTCCATTTAATGAAGAGTTTTGTGAATCATTTTATAATAGCTTATCTGAAATTTATAAGGATCAGCCTTGGTTTAAAACCTATCAAGACTTTTATAAAATCTTAGATGAGTCATATCTCGAGTTTCATAGTGACTCTGCAATCATGAGAATCATCGAGCATGCCTATAATACCAAGATCTCTAAGGCCGAGACTCTTGATATCATTGATTCTTATAAATCTTTTCAAGCATCCCCGGATGAACTTAAATTAATTGAATCAATACTTTAAATTTATTAACATATACTCTTCTATCCCGTATAAAAGAATTCATGAAAGGAACATTTTTAAACAATCAAATTGAGTATAAAATCCTACTAAATGGTGAACAATGGCTTCAAGGTCAAACAATTACAGGTTCACTAAAGATTTCTAATCATTCTAGTAATGATTTCCAACTCTGTGAAGTCGGACACTTTCTCTGTCTTGGGTCTCCCAAAAAAATAAAGACTAAGGATAAAGCTGCTTTTTCAGTTTTAGAAAAAAGTATATTCCCAGAGCAAACAGTTAAGGCAAAACAATCGGCTTCATTACCTATTAGTTATGAGCTTCCAGATGATGCTCACCTTAGTGATAAAACCAAAAGTTTATATCTCTGTAGTGGAAAAGAAGAAAGTTTCTATGAAACGGGATATCTTCCCTTAAATATTGGCCCCTTACAAATCATTAGTGGCTTTTTAGATATTTTTTCAAATTTTTATAAATTTAAAATCAAAACAATAAAGTCTAAAAAAGACTATGTTGAAGCCGTGATGGTCATCCCAAGCTCAAAGGAGTTTGCAAGCGTTGAAAAGCTCAAAATTCTATCACGAGTAAAAGATAAGAACTTAGAATTAAACTACGTTTTTAATCTTAAGAAAATTGATTTCAATGCCTCAACAAATACTTTAAAAAATGAAATCAAAGAAATTCCAATTCTAATGGAGCCAAAACAATATCAGTTCTATGGTGAAAGCCTTAATCAAGAAGAAATCCTTAAATCAATAGAAGGAGTTTTAGAGCAAGTTAAAGTAAAATCATTTTTCTAAAGATATAACCATTTTAAAATGATATATTTAGCTTAATGAAGTTTTTAGTTCTTTTAATACCATTATTACTTTTAGCCAACCAACCTCCAAAACCTCGACCCAAAAAGGATTTTCAATTCAGTGCAGTCGGTGTGTTCTCATCTAAAATCGTCTATAGAGGGGCCCTTATTTGGAACTCTCCAATCATGGTGATAGGTCCGGGTCTTACTATTTATGATACTCTAAGCTTAGGTAGAGGCGGACTTAACCTTAAAAAACAACTTGGTGAACATAAGCTTCAATTTGGTTCCGAATTTTTTAATGATGAACCTGGATTTCCGCTTATAAAACTTAAAAGTAAAGACTTGGACTTTAAAAACACAAGACAATCCACTTGGGGGCTGTATTTAACTCATGAGTATAAGAAAAAATTTGAAAAAAACTTCATCAAGTTTACAAGCTCATTTCATAAAGATCTAAACGAGCACCATGGAAATTACTTCTATTTTGATGCCCAGGCATCTTTTATTCCGTTAATCTCTCTAGGTATTGCTGGAGGGTTTGGAGATTTGAGAAATAATACCTATGTCTATGGAACTGGTGCTCTCGGTGGTCTGGCGCATATTGATTATAAACTTGGGGTTTTTATCCCGTTTCTACCCTGGGGTGGGATCATGATAATGAATTACACGAGAAGCCAAATCGCTCAAGATGAAAATGTTTTTAGTTCTTATATTAGAGGCAAGAAAAGTAACTCAAAGTATAGCGTAGTCGCTATTTGGTCACTTTAAATAGGTCTACGGCTCTAGAAACCGTAGACCTGAAAGAGATTTATTTCAATTGTTTTTTAGCAATTTTCCTTGTTACATCTGCAGCATCTTTTCTAACTTGTAATAAGAATTTTGTATAATCTTCAGCTAATTTATAAGACATACTTCCCAGCTTCTTAGGTGTTTTAGAATTTATTAAAAACTTACTTAGTTGATAGAAAACATTTCCACCTCTATTTTTATAATGAAAATGTCTTTCAATATTTTTAATAAGTGTTGGGTTTTTAGCTCTATGATATTTAGTAATAAGTGATCCCAACTTTCTAAATTCTTTTTTAGTAATATTAATCCCACTTCTTTTACAATGTTCAGGATTTGTACTCGAGCTAAATTGCCAATAATCATACATATAAGCTTTTCTAACTTTTGATAGATCTCTTGGAGAGCACCCTGGTCCTTGATTTAAAACTGTATCTGTAAAGATAATTTTACTCGGATCACGTGGATCTTTGTAAAACATAGCAACTTCATCTTGGCCTGCATGAAAAGCACCTAAAAGAGTTACTTCTAATAAAGCAGCATCCCAGTGAAGGCTTACTTTATTATCCATTAAGTTTCTAGCTTGCTCAGCGGTATAAACAGCTAAGAAGTCAGTTAATAAGTCTTGCCCATGATCTTCGATCAAATTATAGGTCTCAGTATCATTATTAGTAAGTGTAGTTAAAAGAGTATAATAAAAAGTCTGAATATTTTCAGGATATTCTTTAGTATAAGCTTCAAGATCTTTTAGGTAGTTTTTATCAGAAGCATCATTTGCATTTCTACTTGGTCCTTCAGCAAAGCTACGACCTGTTTGCTTATCTTTCTTCTCTGAACCCGTTCCATAATGTATATTATATGCATAATTGTTCTTATGAAACTTCATGATCATTCCACCACAACTAGCAAGACCAATAACAGTTGAGAGTTTATATTTATTAACACTTCTCTCTACAGAAGAGATCATATCAGGCAATGTATAAAGGTTTGCGTTTCGCCCTTCAAGCTTGCTAACAATCTTTTTTAAACTTTTCTTTTTAAGCGCTTTTCCGATTTGCCACTGGACTTTAGAATCCATTTGCTTAACTCTTGCTAAAACTGTTTTAGCATCAGCCACTTCATATCCGTTCACCGCATAATCGTCTAATAGAGGCTTTCCAATTTTTTCCATAAAACTAAGAAATGTTCTTCCTTTGAATTCAGAAAAATCGATCACATTATCACACCCTAAATTTCCAGCTGTCATTAATTGGGAAAATGACAAAGTAGAAAATAGTAATAGGCTTAAACTTAAAACTTTCATAAAACTCCTTGAATTAGTTCATTTAAATAATAATTTTTTATACTTGTTTTATATTTAGATGTGAAGACTTAAATATCTCTATAATCAAAACTAGTGGATTTCATGAAGTTTTTTACCAATTTATCTTTTGCTCATCGCGATAAAAGCACCCTGTTGATGAAGTTTCTTTTCTATTAATAAGCCAAATTGCAGTCGCTGCTCCTTGCTCTGGCGTCCTAGGAGCTTGTTTTCCACCCATTCTTGTATGAACCCAACCAGGGCACATTGAGTTAATTTCAATACATTCTGGGAGCTCTTGAGACAAGGTTAGGGTTAAAGCATTAAGAGATGCTTTTGTTAGTGAATAAGAAAAAGGTCCTGTTAGGCCATCTTCAAATTGCCCCCACCCTGAAGAGATATTGATAATCTTTCCAAAAGAATTTTTTATCATAGAAGGAGCCAAGACCTTAATCAATTTATAAGCAGCCAGTAAGTTAACTTGTAAAACTTCATTAAACTTCTCATCACTTATACTCATTGCACTATCTTGGTATAAGATACCAGCATTATTCACTAAAATATCAATATGAGGATAATCGATTAAGATTTTTCTTAGACCTTTATCTAAGATACTCATTGATCCTAGATCTAAATGAACAGCTTTGATATTTGTAAAGTCGCTCGCAATAGCTGATCCCATTTTTAAATCTCTACAACCTAATAAAATTGTATCTTTAGGGTTGGAAACTGCAAGCTCTTTAACAATGGCCTCACCAATACCGCGATTGGCTCCAGTAACGAGGATAACTTTATTCAATCAATTACTCAGAAAACTCATCTTCCATTGAATCTTTATAATCGTTTAGTTTCTTTTTCTTTTTTGTGTATTCTTTTTTAGCTTCTTCTTCAGCTTCTGCTTTAGCTTCTTCTACGGCCTCATCTAAATCTGCAGATAAATCTACTTCACTGGCTCCACCGCCACCACCTCCGCCACCTGAAGCGAAAGATAATTGAATTGTTGCTAGAAGTGATAAAATTAGTATTAAACTTTTCATGAAGTTACTCCTTATAAGTTGTAGGTCAAAGAAGAGCTTATCATATTAGAATCAAAGCTTCCCCCATAAGATCCATTGTCTGAATCAAGATAAGTATATTTTAAATTTAAGTCAATTGGTGAACTAAAAGCCTTGGTTAAGTTATAACCTAGTGACAATTTTGTGATTTTATCTTCTCTGATTAGTCCATCAGAGTCACTGAAGTCAATCCCTGTTAAATAATTATTCTGACTAAGATCATAATCAACAAAAACACGATGATCTTTTAAAAAACTTAATGAATATCCAAACATAAGCTTATTTCCATCAAAGCTTCTACCACCAAAAACTAGATCTTTCTGATTTGCTATCCCGAATGAAGAATAAAAATTCCCTACTGGAGTATTTAAACTAACCTTTGGTAGAAAGGAAAATTTTTCAATTATATCAGCTGGAGCAAACCCTGAAGACTTAAATCCACCATTGCTCTCAAGAGCCGATCTATTTCTAAAGTAGGCTTTAGAATAAGAAATTGGAGTATCAATAACTAGATTTTTTCCGAACTTAAATTGATTATTCAATTTAACATTTCTTTGTAATGAATCGTTTTGCTCACCACTGACTACTGAATAACTTGAGTAATCATTGCTAAAGTCTAAGAGACCAACTCCTAAATCAAGACTTGTTTTCAAAACCTTATTAAACTTAGAAGATATAAAAAACGTTCCAGAATAATTCATATGATCATTTTCAATTGACTTCACTTCAGTTTCTGAGTTTTCATCTCTATATTCAAAAGATTGAGACTGATTAGCAGCAATATAAAAGACATGACCTAGTTGTACTTTCTTACTTAAAGGAATAACTCCAACTAAAGAATTTGAGACACTAAACTCATCTCTTAAAAACTTATCACTTAAATTACTAAAATATTCAAAAACTCCATCTGCTTTCAAAGTATTAATTAGAATATATTTCTTAGAAGGCTTAAATAAGAACTTTGTTTTTAAACCAAGAGAAGTTTTTAAAATACCATCATTAGGATCAGTAAGTTCATTGTTCAAAATATCTTCATTAATCTGAAACAGATTTGAATCAAATTTCGGCTCCAAAGTAAAAGAAACACCTTTAACCCATTTAGGGAGCGAGTACTCACTTAGACCTTTTGAAAAGCTAAGAGAGGATCCAACGATTAACATACTTAATATTAATTTTTTCATTTTTTATACCTATTTTTATAATTTATTTAAATCCCAATTATACTTAATATCCACTTTTAAATTTTTTGAAAAATCATAGCTTCCAGGGAAATACTTTGCGATAAATTCTTTATGACTACTTACCGAAGGTAAATCTTCAGAACTGTGGTTATCAAAATCATCACTATACCAATCTTTTGAAAATAGTTGCACTAAACTATAGTGACTTCCTTTATTTTGAATCATTCGAGGTAGAGCAAAGGCTTTCCTAGTAATATCTTCTAATTGAGCTTCTAGAGTCTCACCTTTATAAACCTTATCTAAAAGAATAGGACATCCTAATGCGCCACAAATTAAAGCAAAGTGCAGCCTCGCATCTGTTAATTTACCACTTGGGTTACCAAGCTTTGTTTTTAAAACTGTAGTAAGCTTTGTTTTTTCTAAATAATCCAGAGACATCACCTCTCCAGCAATATTCATAAAGTTCTTCTTAAAAACCTCTTCACCTGGAGTTGCATCAAAAATTTGTTTAATTGGGTATTTGCTAGCAATAAGATCAATTACAAAAAAGTTATAAGCATTCGTTAAAAACGCAATTTGCTCGTTTGTATTTAATGTATTGAAAGTATTTGATCCAAAATAATCTATGATTTCTTTTCTCAAAGCAATAATTTCAGCTTTTTTATTTTTTAGATCATCTGAGTAGGACTTATAATCAACTCTTGTATCATATTTAGCTGTTGGTAAAACAACTACATATTCATCTAGAAACTTTTGAAATACATCATCAAAGCTATTTGCAGTTAAATCAGTATCAGTTGTATCTGTTTGGGTTGGTGCAGGTGCTGAACTAAGATTTTCTGTAATGGTATCAAAGTTCTTGGGATCATTTTGATATCCTGAACATGCTGTTAAAAATAACAATGTTGTAAATAAAAGCTTCATGTTTCTCCTTAAGTATCAAAGCAGCGAAATTGTACTACTAGTTATATACTTTTAAGTTCGCCAGGAGCTTAACAAATGTTACAAGATTATAAAATTTTCATACCTGGAGCACTGAGTCATTACTCTTTAGAATCATTAAGATCCCATCCATAATCACTCCAGCTAACTTTAAACTTAGATAGGCCCTTAACATCAGGCTTAAGAGTTTGAATGAAATTCTTATATGAACCAAACTTTTCTTTAAAGTCACCGCCATACCATGAGAAAATCTTAGATAGTTTCATCTTTTTATTAGCAATATCATAGCTATTTTTTGCATTATTATTAATAAAACCCAGAGACATCTTTTGTAATAAATTCTCTAGATTCGATTCATTAAAAGCAATATCAGCTAATGATGGACACCCCATAGATGCACAATTTACTGCAAAGTGAATTCTAGGTTCTTTGAAGTTTTTTCTAATCGTATCGTGCTCTATATTATCTAGACTCATTTTCTTTTTAAATAATGTAATAAATTTTTTCTTCCAAGGTGAACTAAAAACACTTCCTAAATCCTTAATCGATTTAAGTGGGTAATTATCAATAATTAGTTTTAAAGTATATGCATTATAGGCATTAATCCAGAAACTAAGTTTTTGATTTTCATTAAAGTTGGCAAAATCTTTTCTAGTTAACTTCTCAAGCTCTCTTAAGTATGTATCCAGATCTGACCTATTAGCTTTTAAGTTACCATATCTAACTAAGCTACTTACTTCTCCGGGAACAACATTTTCCTTTAGTACTTTTGTTAATAAAGTATGATTGTGATCAAAACCTGCTTTTTTAATGGCCTGTATATGATTAACCTTCGCATCCATATTTCCAGAACTTTGTGCCTGAAAACAACCAAAAAGTCCCATAAGTACTACTAAATTCAATATTTTCATAATTTTCTCCTTATATTTTAAATATCTATGACTCTATAAACGAGTTTTTATCATTAAATTTTTTAAGTGCTTTTTCTTAGACACATTCAAATCTCCCACCTTTAAATGACTTCATAACAAATTTTATTAAGATGGGAAAACAAGCTAATAATAGAAACGATACAATGAGAGTTGGTGACATTATATCTTTTAGATTATTGATTTTCCCTAGTTCAGCTCCAGCATTCACATAGACAATAGTTGCTGGAAGCATGCCTATTTGACTGACCAAGTAATAGATTGATGTTTTGATAGGAGTAAGGCCCATTAAAACGTTTATTAAAAAAAATGAAAAAATAGGTTGAAGCCTTAAAGTTAAGAGATAATTAGCACCATTTTTAACGATTCCATCATTTATAGGTTTTAGTTTTGAGCCAAATCTATTTTGAATAAAGTCTCTAAAAACGAACCTTGATAATAAAAATGCAACAGTTGCTCCAATTGTACTTGCAAAAGAAACTATTATAACTCCCTGAATAACACCAAATAAAGCTCCACTTGTTAGTGTTAATACCGTTGAGCCTCCAGGGAATAAAACAGTTGCGACAATATATAGAAAAGAAAAAATTAAGATTGTTTGAACAAAGTTGTTTGCATAATATTGCTCAAAAGAAGCTAGGTTTTCTTTTATATAACCAAGACTTAAATATTGTGTATAACCAGATTGATAAAGATAGAAAATAATTCCACCAATTAGTCCTATCAAACCTATTTTTTTAATATTCATATTTTTTTCGTAAAAAGTAATACTGAGCAATTCCTACTACTACTGTATAAATAGCTAAAGGAGCAAAGTGAGATGTGAAAATATGAACTGGTCTAATGCAACACCCTAATGCCATGAGCATAAGTGGTAAAGTTGCTGCTGTTAAAGTTGTGAAAATCACAGTCTTTTTTAAACTAAGTAAAACTCCTTTACTCACTCTCCAATATAGAAAAAACTGAATAAGAGTTGCATAGGCTAAAACTTCTTCAGTGCAGTGAAAAACTCTTGTAAGCATAGGTGCATACCCATCAGGAATAAAAAGATATCTATATAAGAGACTGATCCCAAATAAAAATGAGCAAGTGTAAAATACCTTCAAAGCACTATTGATAGTATTTCCTGGAATAGATGAATTAAATGAAACGATCATAATGGAGAAAAAGGCTACAAAAATAGAAACTAATTCTAAAGTCTGAAAGTTAAAGCCATAATCATTAGATAAAACTCTGAAACCACCGTTAAAATACATTAAGATTAAAACAGAGAAAAATGAAATAACTCCAAAAGTAAGGGCTCTTTTATTAGCATTAGGTAAAGTTTTTACCTTAGAGTGTTTTTGTGAAAGTGATTTAATTAAATCTTGGTCCTTCATTTTAACTCCTTCATAAGTACTTCGAGTTTTTGTACTCCTCGAGAAATCCTCGTCCTTAAAGCATTTTCTTTAATATTTAATATCTCAGCAGCTTCCTTTGTAGAATGGCCCTTAATTTTCGTTAAAACGATAGGCTGTATAAACTTCTCAGGTAATTGCTCAATCATATCAATCATCTCAAAGTCTATATTCGCCTCAACTCCAGGAATTGTTACACGCTCATTATCTATATTTACTTCTTTATCCTGGATTCTGCTCTTGCTTCGATAATAATCAGCAATTTTAAAATCAATAATTGCATTTACCCAAGGAGTAACACTCTTAGTGACATCAAAAGTGTGCAAAGACTTATAAATCCCCATTAGAGCATTTTGCTTAACATCTTCATGATCTTCTTTTCTTTGAATTTTATTATAAATCCGAGCATTAATTTTAGGCAAAAGTGATAATAAAAACTTTTCACAGGCAACCTGATCACCTTCGAGAGTTTTTAATATAAGATCTTTAGAATCAATATTGGCCATACCTTTACTCTCTTATCTAAGCTTACCTTGAAGGATATTATCCTATCTTAAAAAGACCATGATGCAGCTAAATAATCAAGGTTTGTCTTCGTTAAATATGCTAAAAATGTTACAAATTATAAATTTTTTGATGAGATTTTATAATTAAGAAGAGAAAATAAAAACTATAGAACTCTTTTTTAGCTCTCATATCTAAGACGTCAGTCTAAAACCTATTCATCGAATTTTATTATGCTAATGATTTAAGTTTAAATCGAATCAAGGTGTATACATTTAGTATGAGCAAACTCACTTAGATCAACCCCATCAGTAGATTGATGAGTCCACTCCAAGGTATTGTTTTCTAAATCTTTATGACAAATAAACTCAGCTTGCCTGACGTTTTCTTCAGTATCACAAACTTCTGCAACTTTATTTTTAAACCTTTTAACTGTTTGACTGGCCAATTCTGCTTGTCCATCACAATTATTTGTAAAACCATCTAATTTAAAAGGACAACCTTCAGGACTACTCCCTTTTTCATTAGGACATTTATCACTACTTCCTTTAAAGCCATCTTTATCTAAGTCCACTTCTGGATCAAATCTTGAACAAATATGAGGCTTTTCACTAGATTGATAAAAAGCAATAACTTCATCAAAATTGATATCTTTATCTGATTTTTGGAAAACTTGAGCCTCATGAGTGTTTCCAAAGATTGACCAAATAGTTCCTTGTTTAAGTTGATTCTCGGTTAAAGTAAAAGGTAAAGTATTTGACCTTATAAAAGTTCCATTATTTTGAAAGACAAACTGGCTTCCATCAAATTTCTCAATATATTCATTATATGCACTTTGAATAAGTTCACGGCACTCATCTGAATCAATTGGCTCTGCCCCTAAAGACGGAGATAAGATTGCTTTCCCAGGTTCAACTACTTTTAATTCATAAGTTCCATCTGTATGTTGAACAGTCATGGCATTTAGTGAATGAGATCCTTCATCAGCTTTTTTACTAAAAGTAATATGCCTTATTGTTTTCTTATCATTAGCGATTTTAATAACGCTCATTCTATCGTTTGAAAAATATGATCCTGGAATTAAATCTTCCAAATGAACAAGTTTTGCCCATGAAGGTTCTGTAATTTGGGTTGTGGGAGTTGGAGTATCTATAGTTTTCAAAGCAGTACTTTCTTTACAAGCCACACTTAGTAATACCATAGTTAAAATTATTAAATTCTTCATAAACGTACCTCTGTATAATCTCTGATACTATTTTATCATATTTAGAATTTTTTAAAGAAATAGGAGATTTTTCATACCTGAGTCAAAAAGACCGGCAATAAAACCGGTCTCATTTATAAATTAAGACAACTTAGAGCTTAAAAAATTAACTCTCGATCCCATGATCATGAGCATCTTGCCACTTTTGAAGTTCATCAAACTTACCTTGAGCGGCCATCTTCGCTTGCTTAGGCCAAGATCCGGGGTTTGCCATTTGAAACCTTGAACCAGCAGCTTTTAAATATTCCTTGATGGTCTCCGGTTTAGTATCAGCTAAATCCCACCAAGTTTTAATTCCATTATCTCGAAGAATCTCAGAAATCTTTGGTCCAATTCCTTCAACAATTTTCAAATCATTTAGCTTAATTCCTGCAGGAATATTCTTTGGAGTACTACGTTCGGAAAAACTAGAGACTGCTGCACTTTTACTAGTCATAGAATTAACTGGTGCGTGATCTTGCTTATCTTTTAAGGCTAAATATTTCTTTTTCCAACAACATCCAAAAATCCACCACCCTACTAATATCCCTAGTAAGAAAGCTAGTAATAGTCCTAACCAAATCGAGGTCATTACACACATCATTATAGTTCTCCTTGAAGTTTAATTTCTATTCGTCTGTTTTGTGCAAAAGCATCTGCACTATTTCCATCAACAAGTGGTTGTGATTCTCCATAACCAATTGCTTTAACTCTCGAGCTTGAAACACCTAATCCAATAAGTTTAGATTTAACTGAGCCGGCTCTTTTATTTGAAAGTTTTAAATTAAATGCGGCTTTTCCTCTCTTATCGGTATGTCCGCCAACTTCAACTCCATAAGCTGGGCACTCTCCTAAAGCTTCAGCTAAATTTCTCAATAAAGCATCACTTCGTGAGTTAATTTGAGCACTTGATGTTTTGAAAAGAATTTTCTCACCACTAAGTAAGTCGTTAATTTTTTTCTGGCAATTTACTTTTACAATAGGCTCAGTAGTAGTTGTAGAAACGACCTCTATTGAATGATCAGGGAATTGAACTTCGTGATTATCAGCAAGTCCCATGAGATTTGATCGAGTTCTATCATCTAGATCTTGGTCAAAGTATCTACCAGAATAATTCGTCCTATTAAAATTTAAGTTAAACGAAGAGTCTCCATCAAAATCATCTAAAGGACCAATTGCATTCCTTGCTAAACTCTCAAAAATTTCAACCTCAGGACTTTCAAAATTATCAACGATCAACCTCTCAGTAATATTACTTTGTCCATACAGACTATTAGCGTGAGCTAAAATAGAATTTTTGACTTTCTCATTAGGCACGATACCACTGAGAGTAATCTGCTTAGGATTTTCTGAATGTCTAGCAACAACATTATACTTATCAATACTACCTAATTTTAACATTGAATCATCAACAGAATTATTTCCACAAACTTTACAAGCTTCTACGGCTCGCTCTCGTTGCTCATCGGACTCAGCATTTCCAGAAAGAGTAACATCTAGTCCGTCAGCACTTGCACTGATATGACCTAGTCCTGCATTTTTTAGATTTTCATTTGCTTGATATTGAACTTGAGCTTCAATTTTTTCGTGTGGCTTTTCAAATATATAAATATAGAACCAACTAAAAACGATAAATAGAATGAAACTTATAATCCACTTTAATGTAGACGACACTTCATACTCCTTTTGAAATATTTATAAAAATGCTAACAATTCAAAAATTAAAATTAAAGAAGAAAAACAAAACCTACAGATTTCATTTAGAAAAAGACAAATAATCAGCTCAATAATATCGATAAATCTTTTTATCTAGTTTTTGAATTTGTTGTCTCGAAAACTTTCTCTCAAGAGCTTTTAGCATACTCTTAAAATAAGCAGCGTTTTGTAGTTTATTTAAAGAGCTTATACCGGTTTTATTCATTTTAGATTTATATTCTTTAATTAAAGAATAAGATTCATCAATTCTATTTCTTAGAGTCTTGTCATATGTAATTGCATTACAAAGATAATTTCTCACATAAACCTCTCTTCTTCCCTTTCCAAACTCTGATAATACCAAAACATTCATTCCAGCTTTAATTGAATTACTCGCTGCTAGTCCAATAATATTAGGAACAGTTCCCATACGAAACACTTTTGCTTTTATTCCTGATGCAACCCCTAATACTCCCATGGTAAAATCATCAGAGACAATAAGTCCTTTAAATTTCATTTTCTTTCTCAATAATTGAGTAATTATTTTATCAGAAAATGTTGATAATTTTTTATCAAGGTTTGGATAAATCATATGACCAATCATCACTGTTGAAACATTGGAGTTAATCGCCTTTTCAAATGGCTTAAGATCTTCCATCTCGAAATTTGGACAAGTCCCTGAATTCAAACAAGACTTATAATGATTATCAATTTTAGTTAATCCTTGCCCTGGGAAGTGTTTAGCTGTAGCAAAAACATATTTTTCCATTCCCTCAATAATATTGGTCCCATATTCTGAAACCCTATAGGCGATAGAAGAGTAAGCTCTTTGATATTTAGAGATCGGGTTTTTCTTTTCATTATGATCAAGATCTAAAACCGGTCCAAAGTTCCAATTAAAACCAACATACCTAAGTTCGGAACCCATAATTTCTCCGATTTTTCTAGCATGTATTTTAGCATTATCTAAGCTCTGAAGATCAAGAAATTTACCAATAAATTTTGCAGTTGGAACATAAGTCATTTCTTTATATTTTTTAAGACGTTGAACCAGTCCACCTTCTTGGTCAATGGTCATAAACAAAGGTGTTTCAGCATGATGCTGAAGACTTATAAGTTCTTGCTTTAAATTTCTAATATTTTTATACTTTGTAAGGTCATGAGAAAAACCAATTATTCCACCAAATTTCTCTCGTTTTATATATTTTTTAAATTCTTCTCCTCGCTTATATGTAACAATAAACATTTGAGAAATTTTATCTTTATAACTTTGTCCATTGACGGAACAAAAAGGTTGTTTAGAAAAACTATTAAGAGAAATAAAGAGGAGTAAAATAAATTTCATCCTCTTTATTAGACACATATTTATTAGTTAAATCAAATCTCTTCTTCTACATCCCAGCACCAAAACAAAAAGCATCTTCTCACAGTCCTAGTTGTCACAACTGGTTCATCAGGTATTACAGGCTCCACAATAACAACAGGTTGCTCAATATCTTCGAGCTCTTTTATATTTGTAATATGCGTGACACCTTCATAAGAATCCGTATTCGATAAAAATGTAGCAGTCCTAGTACAACTTGAAGAAAAATCAAAAGAATAATCCGCTCTTCCTCTAACTAAAATCCCTTCAACTTCTCCAGTTCTTTCATTAATAACTGCTGATCCTGAATTTCCACCAAAAGCATCAATACTTGCTTCAAAATAAGTATCAAATACTTTTTCAACAACTCCACCTGCTGCGACTTTTACTGGAAGCCCTGAAGGGTAGCCAATTAATACTACCTCATCACCAAGTTGGGCCGTATCAGACGATCTAAACTTTAAAGGAGTTCTACCAACAACTTCTCGATCAAGCCTTATGAGTGCATAATCGTTAGGGGAAAAGCTTGATTGAGTTAACTCTCTTGCAACAATTTCTTTACACCTATAGATACTGTCTATATTAACATTTTCGACTCTCCCACTTTGCTCATCAACTTTATAATCAAAAACCCACCGACTTTCATTGCAATTACTTAAACTACTCACACAATGACCAGCTGTTACGAGTAGATCTTTACTAACAAGAAATCCTGAACAATTTGCAGCTTGAGGTTGACTTAAAAACCTCTCATCCTTACACAATGGAGAGCTCCCTCCTGAAGTTAGAAAGTTTTTCTCTCCTAGGAGTGTCGCTACAATTTTATACTCAGTGGTTGAAACCTGCTCTAATTTCCCTCTGTCTATCATGGCTGCAGTTGCCAGAGCATAGTCTTTTAAGACTGGATCGCTAACATCAGCCAGGTCTTGGCGGTTATCTATACCGTAAATAGCTTTTACTCTTTTAGATTGCTCTGAATTTGAAAATGAGTAAATGGAGAGGCCCCCCAAAAACAAAATTAAAATCTTCACTAGAAACTCCTTCTTCTAATGGTTAACACCTACTTATAATTTTAGCTTAATTCTGGATAGAGTGTACTTTTAGCTTCTAACTCTCAGTTAAGACAATGAAAGCTAAGACGACTTTACTGGAATCACTTTGACACCAAAACGATTGTTTTTAATAGAATTTTAAATGACAGTTTAGGAAAGGTTTAAATTATGCATAACTCAAACCACAATCTGGACACTCAGCAGCCGGTTTAAATTTAAAACCACATGCCTGACATACAACTTCTTCTGAATTTGGATCAAATACTGCATTAACTAATGCAGGGTCGACTTCTAGTCCCACAACATGTCGGGCCTGCTCTTTAGCGAAATATTCTTGATAGACTTCTAAGTTTTTTTCTTCTCCCCACATCTCAACTTTTATAGTGCATCCTCGAGTGCAGGTTTGCTCATTGTGCTTAAGTTCCACGTGAATATCAGAATTTTTTAACTCTGCCTGGATCCTCTTAGCATCTTGTAGCTCCATTATCCCCAAATATAATTCCATTACTTGTCCTTAGAAGTTTAGATTTTCATCATTAAATTCAAGTTCTATTTCTAGAAACCCTTTAAATTTAAAGTCTAATTTAGGTACTTTGGCAATATCAAATGCAGCGTGAACATTTAAATTTCTCTTATCATCTAAAAATGGTTTTAGTTCAGTATCATTTATCTCAAAGTCGACACACATTCCTGTATGACATTGTTTCGGAGTCACAACTCCGTAGTTTGTAGTTAAAATAGATCTAAGTTCACCATCAAAAGTTGATGCTTTTTTAAAAGCTGCACCCTTATCACTAGTCTCCACAAATAAAATATTTCCAAGAGGTGCAAGTGAAATAATATTCAACCTTTTTTTATTCTTATTTAAAAAATCATTAATATTATTAAGATCAGAGATTTTTCCTTTTAATAGAAACTCATTCTTAAAATATCTTCTTCTTCCTTTATTTGTCTCTACTCTAGCTAAGTGAATGAAGTCATTTTTTCTTTTTTTAATACTCTTCCCTGCGAATAAGTCATTTATATCATCTTTGATTTCATTATATCCTGGTCTTGTTCTCTCTAATTCTCCTAGAATTGGGTATCCTGGGTAGTGAGAGATTCCAGCATAGACATTATCAAACCAACCCATTGAAACCTTATCTTCGATCCTTCTTTCACACCCTTTTGAAATACATGAATCAAGCATAAAAAAAGCTCGTTTTAATTTCACTGAATTAACTAATGATAAAAGTTCTAAAGGTAATCTTAATTGCATTTCAATTTTTGCTTTACCCTCTCTCAAATCATGAACGGCAAATTCAATCACATTTTTTTTAATTGAATAGATAAAAGATTCTATAAGGTTTGTAGGTTTACTTCCAAGAATGTCCTCATCAGCATAATATCCTAAGTCATAATCTGTAAGAGGATATTTAACCGTGAACTTCTTCCCTTTTAAAACGTTTCTCAATGAGCTTGATTCTACAGCAGGTGTAATTTCACTACTTCTGGAACAACAGACAATAAAGATAAGAAGGAAAAAGTTTAAAAGTATTTTCATTATGATCAAATATAACATTTTACCAGTCTGGGATTAGGAACTCTATCATTTTTACACAGCGCGTCTTTTGTTGATGATTTTAATCTCAACCTGGACTATTCTGTTTCAGCTAACTCAAAACTAAAAAAAATAGGCAAGATGATTAAAATTTTAATTCCCATATTCTTCTCGATATCGGCCCTAAGTGCATATCATGACACGCTCCCAAAAGGAGTTAGAACTTTTGTCTATAAAAGAGTTCAAACCGGACAAGTTCTGGGAGGCTTTGATGATCAAGGGAAGTTTGAATCATTAGATCAAACATTTAAAATAGATACTTCGCTTGTTTCAGATATTGATGAGTTCAAATCTACGGTTAAGGATATACAGGAAGTTGCTCCTAGTGCTTATGAAAAACTATCCGTTGGAGAATTTAAACTAGGTGCTAAAGCAGACATCAATGCAGATGCTTTTGCTTTAGGACTAGGAATCACTGATAGATTAACAGTTTATTCTTTTATTCCATATATGAGAGCAAGTGTTGCAATGGATTTGAAAAAAACCCAAGATAACACATATGAAGAGGTTGGAAATAGTTTAAGAAGTAATATTGACTGCCCTGAATGCCAATCTATTGCACAAATCGTGAGTGATGAGTTACCAAATGTAACTGAAGAAAATTTTCAGAGTATTATTACTGATGAGCTTGGCTACCAACCACTTGGTGATTGGGAAGGCAGAGGCTTTGGTGATGCAGAGCTAGGAGTTGTTTATAACTTTTATAAAGCAGCTACAGGTGGATCAGCGGCAACTCTAGGAGCAGTTGCTCCTACTGGTCGAATAGATAATCCTGACATTTTACAAGACCTCTCTTTTGGAGATGGCCAATGGGACGTCTTTGCTGAACTAGGTGGAGCTAAAAGTTTCTTTGATGGAATTGTTACATTAAATGCTTTCTCTAGATTTACTTACCAGATTCAAAGTGAAAAGCGATTAAGAATTCCATTCACTCAGGGTTTAGATATTTCAGACTCTACAGGTAATTTTACTGAGAAACTTGGGAATATTATTGCTGCTACTGCCTACTCGGAGTTTAAAATACTTCCATATCTATATATTAATCCTGGCTTTTCTTATGAGAAGAAATTTAAAAGTAGCTATGAGTCAAGCTATGGAAATGCCAATAATTTTTTAGCCGACAATACCGGACATGAGAAATTTAGCTATAGAGTACAACTTGAATTTACAACAATAAGTCTCTATCAAAACAAAAAGTTCCCTCTCCCAGGAAAACTTATCTTCGGATATCAAAATATATTTAAGGGAACTAACACTCCTAAAATTAGCCAAGTTGAAGCTGAGTTGAGGTTATTCTTTTAAAAATGAGTCATAAATAAAAGTGTCAAAAAACAAACATTTCCTTCTCTACTCTAATATAGCTAACTAATAAGAAGATTTTTCCTTAAGTTTCATTACCTTTTAGTGGGTTCATCATTTTTAATCTTGATAATTATTTTGAATAAAAAGGCAAAAATTTTTCAAATTTCAATGAAAACATCAATTTTTTTTTTACTGAGAACTCATAAAAGATGTTGATTAATGAGAAATATTTAATAACATTATACTTGATCATAATTATATAACGTTTTTCAAATAATAGGAGGCAAACGTGGCAGTAAGAAAAAAGAAGACTAAAAGAAAGGTCGCTAAAAAGAAGACCAAAAGAAAGGTAGCTAAGAAAAAGAAAAAGAAAAAAGCTACTAAAAAGAAAAAAACTAAGAAAAAAGCAACTAAGAAAAAGAAAAAGAAGAAGAAAGCTACTAAGAAGAAAAAAACTAAGAGAAAAGCTACAAAAAAGAAAAAGAAGAAGAAAAAAGCTACAAAGAAGAAAAAGAAAGCTACTAAGAAAAAGAAAAAAACTAAGAAGAAAAAAGCTACTAAGAAAAAGAAAAAGGCAGCACCTAAGAAAGTAAAGAAGAAAGCTAAAAAGGCCAAGAAGCCTAAGAAGAAAAGAAAAGCTAATCCTGCACTTTTAAAGCCAATGAACGTTTCAGCAGCACTTGCTGAAGTTATTGGAGCTAAGCCAGTTGCTAGATCTCAGGCTGTTAAGAAAATTTGGGATTATATTAAGAAGCATGACCTTCAAAATCCTAAGAACAGAAGAAATATTCTTGCTGACTCAAAACTTAAGAAAGTTTTTGGAAAAGCAGAAGTTACAATGTTTGAATTAGCTAAAATTCTTAGTAAGCATTTATCTTAAGTATAACTTATCACTTTTGATATATTGGGGAAGTCGCAAGACTTCCCTTTTTTTTTGAATTTTTTAAAGATTCTCTTTATAGATCTCTTCCTTAAAGCCAACCACTCCAAAGTCCTTACTTAAAAGAAATGGTCTCTTCACAAGATTCCCATTATTTGAAAGTAGCTCAAAGGCCTGCTCATTGCTTAAACCAGGAAGCTTATCTTTCATCTTCATCGCCCTATAATCTTGTCCTGAAGTATTAAATAACTTTTTAATCTCACCATTCATAAACTTAAGCATCTTCTTTAGATCTGCCTTAGTCGGAGGCGTTTCACGAATAGCAATCTCCTTATAATCAATTCCAAGCTTATCTAGATACTTCTGGGCCTTTTTACAGGTAGAACAATTCTTATATTGATAAAATTTATAGCTCATCTTTACTCCTTTAAACTAGTTATAGACCAAATCTAGTAAAGTTTGCTATAAATTCCAACATGTTTAATACGACTCACTACACACAACTCAAGAAAAACCTTCAAAAAGACTATCAAGACTTTGTTTCTAACTTTAGGAAAGACCTAGATGAGATCTCAAAGGTTGAATATTTCAGTGATGCTTTTGTAAATGAGCTAAACAAAATTGTTGTCTCTCCTAAGGTTTCCAACTTTTCACCTAAAAATTTTTACTGGATACAGCTCATTAATGACTTATTGCTTTTAGTAGAACTCATAGATGAGCAAGATGATGAGAGTCTCTTTGATTTTTTTACTGATAGTGAGTATGCCACTGAGTTCATGGAGGAAATACAAAGTAACTCCTCAATTGATATAGCGGTGAATTTTATTCAAAAATATGAAGATCAAGTAATCTCTTTTTTCAAGATTCATATTGAGCATCTTCAGTCTCAAGGAATGAAAGCTGCTTATACGATGATCCCAGAGATGGGAGATAATGAATTCATTCATATCCCTGAAGCATCTTTAAAGTTTAAATTTGGGTCAAACCTTCATGAGATAAAAAAAGGTTCAGCTCATAACTATGACCAGATCTCAAACTTTTATTTTATTCCAAGAGACAATTTTGAACAACAAACTCTTAAAACTCAAAAAGAAAATATTTCAACAGCTATAACCAGACTTGAGCAATATTCCCCTTTTTGTTTCCATGCCTTGCAGGAATTTACCAATGTTGTAATACCTATCAATGAATCTGGCGTTGTAAGCTACTCAATTCAAGAACTCCCAGGATATTCACTTATAAATATGTTTGATAGAGATGAAATAGATTTAATGGATGATCTCATCCACGAAAATGGCCATCACTACTTAAACTACCATCTCAACCAAGAAGAACTAATCTTAGAAGATGATGAGCTTATCTTTTATAGCCCCTGGAGAGATTCCAAAAGAAGCATCCGAGGCCTCTATCACGCTTATTTAACCTTCCTTTGGGCCTATAAGCTTTATGGAGATTTAAGCTTGGCCACTATAAATGATGATCAATTCAATGAGACCCAAAAAGCCAAGTTTTACAGACGTTTCAAAGAAGAGGAAACAATGCTCGCTCGTGCCCAGCAAGAGCTTATGAAGGCCAGTGAAATGAATAAAATCACAGATGAAGGTCTAGAACTAATAGAGAACTTTGAAGAGCACTTCTTCTTTAACGAAGATGATCTTTCTAAGATTCATTCCTTATGCTAGATTAATTCCATTCAGGAGCAATTTATGATTAGTACAAGTTCTGTCTCTTTAAGCTATGGAGACCAAAAACTATTTGATGATGTAAATATTAAATTTACCCCAGGAAATTGTTACGGCCTTATTGGTGCTAACGGTGCTGGTAAATCAACTTTTATGAAAATTTTATCAGGAGATATTGAACCTCAAAATGGGACAGTTAATATCACTCCAGGTGAGCGACTTTCAGTTTTAAAACAAGATCATTTTGAGTTTGATGAGCACTCTGTTATCAATACCGTTTTAATGGGTAATAAGCGATTGTTTAAAATCATGAGTGAAAAAGATGCACTTTATGCTAAAGAAGACT
>CALIJZ010000084.1 GCA_938017795.1 uncultured Bacteriovoracaceae bacterium
CTAAAGAGTCTTTTAATGTAGGATTAATGCTTTGAAAAACTGATTTTTGAGAGGTTGTAGAACATGAAGTAACTAATTGTGAACCAGCTAAAGCTAAAGATCCATATCCAAGAAATTCTATAAATTCACGTCTATCCATTACATCCTCCGAAGTTTAACTTAACTTAAGAGAATGTAGTCGAATTTTCAATTAGATTCTAATGAGATACTAGAGAGGTTTTAGTTTTGAATTGGATATCCCTTAGAGATCCATTTTTCGGTACCACCATCACTTATACAGATCAGATTGACACCACTATCAAGTTTAGATGACAGAATTTGGTGGGCAACTTGGGCCCTAGCACCTCGCCTACATAGAATATAGATTTTCTTAAACTTATTTAACTCTTCAATATGATTATTCACTAGTGTATGTGGAATATTCTTACTTCCTTCTATTCTTGCTTCTTCAAACTCATCTTTGCCTCTTACATCAAGAAGAATTTCACCTTCAGAAATAGTCTTAAAATGATCATTGAAAAATTCATCTATACTTATATTCATTTAATTAAACCTAGACTTCTAACTGTGTCTCTTTCGCTGATTAATTCGTCATGAGTGATTTTCATCTTTTCTTTACCAAATTCATTATGCTCAAAGTCTTCTACAACTACGACTTTTCCATTTACCGTTCTACATGGGTAAGAAAAAATTAGCCCCTCACTGATTCCATATTCACCTTTAGAGCATAAACACATTGAATAAGTCTCACCTTCTGGAGTTTCAGTCGTCATATTCCTAACACCATCAACAATAGCATTTGCAGCAGATGCAGCAGATGATGCTCCCCTTGCTTCAATAATTGCCGCTCCTCTTTTTTGAACAGTTTTAATAAAATCATTTTCAAGCCATGCTGAATCAGAGATAGCTTCAGTTGCTTTTTTTCCACCAAGTTTCACATTATGAAAATCTGGATATTGAGTTGAAGAGTGATTTCCCCAAATCGTCATGTTTTTTATCTGGTCTACTCCAACCCCTGACTTTGAAGATAATTGAGACTTAGCTCTATTTTCATCTAGCGTAGTCATTGCGAAAAAGTTTTCGTCAGGAATAGTTGTTGCACTATTCATTGCAATTAAACAATTCGTATTACACGGATTACCAACAACAAATACTTTTACATCTTTAGCAGCATTATCATTAATGGCTCTTCCTTGTTCTGTGAAGATTCCACCATTTATTTTTAAAAGGTCAGCTCGCTCCATTCCTTTACCTCTTGGAACAGAACCAACACAGATCACCCAATTGGCACCATCAAAGCCTTCATCAATATTGGCGGTGCAGGTGATTTTCTTTAAAAGTGGAAAAGCACAATCTTCTAGTTCCATTGCAACACCTTTAAGTGCTGGTAAAGCTCTTTCCAATTCAAATAAGCTAAGTTCAACTTCTGTGTCTGATCCAAACATTTGTCCAGATGCGATACGGAATAATAATGCATATCCGATTTGTCCTGCTGCTCCTGTAATAGCTACTTTTACTCTTTTGCTCATGAAATCTCCTAAAAATATCAATGTTGATTTAATACTCTCTACTTTGACCCAAAGGGTTAAGTAAATCTGTATAAGCTTAAACATACTTTAACGTCCTGAATGTACAAAGTTAACCTTTTTCGTAACAATAGAAAAACTATGACAAATGATAAAAAGCCAGAGGGGCAATCGAGCCCAGGACCTAAAAAAAAGAGGCCAAACAATAGAAATAGAAATCGTAACCGAAATAGGAATAGAAAAAAGTCCCAAGGACCAAAGCCTGAAGGAAGTGAAATAAAAGCTAAAGGCCCTAACAATCCTGACCCAAAAAATAGAAATAAAAACCCTAATCGAAGTAAAAAAACTAAGAAAAAAGCAACAGGCTCCAATCAAAATAGAAGACCAAATTCTAGAAACCAAAATAGTTCAAAGAAAAAATTCCCAAACCGAAATAGATATAACAACAAAAAGAAAAAAGAATTTATAGATAAACCTGAACCTCTAAAATCAGGTAATATTTTTAATGCCTACTTTGTGGTCTTAAGAAAATACTTACGTTCTAGGAACAAATTTTATAATGCTTTTCGCGAAAAGGTAGATAGAAGATCCAGAGGAGCACAAAGTGAATATCAGAGAAACTTAAATGCTCTAAGAAAATTTCAAAGAGATTTAAAGAAATGGCAAAAAGATGAATTAGATAATCATTTAAATGCTCTACCTCTTGATAGTGAATATTCTACAAATAACCCAGATGCTGAAAAAATAACTGAAAGACCAGAGAAAGTATCCTTTTACTCTTATCATTATAAACCTTCTCAACTAGAGCGAGAAAGTTATAAGGAAGATACGGACGAAAGTAGTGGGACTATGGAAGACTATAAATCTTATAAAGAATCTAGCCACGCTTAAAAAAAGCAAAAAAAAGGCTTCTTAATAAAGAAGCCTTCAGTAATTAATCTTTAAATTTAAAAACTAGTAAGTACTAGTATTTTCAGAATTAAATGTATTCGTAGAATTTGTTGCTGGTTTTGCATTTGAATTCATGAAACCATAGTTATTATTTAGGCTTGTAGAATTATTAGTAAATCCAGTATTCATAGCAGGGTTATTATTAACTGTTTGTTCAGTTTTATTAGCTGCCATTGGGTTAGAGAAGCCTTGATTTGTTTCAAGATAAGAATTGATCGTATCTCTATAATCATTAAGCATTGCCCCTGAAATCTCATCAGAAGTTATGTGAAGTATATCACATACCTTATTAATCATTTTAAAAGGGATGTTACATAAAGCTCTTTCAACGTTACTGATGAATTGACCGTTTTTGTAACCTAGTAAGTGGGATAAATCAGATTGTGATAAACCTTGTGGGTGAGACAACCTTT
>CALIJZ010000085.1 GCA_938017795.1 uncultured Bacteriovoracaceae bacterium
CTGGGGGTTGGAACCCCCTTTTTTGAACGAGCTATGCATTTGAATGGGAGCATTTAGTTGGAACCCCCCTTTTTAAAACGGCTGGATCCGCCCAGTGTCCTTGAAGTGCCAAATTATACCACTTTACCCACTTGATTATTATATAAGTTAACAGGTTAAGCCCATATTTTTTGTTTGCATTTAGTAACTTCTCTGTTGTGGATATTATTGATTATTTCATAATTATGTCTGGTAATATTTAGGTTTGCACAATCAATATTCTTCCCAATTAAAACATCTGTATAGAACCACCTATTTAAATTCCTACATTGAATAAACCTTATCTGTTTATCTAATTGAACATAACATAGAATAGGAGTGCAGATATAGGATTGTCAAGGTCAAATGTTTAAGTGTCTGCAACATAAGAAAGTGCTAATGCACATTATGGATAAACTAAGGTTTCCCAGAACTCAGTTTATCTAGGTAAATTATAAATAGATTTCTAACAATTCCAGTTCTATAAATAGGTACTTTGCACTTCATTACATGTATCTTGTTAACAACAGGTAACCCATTCCACCTAAAACAAACTTTTTGTAATATGGGAACATAATTTACTATAGACATGCAATGAAGATAAGATGTTGGATTTTCCCTTCTATAGAGAAAGCAGTTGTACGTGTCATTGGAATTTTTTAACCTACATCTACAGACGGATAATTTATTCAGATATACTATATGTTTGTCTTGTGACAGCTGGCTATTAGAGAAGGATATTATTATTTGCCGGTAGTTACAGATTTTCCCCTGTTATTTTCCTGATTTAATAATGGCATCTAGGAATTTAAATATGCGTGGCACGAGAGACAGAACTAAGGAATTCTTAGAGAAAGTGACAGAGGAACATGGGGATATTATATGTGAAAGAAAGACCAGAAAAAATCCACTGGAAAAATTAAGCAAAGAGAAAAGGAAACTTCACAAACTTGAAAAGAGAAAACGAGAAACAAACAAGGAAACAGAAGTTTTTTTAGATAGTGTTAATGATATAAAGAAGAACATAGAAAATTTAAAAATGAAAGTAGAAGAGGTAAGAATTAAACAAGGAATATTTTTCAGCGCTCCTGTTCTTATAGAAAAGGATATGGCTGAACTAGAACAACTGAGTGACGTCATTTATAGTGAGTGTTATACCATACAGGCTCAAATAAAAACCTTAGAAAGGGATTCTTCGTTAAAATTTGGAACCCAAAGGAAAGTCTGTTGTATGCAGAATGAATATTTACTAAGCCAAATGAAGAAAGTGATGGACGATTTTCGATTAATGCAAACTGGCTATGTAGATAAAAGGAAAAGACAATATAGAGAAAACTGGGTAACCAGTACGGAAAAGGCACCCAGTTCCACAGAATGTGTCAATTCAACAGAATCTGTTAAAGTTGTCGAAAATGGGATTAATCATTCTAAGAAAGGTAAATCTAAGAAATCTAAAAAGTCAGAAACTTTCACAGAGGATAAACAAACAGATGAACCTGAAGATGATTTAAATGGAAATAGTTTTAAACGTGACAAAACAAGATGGTCTGATAGATTCTTTAAAAGGAAGAAATCTAAAACAAAACTTGAGCAAGAAGAATCTCTCCAAAATGGAACTGAAAACTCATCTTCATTAATTTTAGAAAATGGAAATGGGTTTGACAGTGAAAATAACTTGATATATAAAAGAGAAAACTCTGAAAATTCTTCCATTTCAGAAGACAAGGAAGACGTGGATAAAAATGATGGTGAAAGTACTTTTAAAAGGGAAAAATCAAGATTTTCTGATAGATTTAAGTTAAAGGGTAGGAAATCCGACAAAAAAATTGACCAAGATAAAACATCAGATGTAAAAAAATCAGAAAATGCAGATTCTGAAATTGACACATTGAAAAGAGATAAGTCTAGATTTTCCGGTAGATTTTTTAAACGAAAAATATCTGAAACAAACTCTAATGAGGAAGAGGAAGAGGTAGAGGAAGACATCGACCTAGCATTCCAAAGATATTCACAGGTAGATGATCAACTAAACATTGATTCTGAAAATGCAAATGAAGGAAGTACATTAAAGAGAGACAAAAATAGATTTTCTGGTATTTTCAAAAGACTGAAATCTAAGACTAAGTCAAATGAAAATGATATTCAGCAAATATCAGAGGAAGGAAATAAAAGTGTATCCAATGACAATTCAGACTTTGGGGATAAAGTTGTGTCACAAATATCTGAAGATGGAGATAACTCTCATGAAACTGAGATATCTTTCAAAAGGGATTCAGAAAGTTTTTCTAAAGTAGAACCACAAGAAGCTATTGAGTTAAAGAGTAAAGAGAGTCCCAATGGCAAGAAAATTTCAAAGGGAGGTAAATTTAAACTTCCAATTAAGGTTAGCTTTAGAAAAGAGAGATCACCCCAAAAATCAATAGAAGAGAGCGAAACTAGTTTCATAGCATCAGAAAATAAAATTAAGAATTCAGATACGCTAGATGAAGAGATGGAACCTATGATTTCAAGAAACAATCACAAGTCTGAAAGTTCAGGATCATGCAACACTATATTAGATTTGACCCCAAAAAAT
>CALIJZ010000086.1 GCA_938017795.1 uncultured Bacteriovoracaceae bacterium
GTGACAAAGAATCTCTAAAAGATGACAATATTAGTGAAGTATGAATTTCATATTTCAATAACATGGATGTTATCGGGAGTAAATTTCATTGAAAAAAAATTCTACGAACTTATTTTTTTGTGCTTCAGTTTTTATTTTAACAGCAGCTCTTGCAGGAGTTGGTTATTTTTATAAATCTACTGAATCAACCATTAACACTTTAAGTAATATCAGAAATGGTTCCCATATTTGTACTTCGAGGGTTTCTCAAAGTTTTATATCTTTTGCCGGTAGTGCATTATCTGCTTTAAGCCTGGAAAAAAGATTCTTAAATGCAACCGATGATTGTTTTTCTGGTATTGACTCTAAAGTACTAGGGCTTTCGGCTTATTCTTTCGAAGGACTATCAACTACAATGCTTGATGAGTATATGAGATTTAAAAATCTTGTACGAAATACAGATACTCAAGTGAGCTCTGTTCAAAAATCTTTCTACAAGATTAACGATACTAAGTTCAATTTAGGTGTAAAACTGAATAAAACGATTAGAAGCCTTGATTCTAGAAAGCAGTTTCTAAAGTATGCCTTCCTTGGATTATTAACTTTGTTAACGGTGTTAGCAGTTATGTTTTTGATTGCATGGCAGACAATGAAATCTAAAATTGGATCAATTGAAGAAGAGGCTAGATTTATCGTTGATGACTTTGAAAACAACGGTCCTAGACTTGAGCGTCTAGTCGAAAAAGCTCTTGATTTTGTAAATGTTCCTGTGTTGAAAAACGTATTTCTTGATTACCACACATATGTAACTGAAACTCGTTCCCTAGAAGCTTTGAAGCAATCTGATTATAAAAAAGTTGGATTTGGATCGACAAACTTTGAAGATGATTATGTTGTGCAAGTTTTCTCTGAAGAAGAAGCGACAGCGATTGCAATGGAACAATTAGCTGGTTCAAAAGATCAAAGAAATTTAAATGATCCAGTATTTGATTCTACTGAGGACATTTCACACCTTAACAATGAACTTTCTGAATCGATAGAGGTTGAACAAAACCTTCCAACAATTGAACTTAGTAATTTAGAACAAACCTTGCCTGAGAGGCCTTTGGAATTTAATGCTGAAAATAGCTTGGCTGAAGTTAGTGAACTTGACCAAGATCAAGACAATAAACAAGTAACTTTAGCTGATATTGCTAGAAAAGCTGAAGAGTTAGATTCTTCTCCTGCCAAGGAAGAAATAGGTGTTATAGGAAATTCCAATAGCCTTCAAGAACAAGCAGTTATAAATGAATTTAAAAAAATCTTAAGTAAAGTTACCAGAGCATTTTTAAGAAATACAACTGATTCGGCACTTACTTGGGAATTTGATAGTACATATATAGATTTTACTATGATGAAAAACTCAGAAGAGTTAGTTCATATCCTTCATGCATTAGTGACCAGATACCATAAGGGCTTTTGTGATTCTGAAACGAGTCCAGTTAGTAGAATTATAAAAGTCAGTAGAAGTATCATAGATGGAGATGTTGTAGTTGAATTTAAGGGACGCAATCTTGTTTTTAATACAGCTGAATTAGAATATTTTAATACATCTGATCCAAGCTTAAAGAAGCTTGTTGATGTTAATTTCATCATGCTTCATAAATTGTCTCTAGATATTAAAGGTGACATTGAAGTCAGAAACGAATTCAACGAAAATGGAGAAAGAGAGGCTATAGTTAAAATTTATTTACCTCTGATCATGACTAATATTTCTCCTGGATCTGAAATCGAATCTAGCAAGTCTCATCAAAACGAAAAGTTTTTCTCAAGAGTGCTAAAAGGTACTAAGAAGCAATTAAACAAGCGATTAAAGAAAGAAACCACTGTTTAATACAGACTCAATTATACCTAAATATAATTTCTTAAAATTCATAACTTACACGGTTTGAATAATGACAAAAACCAACCAGAACAATACAATATTATTCTAGTTCAAACTTTCTAAAAACGAATTAAAATTTTGGAGAAACTGTTGAGAAAAAGGAATTTTGCAGCGTCATCTTGGCTACAAAAGAATGCAATTGATAAGGCCTTATCAACGATACAAACTCGTCCAGAAGAACCAGGTGTATTGCCTTCTTTTGAATCAATAAATGGATCTGTACTAAATGAAACAAGCAATTCTAAGTTTCCTATAAAAAACTTAGACCTTGAATGGCTTTCTGAAAACTTAAATTCTAAATCTGGGTACGTTTTTACTCAATCTCTAAATGAGCTCTCGAAAGAAGTACAATTTTATATCTCTAATAATCAAAACTTATTATTAATCTTAAAGGATTCTTTATATAATGAATTTTTATCTTATTGTGATCAAAAAGCATTAAATATTACATTAAATAATAGCGATGAGTTTTTATCTCACATAAAAAACCTTAAACAGTCTAAATACATCGAGCAATTAACAAAATTTTTAGGGACTTATTCTTTTAAAGTTGCAAGTTTTTATCTTTTGAAACTTCGTTTATTAAGAGTTATTACTCTTCAGGATAGAGAAGCAATTTTGCCCTCAGAATTATTATCGGTAAACAATCTTTTTTTGAAGTATTTCAAGAAAAACAGTAGTGTCGAGTTTAAATCCTCATTTCTAAAATCAAATTTATATAGTTGGTACAGTCCAAGTAACAAGGTTTTAAGTTCTTTAACTCAATACTTTAATACATGTGAGAAACTTTCTTTGCACGAAATTTTAAATATTTTAAATTCTAAATTAGAATACAAATCCCTTGAATCTCAAGCAATAAGTCATAAAAACTTTGGCCTGCTTTTAAACTCAATTTTAATTAACTTCACAGACTGGTTAGACAATAAGCAGTCTAAGAAAAAAGAAAATGAATTAAATATTTTAAGTACAAAATTTATTGGTGATAACTTAGAAGAACTTTCTCATGCTTTTTGGCAGGCTCAATATAATAATAGTTATTTCAAATGGGATGACTTGTTATGTCCTCTGTTTGAGACTCTTAGAAAAGATGATTTCTTTTTCAAACTAATCAATGAAATTGAGTTTTATTCATTTTTAGTTAAGATCTCAACTTTTTACTCTAAGTCTTCTAAGAAATTCTTGAGTAAATGTGCTTCAGATTTTACTTTTAATACTAATGAAGACTTCTCTTCTCAAAAGTCTTTTGTTTTTGAAGAGACCTTAAGTGTAAGGCCCACATATAATCGAATTGTTTTATCTTTAATAAAGCAACCAAAGAAAAACCCATGGTTTTACCTTAGCTCTAAGATTAAAAGCACGATCAAGGATCTAAAAGATCAAGGTTATATGATCGTACTCTCAAATCAATCCTTATTTGTACCTAGTCAGAAAGAGAAATTAAAACTACTTCTCAATGAAGTTAATATTGAATGTGTCTTTAATTTCAATGAAGTTAAAGGAAAGGGTGAAGTCCCTAGTTATATTTACGTGGTTTCAAAAAAGAAAATAATGGATCAACAAATAAAAAGAAGAGTTTGTTATAACCTAAGATTTAATTCAAGATTAGATTCAATGATTTCTTTTGGGAAACTTACTAATGAGATGAATACTTTTTTTGAAGAAAACTTCGATGTTGTGCCTCCTGTTTACCAAAGGAAAGGGCAAGGTTATATTTTTCAGTTTTTTCAAAATGCCATAATTAATGGTCAAATCATACAAACAGATGATGATGAAACAAGAATTACCCACCCTAGTTTTTTAAATAATATGATTAAGTCGTGTAAACCTTTTCATCAATACTTTCATTTAAGTTCGTTGGATTTAGATGATGACCATGAAGATAACTTGCAGGCTAACTTTAATTTACATTCAAAATTTTCTCTAACACCTGAATCTCAAGAGTATGTTTTAATTTATAACTTTAATAATGAAGAAGAGATCTATGTTGAGATTATTTCAAAAAGTATTTTAAACTCCAAAGTTCAAAGATATGGAAAGGCCAGGTGTTATTATTATCACCTAGTTCCGAAGATCTCAAACCTGAATATAAACTTATACCAAGACTATTTTAGATCTACTTTAGGGAAGCAATTATCTCAATTCTCGATTATAGGTAGTTATCATAAAGCAAAATCAAAAGTTGAAAACATCTTAGTTCCAGAGAGCTTGAGTCAAAATTTAAATGAAGATACTGAGTTACAAAACCTGCTTGATTTCATGGTTGATTCCGAAGCGAACTTATTAGAAACTTGTTCTCAAAAATTATTACAAAGGTATCAGCAAGCAAAAACTTTTTTCGACTTATATCTTAACTCTCAAAAAGGTGCAGGTATATTAGCTTACTTGAGCTATTTTAGAAAGACATTGCTTAATATCGATACAAAGATTTCGATTCTTGAGACGGATATATCGAAGTTTGATTTCTCCAATCCTTTATTAAAAGAAAAACTATTAAGCTTTGAACTAATGAATATATATCCAAGTAATAATGAGGTGTATATTTCTTTTTATGGAGAGAATCATAAAGATATTTTCAAGACATTTACAAAGTCGATTGTTACTTTTGATGGCCATAAGAGCAAAGTCGATATTTTTTCTGATGATTCATTAATTATTTCAATCCATAGTGAAAAGTATATAGGTGCTTTCATAAACTTTTGTTTAAAGAATGTTAAAAATATTAAAATTTCTGATTTAATTAAATCTTTAAAAGTTCCCTCGAATGAAGCTTTAAAAGATCTCAGCTGTCAGTTTCTAAATAAAAAGTCCGATTTTCAAGATTTGTTTAAAGATGTTGAAGAAATAATGAATTCAATCTTTAGAAAGCTTGTATCCAAACAATCTTAATCATACCATTTCAATATGAGTTCTTTTTACGAGCATCATAAAAAAATTTTTGAATTTATGAAGTCCAAGGCCTTGTCATATGAGACGGAAGTGGATGGAAATTCTTTATTAAAAGATTTTGAAGAAAATCTATATAATCATTCCGTTCGGGACTTTACATCTTCTTCGTTAGAAGAGTTATTTAATAAAATTGCGGAGTCTCAGGTTATTTATGTTGGAGATTTCCACACATTTGATCAAAGTGTAAAGAATCTTATACGTTTCATGAAGGTTCTCCATAAGAAGGAAACAGATCTTCTGATTGGGCTTGAAATGATTAACTATGATCATCATGAAGTTCTTGAAGGCTTTATGGATTCTGTTCTTACAGAGCGAGAGTTTCTAGAAGGAATTAATTATTCAGAGTCATGGAGATTTCCATGGTCTCATTATAAAGAGATATTTAAGTTCGCCAAACATAATAAGATCAAAGTGATCCCTCTGAATTCAAATGGAGATCTCGAAAGTCGTGAACTATTTGCTGCTCAAATCTTAGAAGCTGAAATTAAGAAAAACTCAGAGTCTTCTGTACTTGTTTTATTTGGTGAGATGCATATTACCCCCAATAAATTACCGAAAAAACTAAAACAAAAATGTGAAAAAGAAATAAATCAAACGATTATTTATCAGAGCTTAGATGAGGTATATTGGAATTCGATTTTAGAAAAAGATAAGATTGATGATTTTCAAGTTGTTAAATTTACTGATGATGAATATTGTATGATTTCTTCACCTCCCTGGATGAAATATGAAAGTTTATGTTATTGGTATGAAGGTTTAATTTCTGATCCCGAGTTTGATATTCATGAATATCTTATTACAAACGGTTACAAGATATTCTCCGAAGATCCCGCCGATTCCTATGTTGAGACTCGAAATATTTTAAGGAACTTTCTGGAACTAGAATTAGGAGAAATTGACTTTACTATCTATGATCATCAAAAATCCACCTATCTTAAACAAAGAATGTCTACGGAGCTATTTCATAAATATTATATTCAACATTTAGAGCTCAATAAGTCCTTTATTTCATATGATAAGAAAATTATTTATTGTTCTAATTATTCTGTTAATGAACTTGCAGCTCTTGCTTCTAAGGAATATCTTTTTACTAAGATAAACCATCATTTAAAACAAGAGATTTTCGGCGACAAAGAACATTTTTTTCTCTTGAAGGCTTATATTTATAGTATTACAAATCTTTTTGTGAAAATACTCAATCCCTTTTTTAAGACTGACCTGTATCTTGATTTCTCAAAGGAAGTAAATAAAGATAAAAAATATAAGTTTGCCAAGGAATTTATCGATATCAAGAAAATCCCTTCTGATCTTTTAAATTCTAATTATTTTGAAATAGAAGCTGTCGCTAAACTTCTAGGAGGAATTGTGGCTTTTAATATTTATGAAGAGTCTAAGATTGATTCAGCTTCATTTAATTTAGCTAAATTCAAGAAGAAGTTTTTGAATATAGCATATAGCAAAAAAGAAATGTTGGATTTTTCACGTCACTATTTATTTGAAAATGATGCAATTAAAGATCAAGAAAAAAGGATTTTTTAATGAAATGTGTTTTGCAAAGAGTTTTGGAAGCAAAATGTGTAGTTGATGAAAAACTTATCTCAGAGATCTCTCATGGGTTTTTATTGCTAACTTGTTTTGAAAAGGATGATGATGCTAAAACGATTGAAAGGGCCGTTTATAAAATTATAAATTTGAGAATCTTTGATGATGAAAATGGAAAAATGAATTTAAATATTTTAGATGTTGGTGGACAGATACTAAATATTAGTCAATTTACCTTGTCGTGGGATGGGAGTAAAGGTCATCGACCCAGCTTTGAAAAATCCATGAATGCTCAAAGTGCTAATTTGAACTTTGAAGTCATGACAAGGACTTTAAATCAAAGTCTACAATGTAAAAAAGGTATCTTTGGAGCAGATATGAAAATATCATTAATTAATGATGGTCCAGTAACCTTTCATTTGGATTTTTAATGAGTATTCGATTGTTGGGTGGGATTGCTCAAAACTTTGAAATAAAAACACCAAAAAACTTTTCAACAAGACCAACTCTTAGTTTATTAAAACGAAAGATTTTTGATAGGTTTCAAGATTGGAGTCAGTTTAGAATGTATGATTTATTTGGTGGTACAGGATCAATTAGCTTTGAAGCTGCTTCTAGAGGGTGTAAGTCTATAAATATTTACGAGATTAACCCTAAAGCCTATAAATACTTGATTGAAAATAAAAGACGACTGCTCGCTCAGTATGAACTAGGTGAGATTAATATTTATTCTCAATCATGCCTAAAGGAGAAAAATATTATCTATTCTAATGATTTTGATAATATCTTCTATATTGACCCGCCATTTGATAGGCCAGAGCTTTATCCCGCCATTTTCAACCAACTAATTCAAGAAAAAGGAATACTTATGATTGAAGGAGACAACAATCTTACTGGTTCTCCGGATCACTTAATCGCTAATTATGACTTTCTCAAAAGCTCAATGGTTAAGGTTTATCAAAAGGGAAGTCATTATATCATTGTATGTAAGCCTGAGCATAAGAGTCGGTAAAGTTTTTCAACTGCCATCTGATCATTTAAAATTAAGTAGTACCAAAAAGCTTAAGGAGGAGTTTTTTTGAATAAAACTTTTGTTCTCGATACCAATGTGCTTCTTTTTGATCCCCGCTCTATTTTTAAATTTGATGATAACGAGGTTCATATTCCTCTTATCGTTGTTGAAGAATTAGATCGTTTCAAGAAAGATCAAAGTGAAAATGGACGTAATGCTAGAGAGTTTTCTCGAATTGTTGATAAGCTAAGAGCTCAAGGTTCACTTGGTGAAGGTGTTCCAATGGAACACGGAGGAAAACTATTCATAAGAATTACTGAAGATGTAAATATAGAAACTGATTGGGGAATTGATTTAAATATTAACGATAATATTATTTTAAAAGATGCCCTTTCCTTAAAGAAAAAAGGTAAGGAGGTTAGATTAATTTCAAAAGACATAAACCTTCGTCTTAAATCAGATGCTCTAGGAATAGAGAGCGAGGATTATGAATCAACCAGTGTTACCTTTGATGAACTCTATACAGGTCAAAGAGTTGTAGGAGTTAGTGGGGATGAAATTATTTCATTTCAGGATAAAAGATTCTTAGCAAAAGAAGATAGTGATGGACAGCCTCTTCATCCAAATGAATATATTTATCTGACGAATAAAGATAATGAACATCAAAGAAAGCTTGGTAGATATTGCAAAGAAAAATCTGGAATTGTTCCACTTATTAATAAGCGCGATGGGGTATGGGGAATATTTCCTAAAAATCAAGAACAACAATTCGCCTTGGATGCTCTGATGAATGATAAAGTAAATCTTGTAAGCCTAATGGGTAAAGCTGGAACAGGTAAAACATTGATGGCCATTGCAGCGGGATTAGAAGCTACTATTAATTCTCAAACATATACGAGAGTCCTTGTCTCGAGACCAATCATTCCTATGGGAAGAGATTTAGGCTTCTTGCCAGGAGATATTAACGAAAAGCTTGGACCATGGATGCAACCCATCTTTGATAATATTGATTTTTTATTTGGTAATAAAAAAGGAGAGTTAGACTCTGTTTCTTGGGAGGAGCTCATTAATCAAGGACTTTTACATGTTGAGCCACTTACATATATTAGAGGTCGAAGTTTACCTGGACAATATATGATAGTTGATGAGGCACAAAACCTCTCACCACATGAGATTAAAACAATTATTACTAGGGCAGGAGAAGGAACAAAAATTGTTCTAACAGGAGACTGTGAACAAATTGATTCTCCTTATTTGGATTCAATTAACAATGGGTTAAGCCATTGTATTGAAAGACTAAAAGATGAAGAGATTGTAGCTCACACATTTCTGAAATCTGGTGAAAGATCTCTCTTATCTGAAATAGCTAGTCTTAAGCTCTAGATTCAAACTTTAATGAATACTTAGTTAAGCAGTATAAAGATAAGATTATACCAATTAAGAATAATCCTCCCATATAACCAAAAAAACAGAATTTTTCCTTAGCTGCATTTCGTCCTATAATAGGGCCATATTCAGCAGCTAATAACCAAATGAAAGGATAAAGAAATCCTCCAACTGAGAGTAAGTATTTACTAGTTAGAGTTATTTTCTTTGGTGCTAACGAGAAACTAAGAAGTATAAGTAGACCTAGGGTCATTGTGCTAATGCCCGTTGAGTGAAAATGGAACCTTTGATAATAGCGCCAGTTTTTATCTTTTTCTTTTTTATAGTATTTAGACTGATCTTCAGGTGTTTCCAGTGCAAGATATGTTGGGTTTTGTTTTATGGCTGAAGTAATTTTGTCTTTAAAGTATCCTTCATTAATCCCAAATAAAATTGCAATAAAAACTCCAAGCATCATAGAGGAGACAGTAATTATAAATGGTAAACGGTTTTTCATAGTATCCTTTTTTATGTGAGAATATTTCGGAATGTTAAATTAATACGGCCTTCAGCGTGTGCACATTTCATGATGGCATGTTTATAATTATCTTGAAACCTTCCTTTCATAATAAGTAGAGATCTACCACTTAGTTTTATTGAGCATGTATGATCTTTCTTATACTTAAAAACTCTTGTAGCCCCAAAACTTAATGAAGCAATCGTTGGTTCAGGGCCCAGTTCTTTTTCATTATCGCTATGCCATCCCATAGAATCTTGACCGTTACGATAGTAATTTAATAAACAGCAATTAAAACTCAGATTTATTTTCTCTTTTAGTACTTGTTTGATTCCCAATAATGACTGGCTCCACTTTGAAGCGATATATTTTTTATTACTATAGGAGTAATGTATTCCTTCATCTCCTTGAAAACTTAGAAGTCTGGGTTGTAAGAAGGTTTTTCCAAAAAGTGAAATACTCTCTTCTCGCCAAGAGATCTCGTCTTGAAGTATTGAGTAGTAGTCTGTAGTGATGAAGTCTTCATAATATTCGACCACTCCAGAGGAGTCATTTAAAAGATAAGTTTTACTATTTAAGAAGTTGGTTTGAGTAGTCATTTATCTCTTTTAAGGTTAATTGTAGATCTTTTGAAAGTTCTTCTTTAGAAAATGGAGAATCGGTTGGATTTAAAAGGATTTCAAAAATCGTTTCAATTCTAAGAAGAGAGTTTTTTAGATCATGTTTGATTTTTGAATTTATATCATGAGTATCCATAGGCTTTAGCATAATACATTTTTTGAACTACCAAAAGATTTGGGCGCTAAATATGAACAGTTTTTTTGGCATTTTACCTTTTATTCGGTTGAGTTAAAAAAATTGGAAACCTCTTTGTAACTAATGGATCTCCCAGTATCATAGATTAGACAAATACTTTAGAGTTAGGAGGAAAAGTGTACGTATATGAAGTTAATATTACAATTGAATCAGAGCTTGAAAATAAATACTATAAATGGTTGAAGGTACATGTTGAACATATGCTAGAGTTTAAAGGCTTTCTTTTTGCTGAAATATTTAAAAATGATCAAATCTTAGTTCGATATATGCTTGATAGTGAGCAAAGTTATAAAGATTATATTAATAATCAAGCTCATAAAATGAGAGGTGAAGTCCCTCCAGAATTTATCGGTCAATTTGAGATTACACGTAAAGATTATCAATTACCTTAAAGAGTCTGCTCTATTAATGATCTGAGACTAATTCCGGAGGTATAATTTCCAAAATATGCATACTCTTTTAGGTTGAGAGTCCTAATCTTATCTTGCCTTGAGTGGTTATAAAGAGGGAGACCAGATGGCCATTGAGAAACTTGATAATGAGAGATTGATATATTTTGCTTGAAAAGCTGACTTAGTATTTTTGTAAGCTCTGGCTTACTCAAAAGAACTTTACTCATAATTGTATAAGATGGGTCTTGATTAAAGGAAAAAATTTGATGATTACAAAGAATACCGAGTATATTTTTCCTTCCAGAAAATAAAATCCCATATGAACCATTTAATCTCTGAATGGAAGTCGACATAATAGAATGAGAATAGATATCAGCATTTCCATTTTTGAGAATGTTTGATGAATCGATACATATTAAAGAATTTGGTGGAAAAGAAACTTGTTCATTATTGAGAGAAATATGGTCTTTTAATATCGATCCTAACTTAATAGGCAATTGCTCCATTCCCGCTTCAAAGCTAACACTTTTCACATCATTCATTTTTGATTTTAAAAACTTCAAATATGTGAAATAGTTCTGATCTTTAAATGAAAAGTCGGTATTAAAGACGTCACTAAATTTTAGCTGCTCACATGGGGTAGCATAAATTCCATTGAGAATAGGAGTTAAAATATTAGAACAGTTTTTTTCTCCAAGAAGTGGAGTCCAAAAATCTTTTACAGACATGGCCTCAATATTAGTAGGACATTTTTTTAATAACTTAAAAACTAAACCAGGTAATTCAAATTTATTCAAAAAAGGAAAAGAGACAATCGTATCATTCTTGTAAATAAACCTTTTTAAGTTTTTATTTGTAGCGATAGGAGTTAGTTCTAATTCACTAAAAAACTGCTTAAGTTTTGGAGTCATGACAATACTGTTCGCGGCAGCTTCTAAGATATTATTACCTACTTTATTTGATTGAAGTTTACCGCCGATACGATCAGATTTTTCGAAGATTTCAAAATTAATATTATTTTTTTTACAATAATATCCTGCTAAAAGGCCAGATATCCCAGCACCTATAATATTTACTTTCTTTGTTGTATCTAGATGACCAAGCCAAAATGGATTTTTTTTAGTCAGTGAGCACTCCTTTCATTTCATTTTAGTCATTTTGAAAGGAAATGAAAGGCTATCGAGAATCTAATATCTATTGAATAACCTGATTTTGATATATAAGCTTTTATTGTTCATATCAAAGGAGATTTTATGAATTTAATTTTTAAAGTATTATTACTTTCTGTAACACTTTTTAGCTGTAATCGAATTGATAAATTATATGAAAAATATGATTTAGATCAATCTTCATTTTTAGAGTTTAACGAACACAGAACCTTATTTACTGATAAGGCTAAAAGCTATGATCATTGTGTTAAGTCATCAGTATTTAATATCATCCCGCAACAATTTAAATTTAAAGCTTATTTAGCAATTATCGATGGAGATGTAGAACAAGGTGATAATATTATATCAGTTATTAGAAGAGTGATCGGTAAAAACTATAAATCGATCAAGACATCTAAGCAACAAATGAAAGATGGCTTAAAGATTTTAGAGAGTTTTTGTAAAATGGATAAGTATTAACTTAAAACTTTAGCCAAATCACCAGATTGATACATTTCAGTAACAATATCATTTCCACCGATGAGTTTACCTTTTAGGTAAACTTGTGGGAATGTTGGCCAGTTTGAATATTCTTTAATGGCCTGTCTTAATTCTGGGTCTTGTAAAATATCATATGTTTTAAAGTCAGCTTTTAATTGAGTTAACATTCCAACTGTATTAGCTGAAAAACCACATTGTGGAAAAAAAGCATTCCCTTTCATAAAAACAATAACACTATTTGAGTTAATGATTTTTTCAATTCTCTTCATTGTATCGGGTTCATCAAAACCACTTTGAATTTCTGTAGAAGCTTGCTTAGCATGACTTTCATCAACTTTTGGATTTATAATTTTAAAAGGATTCTCACTCATTTTTCTCTCCTGTTTTTTGCAAATATTATGCAGATACTTTTGTTTTAATTTTCACAGCATGAAGGGCGTCTTTAAACTCTTCTTTTAAAAGATCCATCACCATTTGGTGTTGCTCTAAAAGCATAAGACCTTCAAATTTTTTTGATGTAACGATAATCTCAAGATGATCATCACTGGCCCCACGCATAGGCCCTACCTGTACTTGATCTCCTGGAAATCCGATTTTTAATATTTCATGTATTTTATCTGTAATTTTCATAAAGCTACCTTATCACAATGAAATAACTTGTTACATAGGTTGCTATTCTTAAGACAAAAGTAATCAGTCCTACTTTAAGGTGTAGAGGTTTTATTGAACGGTCGCC
Source organism: uncultured Bacteriovoracaceae bacterium (assembly GCA_938017795.1). Classification (GTDB taxonomy): domain Bacteria; phylum Bdellovibrionota; class Bacteriovoracia; order Bacteriovoracales; family Bacteriovoracaceae; genus JAHDHG01. The sequence goes on from CALIJZ010000086.1 coordinate 12,879, forward strand.
TTTAATTAGCTTCCTTCCAGAATAGAGCATAAAGAAATATAAAATGACTGTAGAGATGGCTAAAGTAACGTGTATATTCATGATCATCGTATTTGTAGCGACTTTTGATGCCTTGGCGATGGCACCTCGCGTAAGTTCAATCTGCAAAACTAGAATAATATCCCAGAAAATGACCAGTAACATCATAGGAACATGCTTTCTTCGATCTTTTCTTAAAGAGATTCCTATGACCATTAATAAAACAATGATTGTTGATTGAATTTGAAAGGCTGCTTGAGTCATAGCAGCCACTATAAAGAACTATCCTAAATCTGTCACACTGATTAGTATTAGACACTTATGGAATTAGGAAAATGGTCACTTTTAGATATTGAAACAACTGGGATTAACTCTGAAACTGATGAGATCATAGATCTTGGGTATCTAAGCTTTGATGGCACGAAGTTAGTAAAGAAATACTCAAGTTTAGTCTGGACTGATAAACAGATAACTCCGTTTATTACTCACTTGACTGGCATCACTGCTGACATGGTAAAGAATGCTCCCAAACTCGAAAAAGTTGAAGAGTCTTTATATGAATTACAAGACCATATATGTATTGCTCATAATGCAGCTTTTGAGAGTTCTTTTTTAGAATACACTTTAGAAGATTTAGATATTAACTTTAAACAATCTCCAATGCGAAGATCTTTTATCGATAGTATGTTTTATCTTATCTTACTACACCCTGGTCGAAGTCGATTTAATTTAGAATCATTTATTATTGATTATAATATTGCTGATGTTGAAATCCATAGAGGTTATGAAGATTCAAGAGATTTACTAAAAGTTCTTCTTGCGGCAACTTTTAAAGTTAAGAAAGATAAGGTTTTAAATAATGTTATTGAAAAGAAAATTTCAGAAATTCCAAACTTTTGGTTTAAGAATTTTTATCACTTAAGTTTTGAGCAATTAAAAGAAATAGCAAGCCAAATTGAATTTGACTTAGAATCGGTTCAAGAAAAAAATCAAATACTTGTTAATTCTCCTAGAAAGAAAAACATTAAGTTTTCCGGAGAAGAGATAAGTAACGTCTTTCAAGATGAAGAGTCAGTTCAAGAAACACTGCCAGGTTATAAACACCGAGAACAACAAGAACAGATGGCTTTAAAGATAGGGCAATCTTTTTCAAATGGAATCCATTCCATGGTTCAAGCTCCAACTGGAACTGGAAAAACTCTAGGGTATTTAGTCCCTTCTTTGTTGTTTGCAAAAGATAAAAATAAAAAGGTTTTAATCTCTACTGGAACAAAACTTTTACAATCTCAATTGATAGAAAAAGATTTAAATGTTGCTCAAAGTATTTTAGGAAGTAACTCAAAAGTTACTAAGTTGATTGGAACTCAAAATCACTATTGTCGAGCAAAATTTGAACACTCCAAAGGTCCTCAGGGCGATCTTTTCTCTTCCCAGAACTTTGAAGAAAAATTCTTAGAAGCATTTTATGAAATTATGTTTCACTCTAACGCTTCAAGATCTTATGAAGAAATGATCACTGCTGAAGATAGACCTGGGATTCTGAGCCGCATGATGGATGGATTTCAAGATTATGAAAAAGAATTAAAGCTTGATTTTAAAACCTGTATTGGAGCAAAGTGTCCTTATATAAAAGATTGCTCATATTTTATTGGTCATGATGAGGCCAAGAAAGCAGATGTTATTATTGGTAATCATGCACTTACTTTTTTATGGCCAAGCTCAATTGATAGACCAGAGTATATTATTTTTGATGAGGCCCATAAGATAGAAGAGACAGCTACTGATGCTTTTTCTATTGTTTTGGACTTAAATCGATTAGCAAATTTTTTTAAAACCTCAGATGGAGTGAGTTCCAATATTGGAGCTTTATTTTATTTGATAGAATTTACTGAGAAAAATGTTGATATTCCAAAGCTTAAAAAAGATTTTCAAAATATTTTTAATGAAGTTAGAAATCACCTTTCTGGTCTTAAATTAATTATTGAAAAAATTGTAAAAGAAACCTCTAGATATACTGATGAATATTGGAATGAAGTAGCTTTTAGAAAAGAGGGGAACTCGCTGGAAGTTTCATTGGCAAACGAATTAGCTTCACTTGGAGCTTATATAGAAGCCATGCATACTTTAGTTAAACCTCATATTGATGATTTTGAAGATAGAAACTTTGAAGATATGCATGCTATTACTGCTTGGTCTTATGTGAAAGCTCTTGGTGTTCAAATAGAAGAATTTTGGAGCACATTAGGAACTTTCTTAGGAGATGATCCTGAGTATTGCAGAAGCATTTTTTATCATAATGATTACGGTATTGAACTAAAGGCCATTCCTATAAATATTGGAGCAACAGTTCATGAAAAAGTGATTGAAAATACTAACTCTGTTGTTTTTACCTCGGCAACTCTTGGGAGTATGGATGGAAAGAAAGGTCATTTAAACGCTGAGTGGTTAACTGGGTATCATTTTTGTGAAAGTCAGAAAAGATTTAAAAGTGGACTCTTTTTAGATCCTGTTTTTGATTATAAAAACAATGCTAAAGTTTTTCTCACTTCTGATCATCCTCCAATTTATCAAAATGAATATGTAGAATCTATTTTAGAAAAAGTGATTCCTATTCTAAAAAAACTCAAAGGTAGAAGCTTGCTCCTTTTTTCTTCTTATAAAAGATTTGAACTTGCTAGAGAGATTCTATTAATGAAGCTTGGAAATGAGTTGGAAGTTTTCTTTCAAGGTAAAAATAAAAAAATTATTGAAGATTTTAAAAAGTCTAAGCACGCTGTTTTAGTTGGTCTAGAGAGTTTTGGAGAAGGAATAGATATTCCAGGAGAGAGTCTCTCTTTTGTTTATATAGATAAAATCCCTGATCAACATAGAAGCTTAGTAGTGGAGAGCAGAAAACAATTCTTTGATCAAAACTTGGGAAATTCTTTTAGTGAGTATTTTATGGCCACGAGAGCACGAAAGCTTACTCAAAAGCTAGGAAGATTAATTAGAACTCCAAATGATAAGGGAGTGATTCTTATTACTGATCCACGTGTTGGTCGATGGAAAAGTCGAACGATTAAACAATTTTGTGAATACCTAAGTCCTTATCAAATACAAAGTACAACTTTAGATGAAGCCACAAAAGCCATAAGAGAGTCTATAGAGTGAGTTTAAGAGAAAAACTAAAAACAGAACTTGATACCTGTACTTGGATCCTTCTTGATAAAAATATAGAAAGAGGGGCAGTTTTATTAATAGATGACTTAGACATAGTTGATGTGGCAGTTGCTATCGCGCAAGACCAAGTTCAAACGATAGCTAATTGGTTAACAAGTAAAAAAATCATAAAAATTGAACCTGAACAAAGTAAAGAAGATAGAGATGGAATGTTTGAATATATAATTATTCAACCTTATGTGATTGTAAAAGCAGTGATATGAAATTTGCTCTCCCATTAGTCTTTGGATTATTACTTGGAGGAGGCCTTGTTTCCTTCTTTCAAGTTTCTGATTCTTCAACTTCATCTAATGATGGAATTAAAAACACTAGTCAAGAAAATCAGTGTTCGATCAATTGTCGATCCCTGGAAGTTCTAAAAGATCATGATCGAAAATATAATGAAAATAAAGAATTTATACCTAAAGCAATTTTAGCCTATCTTGCTGCGATAGGAATAAACCTGAGTAGTCACAACGCTGAAGTTTTAGATAAAGTTATAAATGAGCCCGATAGCTATAAAAAGGCGATTGCTCAGATTAGCGAAACCGAAAAAGACAATGACTTTTCTCCAAAAAACTCACGGATGCAAAAAGAAACTGTAACAACTCTTCCATTAATTCAAAGCAATCAGAATGAATCAAAAGAAGTTAATGCTAAAAAGAATATTTTCAAATTAAGTAATACGCAACTCCTCCAAATTTCTCGAATGAGCAACCTCATGACAAGTATGAAGATGATAAGGCGAGTAAATGGTTTCTATGAGGGATATTTGAAACACACAAGAGGAAAATTAAAAAATAAACATAGAAAAGTCTTTATGGATTTAAATTTTTATCAAAAAGGTAAAGATAAGGTTTCCGGTGATTATGAAATAAATATTGAAGACTCTTCATCGAGTTCTGGAAATGGTGGAAATAGAAGTATAAGAGTTGATGATCAATCAAGATTAGTCTTAATCGAAATCAATCGAGATTCTTATTTCTTATTTAATTCTCTCAATACTTTTAAAAAAAATAATTTCCAAGGATTATACTTTAAAGAAGGCAAAAAAGTTGGAAGAGTCTTTTTAACGAGGAAAACTAGATGAGCCAAATTAGCAAAGATAATTTAGAAGTTGAAACTAGAATAACTCAGTTCGGAACATCCAAAGAGTATTTGCTTAAACCAATATCTTTAATTCATGAAAGCCCTGATAGATTTAGAGAAATTTGTGAGTCTTGTTCTCAAGATCAAATATATAAATGGTTATTTACTAAAAGGTTTCCTGAAGGTTATGGCCTAGAAAATGCTAAAGAGTTTTTCTTGTGGGCCCAAGATGGCTGGAAATATGGAACTCATTTTGTTTACTTACTGACAACCCAAGCTGGAGAGATTGTTGGGAGTATTGATATTCGCTCTAATAAAGATCTAGCTGAAAGTGGATATTGGGTTAACTCAAACCATGCAGGCCTTGCAACAAATGCTCTTAGCAAAGTAGCACAATTAGCAAGTAATGCTGGTTATAAGACACTTTTTGCTCAAGTTGAAAGCAAAAACACTCGATCTATAAAGGTTTTAGAAAGAAATGGATTCATACGAGATGATAAGTTTAAAGTTAATGAAAACTGTGATTATGCTTACAAAAAAATGCTCTAATTTCTTGGATAATCCAAGGTAAATAAAATAAATGTAATCAACTTAATAATCTCTAGATAGATACTCAAAATCATTTAAGAATCGCTCTCATTATTATAATCTTTAACATATTCAAAAATGTTTAATTAGAGGCCACTATGATCACTATTAAAAGAGGATTGGATCTTCCAATCAATGGAGCACCTTCAAGCACCCAAGATGTTCTTCCAACAAAACCAACAAGACTAGCAGTAGTAGGTTTTGATTTTGTTGGAATGAAACCAACAATGAGAGTGAAAGTCGGAGATACTGTTAAAAAAGGTGATATTCTTTTTACTTGTAAAAAAACAAATGGCGTGATTTATACATCACCGGCCAACGGAAAAGTTTTAGAAGTAAACAGAGGCGCAAAAAGAATTTTTCAATCAGTAGTCATTGAAAACTCTGGAGATGAACATATTACTTTTTCTAGTTATAAAAATAGTGATGCTAGTTCTTACTCTCTTGAGGAGATGAAAAACCTTTTAGTAGAATCAGGCGAATGGAGTGCTTTAAGAGTAAGACCTTTTTCAAAGGTTGCTGATCCGGCACATTTGCCTAGTTCTATTTTTATAACAGCTACTGATACTAATCCACTTGCCGGAGATGTTAATACCATTTTAGCAATTGAGAATAATGAAGAGTTATTCAACGCGGGAATTAATGGCCTTGCTAGACTTGGAGTTCAAATACATTTATGTGTAGGAAAAGGATTTAAGGCAAAAAGTAATAATGAACTAGTTAAAGAACATGTTTTTGCGGGAGTACATCCGGCCGGAAACGTGGGGACTCATATTCATCATATTGATCCAGTCTCAGCTAAAAAGCATGTTTGGCATATAGGTTATCAAGATGTCATTGCTATTGGTGGATTAATAAAAAGTGGAAAGCTTCATACTGATCGATATATTTCTCTTGGGGGTCCAAGAGTTAGAAATCCTAGGATCTTTAAAGCAACTCGTGGAATGAACTTAAGAGATGTCTTTGAAAAAGAAGTTTACGATTACGCTGATCTTAGATTTATATCTGGATCTGTTTTAAATGGAAGAACGGCTATGGGACCATTTGATTATCTAGGAAGATTTCATAATCAAGTCTCAGTAATCGAAGATAGTGCTAAAAGAGAGTTTCTAGGTTGGCATATGCCAGGAGCAAAAAAGTTTTCTCTTTCACGAGCGTTCCTATCTGGGTTTTTACCAAAGAAAAAATATGATTTTACGACAAATGCTAATGGCTCACATAGGGCCTTATTATCAATTGGGAATTTTCAAAAAGTAATGCCACTTGATATTGAGCCAACGTTTTTATTAAGAGCATTGCTTGGCGGAGATACAAATAGGGCCCAGGAACTTGGAATCCTAGAGTTAGACGAAGAGGATGTTGCACTACTTAGTTTTGTGGATACTGGAAAAAATGAGTTTGGATCTCTATTAAGAAAAAATTTAGCTGTAATTGAGAAGGAAGGGTAATGAGAGTTTTTGAGAATTTTTTTGATAAACTAAAACCTAAATTTGAAAAAGGTGGAAAGTTAGAAAAGTTTTATGCGTTTTATGAAGCGGCAGATACTTTTATTTTAACACCTTCTGATAAAACCAAAAAGAATGTCCATATCGCTGATTCTCTTGATTTTAAAAGAACAATGATTATGGTTGCTTGGGCCCTCTTACCATGTGTCTTTATGGCCATGTATAATTCTGGTTATCAAGCAAACCTTGTTCTTCATAATGGAGGGCTAGAAGCAACTGGTTGGAGAGCTGGCATTATGAGTTTTCTAACAAGCTCAAGCCTTATTGGAACCGTCCTTGGATGGTTTGGAACAAGTATTGAAATGCATCCAAGTTCATTTCTAGGAAACTTAATCTATGGAATGCTTTTTTTCCTACCAGCTTATATTGTCACTATGACAGTCGGTGGTTTATGGGAAGCTCTTTTTGCAGCAGTTCGAGGTCATGAGATCAATGAAGGTTTTGTTGTTTCAGGATTATTATTCCCACTTATTTTACCTCCATCAATTCCTCTTTGGCAGATTGCTGTCGGAATTAGTTTTGGAGTTGTAATTGGAAAAGAAGTTTTTGGTGGAACAGGAAAAAATATTTTTAACCCAGCTCTAACAGCAAGGGTCTTTTTATTCTTTGCTTATCCAGCTCAAATTTCTGGAGATGCTGTTTGGACTGCCGTTGATGGATACACAGGAGCAACTGCTCTAAGTGAACTCGTTAGTGGAGGAGTCGCATCTCTTAGTACTTCTTGGTCTGATGCTTTTTGGGGCTTTATTCCAGGATCAATGGGCGAAACATCGACTCTTGCTTGTTTATTTGGTGCTGCAGTTTTAATCGCTACAGGGATTGGGTCATGGAGAATCATGCTCTCGTGTACTATCGGAATGATAGCAACAACGATGCTTTTAAACTCTATTGGCAGTGAAACTAATATGATGATGAATGTTCCTTGGTCTTGGCATTTTGTTTTAGGATCATTTGCTTTTGCAACAGTCTTTATGGCCACTGACCCAGTAAGTGCTGCCCAAACCACAACAGGTAAATGGGTGTATGGGTTTTTAATTGGAGCTCTTGGGCTCTTAGTTAGAGCAATAAACCCTGCTTATCCAGAAGGGTGGATGCTTGCCATTTTATTTATGAATGCGTTTGCACCACTTATTGATTGGTTTGTATTAAATAGTAACGTTAAACGTAGACAAAGGAGAGCGTAAGATGAAAACGATTTTAGTAGCATTTATTCTTTGCTTGTTTTGTTCTGCCATTGTGTCGACAACAGCTGTAACTTTAAGGCCGATGCAAGAGATGAATGTTGAAATAGATAAAAAGAAAAATGTTTTAAGAGCTTCTGGAGAAGTCTTTAGTGAAACAGATAATATAATAGATGTTTTTAATAATATTATAACGACTGTTCAGATTGATATGGATACAGGTTCTGTCGTAAGTGAGCTTAGTAAGGATGATTCAAAAATCGAAGTAGAAATCCCAAGAGAGCTAGATGTTGGAAGTTTAAGTACTAGAAAAAAATATGTTGAGATTTATTTGAAAAAAGATTCATCGGGCAAAATTCAAAATATCATTCTGCCAATAGCCTCTAAAGGTCTTTGGTCTACAATGCTTGGCTTTATTGCTCTTGAGAGTGATGCAAAAACGGTAACAGGATTTTCCTATTATAAACATGGTGAGACTCCTGGATTAGGTGGTGAAGTTGATAACCCTAAATGGAAAGCTCAATGGATTGGTAAAAAAGTTTTTGATGAGAATGGAAACCCTAAAATTGATGTAACTAAAAACAATACCGGGTCAGTTCACGAAATTGATGCCTTAAGTGGTGCAACCATTACAGGTGATGGAGTCGAAAATTCCATGATGTATTGGTTAAGTGCTCATGGTTATGGAAAATTTTTAGATAAAGTAAAACAAGGAGTTTTATAATGAAAGTAAAAGAATTACTCTTTGATCCCATTTTAAAAAATAATCCGATTGCATTACAAATTCTTGGTGTTTGTTCAGCACTTGCAGTAACGGTTCAACTAAATCAAGTTTTAATAATGTGCCTTGCACTCACCTTTGTTTGTGCTTTCTCATCTTTGTTTGTTTCAATTATTCGAAACCATGTTCCGAGCTCTATTAGAATTATTATTCAAATGACAATTATTGCCTCTATGGTTATTCTTGTTAATGAGTTTTTAAAGGCCTTTGCCTATGATGTTTCTAAATCAATGGCGGTCTATGTTGGATTAATTATTACAAACTGTATTGTTATGGGAAGAACAGAAGGCTTTGCCATGAAAAACGGTCCTATCTCTTCTTTTTTAGATGGTATCGGAAATGGATTAGGGTATTCATTTATTTTAATTGTAGTCGGTGTTTTTAGAGAACTATTAGGTTCTGGAAAGCTTATGGGTTTTACAATTCTACCACTTGTTAGAGATGGAGGGTGGTATCCATCAAATGGTTTAATGGTTTTATCGCCTAGTGCATTTTTTATTATCGGTTTTATCATCTGGGGAATTAGAGTGTATTACCCAGATCAAATGGAAGAGAGTAATTAGTATGGAAAATTATATAAATATTTTTGTAAAAGCCGTTTTTATTGAAAACCTTGCTTTAACTTTCTTTTTAGGAATGTGTACGTTTTTAGCCGTATCGAAAAAGGTTAGTACCTCTATTGGTTTAGGGATTGCTCTCATTGCAGTTCAAACAATTACGATACCAGCAAATAATTTAATCTATACATATTTTTTAAAACCAGGAGCTCTAGCTTGGGCAGGTTATCCTGACCTGGATTTATCTTTCCTAGGTCTTATTTGTTATATCGGAGTTATTGCAGCGATTGTGCAAATACTAGAGATGTTTTTAGATAAATACGTACCAGCTCTTTATAATACACTTGGAATCTTCCTTCCTCTTATCACTGTAAACTGTGCCATTTTAGGTGGATCACTTTTTATGGTTGAGAGAAATTATAATTTTGCTGAATCGGTAACATACGGTCTTGGTTCTGGAGTAGGTTGGGCATTAGCGATCATGGCACTTGCTGGAATAAGAGAAAAACTTAGCTATAGTGACGTCCCAGAAGGACTTAGAGGTTTAGGAATAACATTTATTACGGTTGGTTTAATGGCAATCGTATTTATGTGTTTTGGTGGAATACAATTATAAATAGCTCTTTAAGAGTTAATCTTTTCGGAGAAGAATATGGATATAACGATTGTTTTAGGTGTTTTTATGTTTACGGCTATTATCTTAGCCCTTGTTGCTATTATTTTAGTAGCAAGAAAAGGTCTAGTTAATACTGGAGATATCAACATAAAGATTAATCATGATGATGATAAAACATTAACTATTCCAGCTGGAGCAAAACTGTTAAACGCTTTAGCTGATCAGAAAATCTTTTTAGGTTCAGCTTGTGGTGGTGGTGGAACTTGTGCTCAGTGCAAAGTTAAAATCTTTGAAGGGGGAGGAGATATTCTGCCTACAGAGAAAGCTCACATTAATAACAAAGAAGCTAAAGAAGGTTGGAGACTTTCTTGTCAGGTTACTTGTAAGCAAAACATGAGTATTGAAGTGGAGCCAGAATTTTTTGGTGTAAAAAAATGGCAGTGTAAAGTCAGATCTAATAATAATGTTGCAACTTTTATTAAAGAATTAGTCTTGGAGCTACCGGCTGGAGAGTCAGTTCCATTTAGAGCAGGTGGGTATATTCAAATCGAATGTCCTCCACATGTAGCAGATTATAAAAACTTTGATATCGATGAAGAATATAGAGGATCATGGGATCACTTTAAAATGTGGCAATATAAATCAGTTGTTAAAGAAGATGTTATTAGGGCCTATTCTATGGCCAATTACCCTGAAGAAGCTGGAATTATAATGTTAAATGTTAGGATTGCCTCTCCTCCTCCAAGAGGACCTGCTGGGATTCCTCCAGGACAAATGAGCTCGTACATCTTTGATTTAAAGCCAGGAGATGATGTTACTATCTCTGGTCCATATGGAGAGTTCTTCGCTAAAGAAACAAAAAATGAAATGATATTTGTTGGTGGTGGAGCGGGAATGGCCCCAATGAGATCACATATTTTTGATCAATTTAGAAGAATCAAAACTGATAGAAAGGTAAGTTTTTGGTATGGAGCTCGTTCTGTTAAAGAGATGTTCTATGTTAATGACTTCGATACTATCGATAAAGAAAATGAAAACTTCTCATGGCACGTTGCGCTTTCAGATAAGCAACCAGAAGATGACTGGAAAGGATATGAAGGGTTTATTCATAATGTTCTTTTTGAAGAGTATTTAAAAGATCATCCAGCACCTGAGGATTGTGAGTACTATCTTTGTGGACCTCCGATAATGAATAAGTGTGTGATTGATATGCTTATTGATTTAGGTGTAGAGAGAGAAAGTATTGCCCTCGATGACTTCGGTGGTTAGAGATTAGTGGATTCTTAACTGTACTATAGATCTAGGAGAGACTAGAGCTTTACTCCAGTCTCTTTTTAAATATTGAAAATTAGAATTTAGATAATTTTCCTAATTTTTCAGCAATTAAGTAATAAAATAAAGCTCTATGCTTATGTCTATTAGATTTTCCAATCTTTTTTATCGCATACTCAATAGCAGCATCAGCTTTGTCACCTTTTACTTTTAATTTTCCACCAACAAAGTTTTTCTTAATTGTTGCAATTTCTTTTTTATCAGTTGCAGCAACCCATCTTGCATCTGCTTTATACAGACTTGGACCTAAGCTTTTGCAGACTCCTGCAAATTTTTTGTCATTTACTTTTAGTCTTCTTCTCTTTGCTGCACCTTGAGCATTTTTTAATGCATGATCAAATTTTGAAACGGCCATATAACCTCCATTGTTAAGCTTGCCTAATTTTTATACTTAAATTGTACAAAGAATTTATTTTTAATTGCAAGAAAAAGATTTAGACTAGGATAATGATAAAGATTCTTGGATTAGTATTTTTAGTTAGTTGCTCATCTTTAGATGCAAATGGATTAACTCTTTATCCTATATTTGACAGGGGGACTCCGTTTATTTGCACAAAAGGAGCTAAGGCAGGACCAGGTCGATCTCATAACTCTAAAACTTCAAAATATGCTGTAGACTTGCAACTAAAAGGAGTTAGTGATCTTCTTAGTGTTTTTGATGGAACCGTCATTGCTGTCACAAATTGTAAAAATAGAAAAAGTAGCTGCGGGTCCGGATATGGCAACTTTGTAAAAATTTTGTCCAAGTCCGGGTATATTGCATTTTATTCTCACCTTAATAAAGTTTTTGTTAGAAACGGTCAACGAGTCAAAGTAGGGCAAAGAATTGGGAGCCAGGGAAAGTCCGGCCATGCCAGTGGACCACATACTCATTTTACTATTAATTATTCTTGGATTGATAAAGGAATGCGTGCCCATAAAAAATCAAAAACTCTTCTTCCTAGATCGATTGATTATAATTTTAATGTATGTGCTAACAAGCAATGCACAAGTCGGTCTATTATTAAAGCTTCAAAATTAACTTGTCGTACCAAGAGATTAAAAATATATAAGTTCTAATGATTAAGTTATTTTTTATACTTCTTATTTCTTGTTCTGAGAGTTCAATAGAAACACTCAAGGGAAAGACTATGGGAACTAGTTATCTCATAAAGGTCCAAAGAAAAGATAAAAGTGCTAATTTAAAAAATGGTATTGATGAGATTTTTTTAAATATCAATAAACAGATGTCTACCTATTTAGCGGATTCAGAAATAACTCGTTTCAATAATCATCGATCAACTGAACCTTTTAAGATCTCAGATGATTTTTTATTTGTATTAACTGAATCCAAGAAAATTTTTGAACTGACAAACGGGGCCTTTGATCCAAGTGTAATGCCATTAGTTAATCTGTGGGGATTTGGACCAAAGGAAATCTCAGATCCACCAAGTACTAAAGATCTAGAAAAAACGCTTACTTTTGTTGGGTTAAGTAAATTAATCATAGGACAATTAAAGATTCAAAAGCGGCATCCATTCCTGGAACTAGACTTATCAGCAATAGCTAAAGGATATGCTATCGATAAGGTGGTAAATTATTTAGACCTTCATTCTGAAAACTTTCTAATAGAACTAGGGGGGGAAGTTTTTGCACGAGGATTTAAAGATGAGAGCAAAAAGCTCGCGTGGAAGATAGGTATTGAAAAGCCTCTCAAAGATAATAGACAGGCAAAGGAAGTCTTGGCCTTGAGGGATGAATGTGTAGCAACAAGTGGAGATTATCGGAACTTCAAAGAGAACTCAAATAATGAAAGTTATTCCCATCTCATTGACCTGAAGACTGGAAAATCTAAGGATAATGACTATGTCTCGGTCTCTGTGGTCGCTCCTAACTGTCTATATGCAGATGCTTTAGCTACGGCCTTCCTCGCTTCGGGCAAAATTATTGAAATAGACAAAATTAAGAGCATTGTAATAAAAAGATCTGATTTATAGTAATAGGCTTCTAGTCTGGCTTTATCGATTTAAATATAAGTTGTTTTCACCTGAAAATAAAGTTTGTCACGAAGGCATTACCTACTAGCTAATCCGATCGATCTTGATTACATTTAGGTTATTGTAAAATATTGGTTAAGTTTAAATAAACTAAAAAAGGAGAAATCAATGATAAAGAAAACTTTTACTATTCTCGTAGGATTAGTAATGCTTGTGGCTTGTGGAAGTAACGAGACAGAAACTGTAGCGACAGCTCCAGCACCTTCTGTAAATACTTCAACTTCAGTAAATACTGATACTGGATCTTACTCAGCACCGACAGTTACTAATAATTCAAGTGCTGGTTATAGTGCAGCATCAAATGTGGGATCTAATGGTTCTTCAAACCCTATTCTTGGAAATGCAAGACCAGGTGAGTGTTATGCTCAAATTGTTAGACCACCAAAGTATAAAACTTCTTCAGACAAAATTTTAGCTACTGCTGAGAGTTTTAAAATTAAAACTATTCCGGCTACTTACAAGACAATCACTAAGACGATTGTAAGCAAAGAAGCTGGTACTAAGTTAAAAGTTATCCCTGCTACTTATAAGACAGTTACTGAAACTGTTGTTGTTAAGCCTGCTGGTGAGAAGCTAGTTGCAGTTCCTGCAAAGTATAAAACTGTTACAAAGAAAATCGAAATTTCTCCAGCATCTCAAGTTTGGAAAAAAGGTACTAACGGAGATTCAGGAGCAAGAGCTGCTGGTCAAGGTGGATTCGGAGCTGGTTCTAAAACTGGTGCTGTTCAAAATGACATTCTTTGTTTAGTTACTATTCCTGCTAAGTACAAGACAGTTAGTGAGAAAATTGTAGTAAGTCCTGCAACAACTCGATCGGTTCCAATTCCAGCTGTTACTAAGAAAGTAACAAGAAGAGTAATTGATCAGCCTGCTAGAACGACTTCAGTTCCAGTTCCAGCTGTTACAAAAACTATTAAGATTAAAGAATTAGCTACTCCAGCTAGAGAAGTTAAGACTGCTATTCCAGCAACTTATAAGACTATCACTAAAAAAGTTATGGTTGATGCTGGTCAAACAACTTGGGGAAGAATTCTTTGTAAAACGAACTCTGACGTAAATGTTATCAAGTCTGTTCAATCTAAAGTTGGTGTTTCTTCTGATGGTAATTTAGGTCCTAATACTTATAGAGCTGTTAGAAAGTACCAAGAAAGAAATGGTCTTGCTGTTGGTGGGATCACTTATGAGACTTTAGGTCACATGGGAATCAATATGTAATTTAATTTTAAGCTCATTTGAACTTAAATATAGAAAGAGGGACTCGTAAGAGTCCCTTTTTTTTTGTATATTCTTGAATATGTTTCAAACAATACTTATCAGCTTTGCCTTTTTTTGCTTTATCTTTTTTATAATGAGCCTAGGCTATTTGTTGAATAATAAATGCATTACAGGAAGCTGTGGAGGATTAAACCTTCTTTTTGGTAAGGGAAGTTGCGAGGTATGCACAAAAAAAGATGATTGTTCCGATAAAATTAAAAAATGAAATACTTACTCTTAATAATATTTATAATGTTAGCTTGTAATAAAAAAATCGAAAAAATTGATGGTTCTTGGAAAGTGATTATGGATGTCCAAGGCCAATGCTTACCATTTTTGATGGATATCAAGGGTGAGAAAGTAAAACTTATTAATTCAGATGAGAGCTTTGATTTAGACTTAAAGAGTGTCGGACATGGAATATATATCGTACCTCTTAGTTTTGATGAGAACTATTTAGAATTTAAATATAATGGAAGTTCAATCGATGGATTTTATTATAAAAAGAAAAAAGACAAAATAACTAGTGAGATGAAAATTTCCGGTAAACGAACCCAAGAGAAATTTAGATCAATTGAAAAAGGCAATGAAACCTCACTTGCTGGAAAGTGGAAAGTGAGTTTTTTTGATAAAGAAAATAAATTAGAAAAAACTGCTCTGGCGATCTTTGAAGCTAATTCCGAAAAAGTTATTAAAGGTAGTATTCTTACTAAGACTGGTGACTATAGGTTCTTAGAAGGGGTAGGTAAGACGAGTAAGTTTCAGTTGTTTGGTTTTGATGGACAGATGAACTTTGTTTTTGATGTTTTGGTAAAAGGAAATAAATTTGAAGGATATATTTATAGTGGTAATGAATGGAAAAGAAAAGTTGAAGGCTTAAGAGATGAAAACTTCTCATTGGAAGATCCTAACTCCTTAACTAAAGCAAAGTCTCAAAATATAAAATTTAACGCCAAGAATCTAGATGGGTCAGAGTTTAATTTTGATGAAAAAACTTATGAAGGTAAACCCGTTATCTTGCAAATTTTTGGATCTTGGTGTCCAAATTGTTTGGATGAGTCTAAGTTTTTAAAGCAGTGGATGAAAACAGGAGATGCTATTGATGTAATAGCCATTTCTTTTGAAAGGGCCAGTAGTTTAAAAAAGGCTGCTTACCAAGTAGAAAGGCTGAAAAAGAGTTTAGGATTAGATTATAAATTTGTTATTGGTAGTATTGATAAAGATGAAGTCAAAGTCTTAGATGTCTTGCCCTTTTTAGAAAATCATATGTCATACCCGACAATGATTTTTTTAACTAAAGAGAAAAAAATTCACTCGATCCATACTGGGTTTTCTGGACCAGCGACAGGTATAGCTTATCAAGAATTTATTACTAAGTTTAATAAAACAATCGCTGAAATTAAGTGATTACTAAGATCGAACTTGTTTAAAAAGAATAATACATAATAGAAGAAAAATTCCAGTAAAGAAATAATATACGATAGGTGAAGAGTTTTTTTCTTCTTCAACACTGTCAATCTCTCGTTTGTTTTCTTTGAGGTTAGAAGCAATGTCTCTGTTTACTTCTCCTTTTCTTTGAGAGGGAGGGGTCTGGTCTTGAACGCTTGCTACTGCTATCGCTTTGCTTTGATCATTACTGTTTCTTGCATACTTTCTAAGGTCAAAAACTTTTTGTCCTATATTTTTATAGGCCTTAAGAAAAGCTTCGTCCTTAGAAATATCTTTGATGTTTTGATAACTTTCCTTAAGCTTTTTAGCACTATAGAGTACAGCCTCTCTCCATTGACCTTTCTTGCTATAATAGGCTGAAGAAATTCGAGGTTTATATGCTTTAATATGAGAGTTATCTAATCTAGGATCAACTGGAAGATTACCAGCTCCTTCTAATAAAGTTCCTATGTTTCGAGCAATAGTATAAGAAGTCGCAGGATCATCAAAAGTATGATCTAGGGAGTTAGCTAATGTTGTTAAAGAATCAGGTGTTGCTGCATTTTGAAGACCATAATAATATGAAAGAGCGAGCGAGCCTGTAGGATCTCTTTGGACTTGTTCTTCAATTTTTTTAAAAAGACCAGAGTCTTGATCAGCCATTTTCCCATTTTCTGTAATATCTACAAAGTGACCAAATTCTCCAACAGCATTAGAGATGATATCTGGTACTAATTCTGATTTAAAATTAAATTCAGTAGGATCAATTTTTTTATTGATGATATCAGAAAGGATTGTTTTAATTTCAGTTTTATCGTTATCTGAATTGATTAAAGCATTCCAATCAGAACCATGAATATTCATTAGTTGATTCAAGACAGATAAAGTGTCTATTGAAAAACAATAGGTTGATAAAAAAATAGAAATAAGAATAAGCTTCATTTAAAAATCCTTCTTAGCAAAGTCATACCAACAATCAAAGACCCAACTACTTCCATAATCATATCCTTCAGTAAAAAAGCCTGCGTCGACTTTATCTCCAAAGAATGGATACATCGTATTATGATAGGGGTTCCAATTAAGATTAGATGCCCTTGAGGAAGTACTTGCTTCATTTTTATCTATAAAAAAAATTGAATCATTTTGGCATCTTCTCTCACTTCTTCCAGATGCAATCCAGTGATTAATGGAATGAGCTCCGTATTCATTAACATCAGTCGCATAATAATTTGAAGTATGTGGTAATCCAAAACTATGAGCAAATTCATGCACAACTGGAGTAAAGTCATTTAATACAAATGGGTAATCATACTCTGCAAGAGTAATAGAGTTCTTATCCTTTGGAAAAACCCATAGCCAAGATACACCCGCACAAGATCCTACTAGATCATTGGCAAAAATCATGACCATAGAATCAGTACTTCCATATCTATCTGAAAGAGCATCCATTGTTGCTCCATCACAACTTGAATTATGAAAAGCATTATCTTCAACTTCATAAACCTCTTTGAGTTTAAACTTCAAGTAATCATGAGAATTATGAGAGAATTTTTCATTCATAATTTCTAGAGTTTTATTTGCATCATCATTTATATCCTGAGAAAGTCTCTTGTTTTTTGAATTCAAAAAAACAAGTGTTAATGGAATAAGCTCTCCATTACCACAATGACCACCATAAGAAATATTTCCCACCGAATGCGGAGCATCGTTACAAGTATCTGTCCCAGGAAGTTCATTGGGACTTAGTGAATTTACATCACTAGATCCAATCAAGTTTGGCTTCAAACAAGAGTGGAAGATTAGAATACTAAGAATTATAAGTTTCATAAGTTTAGCCTTATTAGACTTTTCGGCTAAGCTTAGAGCAACATTGATTTAATTTAGAGGTTGGAAACTATTTCCGTGGAAAAATTTCATAGTTTATTCTAGAGGGTCTGAACCGCCCTTAGAGAAAGGATTACACCTTATAATTCTTGAAATACTTAAGTAAGTTGCTTTGAATAATCCATATTTTTCAAAGGCCTCTATTGTGTATTGAGAACAAGTTGGATCAAATCTACAATTTGCTCCTAACAATGGAGAAATGAGCCACTGATAAGATTTAATTAAGAAAATTACAATTTTTTTCACAACCTTAACTTATATCTTTTTTGAGAATATTTCAGTACATTATTGTCATTATGAAAGGCACAGTTTTAAAAATGAGATCTGAAATTAAAAGATCTAAGGTTATCTATTCACTCCCTTTAGGAGAGCTCAATATTGAGTTGAATCCACTCATTGGAAAAGAAATCAAGCTCGAACACTCTGGTAATATTTTTTGTATTGAAACTGGTAAAAGTATAACTAAAACCTATAACAGCGGATATTCCTACGAGGCGTTTATTTCAAAAGCCTCTTGCGATACATGTATTGTTCAGCCTGAGAAGTGCCACTATCACCTTGGGTCATGTAGAGAGCCAAAGTGGGGCGAAAATCATTGTATGAGACCTCATATAGTGTATTTATCAGTAACCTCAGGCGTGAAAGTAGGCATTACTCGTAAAACTCAAGTTCCTACACGCTGGATAGATCAGGGAGCAGTTTTAGCCAGGAGTATTTATGAGGTTCCAAATAGGTTGGCAGCAGGACTGGTGGAGACTGATTTAAAAAATGAATTTGCTGATAAGACAAACTGGCGAAAGATGTTGTCTGGGCAACCTGATGGTCAAGATCTTGAAAAAATTGCAAAAGAAATTGATAAAAATTATAGTGAAAACTTCAAGCAATACCAAGCCGTTTTTCTAGAAGATAAAGCGAGTGAAATAAAATTTCCGATTGAGAATTATCCAGAGAAAATTAAGAGCTTAAATTTTGATAAACAAGCGTGCATCGAAGGTGTCCTCCATGGCATTAAAGGTCAATACTTATATATTGGAGAACATGTGTTAAATATTCGAAGACACCAAGGTTATGAAGTTACGCTTTCACACTCTTAATTGGAATATAATAATTAATAATCTTTAGATGCTCTTTGAAAATATTTAAAAAATAATTAAAACTAAATTTAGATTCAATCGCTTGGTAATAAAAATTAAAACTTTTTGTACTGGCTCCATTGATAATTATTTGAATCCTTGGAAGATGGTAATCACTTGAGATGATCAAGATGTTTTTCATGTTTTGATCTTTACGTAAATACTTAAGTGTTTCATCAACATTTTGTGATGTATTGAGTGCTTCAAGGTCTAAGTCAATAATTCTAGAGAAGTGATCTTTAAACTTATCTGTCTTAGAAGTATTATGCCTAAGAATTCGTTGCAGATTATTTCTATAATATACTCCCGAGATTAAAACTTTACTTGAGAGATATTTCTTAGATAGCTCGAGAGCTTTTGCAATTCTTCCTTTATCACCAGTGAAAACAACAATACAATCTGGATCTTGATTAAAAAACTCTTGTTGGGATTGCTGAATAAGTTTTTCTGTATACGAGAAGTGTAATAATGGAAATGATATGAAGATCAGTGTTAAAATAATAATTCTTTTAATTCTTTTATACTTCTTTTTTTTATAAATAGTGTCTTCTGTTTCGAATAAATACTTTTTCATTATTTATGAGCAAGGACCTCGATTTCAACTAAGGCATCCTTGGGTAGTCGACTGACTTCCACACAAGATCTTGCAGGATAAGGTAGTGAAAAAAACTTTGTATAAGCTTCATTAACTAATGAGAAGTTTTTTAAATCAGTTAAAAAAATAGTAGTCTTAAAAATATTTTCTCTAGTTAAATCACAACCTTTTAATAAATGATCAATGTTCTTAAGGATTTGTTCTAATTCATGTTTAAATCCAGTTGAGACCATTTGAGATGTTTCAGGGTTGATACCAATTTGCCCAGAGAAGTAAAAGGTTCCATTGATCTCTACACCTTGGGAGTAAGTTCCAACTGCTTTGGGTGCTTGAGTATCATTAATAATTTTCTTCATATAAATGCTCCATTTTCTTTGAACTCGTTATTGCTGTTAAGTGAGTGATACTGATGATCTCCTCTATACTTGCTGTTCTTTGTAGAATATTAATCGGATATTGAATAGGTGTGATCACTGGACCTATAGGAGTGGCTCCACCTAATTGAGCCAGTAGTTTATAAGAAATATTAGCGGCACTTAAATTTGGAAAAATTAGGATGTCAGCAGATTTATCTAGTTTTGAAAAGTTAAATAAATTAGATGAGAGTTGGTGATTGACAGCAATGTCGGCTTGCATTTCTCCATCAACAATCATTTCAGGATATTCATTTTGTAGAGTCTCTACAGCTTTATTAATTTTTATAGATTCCTCTGATTTATTAGATCCAAAGTTTGAGTAACTTAAGAAGGCAATCCGAGGATTTCTATTAAGAAGACTTTTATAAAGCTCATAAGTATTGAGTGCAATTTGAACTAAGTCTTCACTTGATGGATTAATCTGTAGAGTACAATCTGCCAGGAAAACTACTTTATGCTTAAAGTTCATTATCATAACACCTGAGGCTTTTTTGTTCTCAGAGCCAATGACTCTTATAACTGGTTTAAAAGCTTTGGCGTAACTAAGACCCATACCAGTGATCATTCCATCAGCGTCACCTTTTTTTACCATCATAGAACCAAAGTATGATGATCTTCTCATCGTCGCTTTTGCATATCCTATAGAGACTCCTTTTCTTTGTCTCATTTGATAAAACGTATCTACATATTCAGAAAATTTAGGATGTTCACTTGGATAAATAATCTCTAGGTCATTTAGATTAGGAATATTATTTTCTTTGATTATTAATTCAATTTCTGATTTTCGTCCAAATACAATAGGCTCAATAATTCCTTCGTCTTTTAAAATCGATACAGCTTCTAGTATTTTTTGATTTGCTCCTTCAGTAAACAAAATTTTACTTTTAGTTTTTTTAGGTAGCCTTGATCTAATATCATTTAAGAAGCCAGATGCATTTCCTAGACGCTCATCTAATAGTAACGCGTATTGAGTTAAATCTTCAATAGGGTTTTGTGCAACATTAGAATCCATTGCTGCTTTTGCAACTGCTGGAGCAACTTTAGTTAATACTCTTCTATCAAAAGGTTTTGGAATTAAATATTCTGGACCAAAAGCAAAGTGCTGATTCCCATAAGCCATTCTAACATCTTCAGTAACTGGATCTCTGGCAAGTTCAGCAATAGCATAAACTGCAGCTAACTTCATTTCTTCATTAATTGTAGTTGCTCTAACATCGAGAGCTCCTCGGAAAATAAATGGAAAGCCTAGTACATTATTTACTTGATTAGGATAATCACTTCTCCCAGTTGCCATAATAGCATCATCACGGACTGCCTTAACATCTTCAGGGAGAATTTCTGGATCAGGGTTAGCCATCGCAAAAATAATAGGGTTTTTATTCATTGTTTTTACCATCTCTTTAGTTAAAACACCCTTCATAGATAACCCTATAAAAGCATCAGCACCATCAATAGCATCAGCTAAAGACCGAGCTTTAGTTTTAATGGCAAATTGTTCTTTATATTTATTCATCCTTTCGGCTCGGCCTTCATAGATAACTCCTTTTGAGTCACACATATAAAGATTTTCTTTTTTTACACCCATTTTTAAAAATAATTTTGCACAAGCAATAGATGCTGCGCCTGCACCACTGTAAACAACTTTAACATCACTGATTTTCTTGCCAGAGATTTCAATTGCATTGATAAAAGCGGCACTGCAAATAATAGCTGTTCCATGTTGATCATCATGAAAGACAGGTATATTCATTTCTTTTTTTAAAATTTTTTCAAGCTCAAAACATTCAGGAGATTTAATATCTTCTAAATTTATTCCACCAAATGTAGGTTCTAAAGCTTTGATTGTAGAAGTCATCTCCTCGACGCTACTTTGGTTGATTTCAATATCAAAGACATCAATGTCAGCAAACTTTTTAAATAACACTCCCTTTCCTTCCATGACTGGTTTACCGGCTAGGGCCCCAATATTTCCTAGTCCAAGTACAGCTGAACCATTTGAGATAACTGCGACTAAATTTCCTCTATTAGTATATTTATAAGCAAGCTCTGGGTTATCAGCGATTTCTCTACAAGGCCAAGCAACCCCGGGTGAATAAGCATTTGCGAGATCTCGAGCACTTGAGCAAGGCTTAGTGGGAACGACCTCTGATTTACCTGGTTTACCTTTAGAGTGATAATTTAGTGCTTCTTTTTTTCTTTCTTGTCTTAGATCGTACTTCGATTGGCTCATTGATATTCCTTAAAATTTAATGCCCCATTGTAACTTTCTGCCTTTCAAGTGACAATGAAGGTATGGATAAGTTCTTGATCTTGGCATGGGCCAAGGAATATATTCAAATAGATCCAAAACTAGGCGCTCAGGTGGGGTTTTACTCAGATGGCAAGGTTGAGATTCATAGCTTTGGGAGTGCTAATAATGAGAGCCTCTTTGATATTGCTTCTGTGTCTAAAGCATTTATGACTAGTTATTTGTGTATGATTGCTGTTGAAAAGAACTTGCTGACCCTTGGTTCGAAAGTATCAGAATTCTTCCCCTGCTCTAAAGATGTAGGAAGAATTACTATTGAGCAAATTCTTTCTCATACAAGTGGTCTTATTGCATGGCTGCCAATGTATGGATTGGTTGATTCAAAAGAGCAAGCAAGGGAATATCTTTTTAATCTTTCAATTGATGAGTCTTTAAAAGGAAAAAGAGTCTATAGTGATATAGGTTTCATGATATTGGGATTTATTCTGGAAGAAGTATTTAAAGAAAGTATTGATGAAGTTTTTCAAAAATATATATTAATTCCTCTAGATTTAAAAAATACATACTTTGAAAGTACTTTGACAAAAGACTCGTTGCCAACTTCAAATGGAAACCCTTTTGAAAAACAATTAATTCAAGATCGAAATATTGCAACGAAAAAAAAGATAGATTGGAGAGAACGCCTATTAATTAAAGAAGTTAATGATTTTAATTGCTCATCTGTTTTTAAAGGTAGTTCAGGTCATTGTGGTTTGTTTTCCAATTCACTTGATCTTTTAGAACTATCAAGATCTTTGATTGATAATAGGATTGTTTCAAAAAAGACTCGAGATAGTTTTCTTGAAAGGATTCTTGAAAAGAATTCATTGGGTTTTTTGGCAGATCCTCATCTTTTAAAATTTAATCTCTCTAAGCTGTGGCGAGGTCATCACGGCTTTACTGGATGTTCAACATTTTTTAACACAAAGACATCTACGGCTTTTTCATTTTTATCTAATAGGCAAGTAGCAGGATTAAATGGGAAGAAATATCACAATTGGAAATTAACTTAGTATTGCTTCATACTTGAAGTTTCCATTTGATAGAAGAAGGTTTGATCTGGTTTAAAAGAATGATAATTGGTTCTTTTACAAATTCTTTTCATTTCGGAAATTTTATATTTTGAAATAAGGTTTTCTTTTTCTAAATCTGAAGCGAGAGATCGTCTATTAAAACTTGATGTCTTAAAATCACTAATAATTGGATACGGGTAATTCATATAAGGTTTTGCTATACCAAGAATATTCATATATTGAGCATTTTTGCGAGCAACTTCTTCAGTGTCTCTAATAAGTAATTTAAACTTTTCAGAGTCTTCATTATTTTTCTTTAATGCCTTGCAAATAGATTTATTGATAGTCATGCAATTATAAGTGACATTGTATTTTAAAAATCCATCTAAAGAGTTAATTAAATTTGCTAGAAAAGTATTGTTCTCATTTTCTTGTATTTTTTCTTTTGTATTAGAATGACATTTTGTAATTGAATCTAAGTATCCCTCTTTATTTATACTGATCAATTCATAAATTCCTTGATCCTTATTTTTCTGAAATATTTTTGTTCCGATAAATTTTTGAAGAGAATTTTGTTCTGCAAATTTCTTAATAGTTAAAACTTTCTCAAATTGATCATTTTCAATTTTATAATATTCTAGAGGATCTAAAGGTTGAGATGATTTTTGGATTTCACTATCTACTTTAAAATTTTTAAAGTCTTTAGATAGATAATTCTCAAATTGAGAAAATAGGGCCAAAGGCCATAAAACAATGATAAACAGTGTTTTCATTATAGATTAATCGGCTCTTGAGTGAAAAAGTTTAATGATTGCGATCTGTGAAGAGTAAAACAGTCAGAAAAATGAGTAGGAGGCTTAAATCCTACTCATTTGATATAGGAAAAATAGTCTATATTTTATATTTTTTCTTATACTCCTTGAATGCTTTAGCCAGAATAGGGAGTAAAAGGAAGTTAGCTAGCAAGTTTGGATAAGCAAGCATTCCAAAGAATGCATCAACAATCCTTAATACATCTTCAGCATTGATCTGGGTTCCTAGAAATGTAACAAATACGAATGTGATTCTATAAACAAGAATCCCCATTTTATTATATCCGAATAGATAAACAATTCCTTGCTCTCCATAGTATGACCAAGAAATAATTGTCGAGAAGGCAAACATTAAGACAATGATTGCTAGTACTTTCCCACCTATAGGACCAAAGACACTACTGAAAGCAAAAGCTGTCATGTCTGAACCTGCTCCTGCTGCTGGGTCGGCCCAGGCTCCAGTAATTAAAATAACTAAGGCTGTCATCGTACAAACTACTAATGTATCGATAAATGGTCCTAATAACCCAACAAATCCTTCTTGAATAGGATCTGACTTTGCAGCAGTGTGAGCAATTGCAGCTGAACCCATACCTGCTTCGTTTGAAAAAACCCCTCTTTGAAGACCTTGCTTTAAAACTGTAGCAACTGTTGCTCCAACAAATCCACCCATCGCACCAGCAGGTGTAAAGGCTCCAGCAAAAATACTTCCAAAGATATGTCCAACTTGATCAAAGTTACTAAGAATAATAAATAATGAACCACCAAAATAAATCACTACCATTGCTGGAACTAGTTTTTCAGCAACTTTACCGATTGATTTAATACCACCAACTAGAACTGCAAAAGCTAGGGCGGCAAATACAAGTCCAGTAATCCAAGTAGGCATACCAAAGTAGTTATTTACAATTCCAGCCATTTGATTTGATTGAAACATATTTCCAGCTCCAAAAGAGCTTAAAGTAACAAAGATTGCATATAGAGAAGCTAGAAATAAGAAAACATTTTTTGAGGCCCAGTGAAGAAGATCATCTTTGTCTGTTTCATGAGCATAACTAGTTTTGTTCATCCAAAATACTATTGCCGCAGAAATAAGAGCTGCAACGAAAAATGCAATTGTTCCACTTAGGAAATAACTCATTCCAAAGCTTAAAACACCAGTTAGTAATCCCCAAATAACTACACTTGCAGCGTTAGTATATTCTCTATAGTTATCAGCTAGACCTTTTTTAATAGTATACATTGGTCCACCATGAACCTCAGCTCCTGATTCGTCTCTATGAAGTAGAGATAATGAGATTGAAGTGAACTTTGTAGACATTCCTAAAAAACCTGCAACCCACATCCAAAAAACGGCCCCTGGTCCACCAGCAGCAACAGCAAAAGCAACTCCGGCAATATTCCCAAGACCGATAGTTGCTGATAAGGCAGCACATAAAGCTTGAAAGTGAGTAATCTCTCCGGGTTTATTGGGGTCATCGTAATCACCTTTGGTGATTTTTATAGCATGCCAAAAATATCTCAATTGAGGGAAACCAAAAAATAATGTGAAGATGACTCCACAAAGAACAAGTAAAATTGCAATAACAGGAATCTGAGTAAATCCCCACTCAGCAGGAAGACCCCACCAAGAGTTTAGACTTCCCCAAACTACGTTTTCAATCCACTTTGAAAATACATGTAATAATTCTGACATGAAATATATCCTTATTTAAAAATTAAATCTTTTTTAACTATAGGCCTTCAGAAATCAAGATTCAATGAATTGAGTCGATTGTTTTGAAAAAAGTTTTTAAATCTAATGATCTCAGGCAGGTGCGTTTTAGCACTTCATCGTTAGGAAGATCGTCAAAAATATAACGGACTAGACCTTTAAGGAATCTAAGAATCTTATCATTAGGCATATTATTTAGAGAATAAACATCATGAATCTTATAAAGATATCTTTTGATTTCCTTGATTCTTAAATCATCTGTTTCTTTTAAATTTTGATAATAATGAGTAGCAAGCCAAGGTCTTTTCAATGCTCCACGAGCAATCATTAGAGAAGTATTATTAGTATAAGAAAAACAACTGGCAATATCATTGAGGGTCCAGATATCTCCATTGCCAATAATAGGAATATCTAACATCTCGGAAGCTTGTTTAAGATAATCCCAATTTGCTTTTCCTTTATATAGTTCTTCTCTGGTTCGACCATGGATTGTTATGGCATCAACTTTATGTTTTTCAAAAAGTCGTAAATTGTCCTCAAAGACAGAGTCATCTTCAAATCCAACTCGAATTTTAACACTAAAAAATCCTTCATAAGTCTCCCGGATCTCACCTAGTATTCGATCAAGAATTTGAGGAGCTTTTAATAGAAAAGAACCACCTTTATTTTTTACAACTGTCTTGGATGGACACCCAAGGTTTAAATCAATCCACTTAAAACCTAGTTCTTTTAGATCCTTAAAAGTTTCTTTTGTTTTTCCATTTTCTGAAGTGAGGACCTGGAAAATTGTTTTATCTTTAGTCGGACTATCAAAATGTTTTTTTCCAAAGTGTTTAAGTAAATGTTTTCTTGGATAAGCAACTGTTGTAGGTATTCTTAAAAAATCACAAGCAAAATAATCCCACTCAGGGTAAAGCTCTGTGACTACTTCTCTATAAAGAGAGTTGGTTACACCTTCCATGGGAGCAAACAATAATTGTCCCTCAGATATCATTTATTGCTTTTTAAGCAGGTGCTTGGTCAGCCATTGATATTTGAGTTTGAATATAATTTTTTAATCCTACAGATTTGATTAAACTCTGTTGAGTTTCAAGCCAATCAACATGTTCCTCTTCAGACTTTAGTATCATTAATAATAAGTCTCTACTTGCATAATCACTTTCTACTTCAGCAGTTTTAATTCCAGCTTTTAGAATTTTTAAAGCTGTATATTCAATCGCAAGGTCTGAAGCAATAATTTCTTCGATATCTTGACCAATTTTTATTTGTTCAAGTTTTTGAACGTTTGGTAGGCCTTCAAGAAATAATATTCTTTTAATTAATTCATCAGCATGTTTCATTTCATCTATTGAGGCTTCGTATTCTAGCTTTCCAAGTTCAAACATTCCCCAATCTTGCAAAATTCTTGCATGTAGAAAATATTGATTAATTGCAGTTAGTTCACCTGTTAATACTTTATTTAAAGCAGTGATGACTTTTTTATTACCTTTCATTTAGAGCTCCTAAAAAAATTGATAAATTAAACTTAATGTATTGTAGAGAATTAGTTAAGAGATAATATTAGATTTTTGGCATTTTGCAGCTAAGTCTAAGTCGATATCATGGTTTTGAAATAAGCAGGTTCCACAATCTGAACCTAGTCCCATTATTTGAAGTAGTTTCTCTTCTGAAAGCTTTGGATGCTTAAGTTTAAGTTCTTTCACATCAGTATCAGAAATTTGGTTACATATACACAAATACATATATAGAGTGTAACACAAATGTTTGGCATGTCAAACTAAATTAAGCCAGGGCTAACTTCCTGTTATTAAAGGAAACAATACTGCAAAGATTACCGGTATTATGAAAAAGACCATACCAACATAGAAAAAACCATATCTTCTTTTTTCTTCACATAACTCTGCTAATTTCTTTGCGAGCTTTAAAGGAACTTGTCTCGTAGTATTTGGAATAAACCAAATAAGCATTCCAAGTATATTAAAGAAAAAGTGTACAAGGGCAATAGTCAAACCGTGAACATTTCCAGTTAGAGATGCTAGTAAAGCAGTGGTCGTGGTTCCAATATTAGCTCCAACGGTAACTGGAAATATACTTTCAATAGATAACATCCCTGCTGCAGCAACTGGTACTAATAAGGAAGTTGTTATGGAGCTTGATTGAACTGCAAAGGTTAAAACTGCTCCAAAGAAAATTGTAAAAACAATATTTTTAGATAAAAGATTTTCTAAGATTTCACCTTTGGTACTTTCAACAATTTTCTTAGTTGTTTTAACAATTAAGAATAAGGTAATTAAGATTAACCCAATCGATATTACACATAATGCAATTGCGGCAGCATTGGCTTCAAAACCTAAAATATTTGTAACAAACCCTTTAAGCCCTTTTACAAAAGGTTTAATTGCTGTTTTTAACGGACTTTTGAATTGAACATTTGACCCAACACCATATATTAGACCAGACATAGTCTGAGCAGATGAAGCTAAAAAGCCTGTTGCTAACTCAAATGGAAGTATTATGGCGACACTTAAAATATTAAAAATATCATGAATTGACCCTGCGGCAAAAGCTCTAGAGAAATCTTTTTTATTACCAACAAATCCTAAGGAGACAAGAGTATTTGTGATGCTAGTTCCAAGGTTTGCACCCATTATAAGAGGGACAGCAGCTGCAACTCCTAAAGCCCCACTTGAGACAAGGCCAACAATAATGGATGTTGTTACTGATGAGCTTTGAACTAATACTGTTGCAAGCATCCCGCTCATTAAGGCCATAAATGGATTACTTGTTGCTGATAAAAGCCCTTCAGCAAAACCCGCTCCCATCATTTTAAAAGAAGTGGATAAACTCTTAATTCCAACTAGAAATAAAAATAGAAGAAGTAATACAGGAAGGTAGTCAATGACTAGCTTCATACCTATATTATTCTTTGATAATTTCGAATTTAACTTTCCCATAATTTTTTCCATACTATTCTCCAAAACTTTTATGTCCAGGGCATTTTTGTGATTATAGTAATAATTACTTGGAATTTTCTAGCTCTAAAGCTAGGTATTTATGATCTTAATAAAATCTTAATATAACTACTAAGGAAGAACAGTATTTATGTCTATAAGCGTTGAAGTTTCTTAAGTGATTTTAGCTGCTTATCAGTAACCTTCATGACTTTTTTATATTGGGTTTTAAGTTTAGAAAAAGAGTTTTTATCTAGACTCTTAGAATCGAACTTATCAATAGTATCAACTGAGATTTGGCCAATTTGCTCTGCAATATTTGTAAGCTTTGAGTAGTGTTTAGTAAAAGGTGATAACTTCGACCTGTTCTCAGGTAATTTTTTATTTTTATAAATTTGTTTGTTCTCCACAACGAAAGCAGTGAAAAAAGATCCAAATTCATTATGATATTTTTTTACAAATTTTTCTTTAATCTTCTTTTTGGCAGACTTCTTTGAAAAGTCTAAGTTATCAATATAACTCGTGATTTGGCTGGCGATATTATTGAGAGTTTTATATTTCATTTCAATATCTTGAATTTCTGTAAAGTTAGCCTTTACTGTTTTTTTATAAAACTTCTTAAGATCTTTTATAAAAGCTTTCTTGGATGGAGAGCCAATCAAAATTTTAGTTTCATAGATATTTTTTGCTTTAAACTCAGGTAAAAACAACTTATCAAAAACGGAGAGTTCTCTATCTAGCAAAGTGATAGTTGCTTTATATAAACCAGGAGCAAACTTATCACTTTTGTTAAATGTCCATTCCTTAATTTCTTGTGTGTTTGAGTAGAGCTTAACTTGAGTTTCAGCATGGATTGGTTTATGGCTAAGAACCTTTTGAGCAATGCTTTGAAATGAAACATGAGCTATATGATTTCCTGGCAAGCTGGAAGCAATCCAAGACTGTTTGAGATCATTAGATAATAAAAACTTCCATTTATGTTCTTTTTTATTATAACTGTCTTTCAATGTTTCAGTGAGTTTTTTAAAAGAAGCATACTTTATAAAGTTTGGTTTTGTTGTATTGAATGCTTGTTTAATATAAATTGTTTTGAATGCAAAAAAACTAATCATTAATATAAATGGAATAAAAATTAATTTATAATATTTTATAGATGAAAAAGAATCTGTTAGTGAGAGAATCGCTTCTTCTGCACCTCGTCTAGCAGTATATAGTGTAGAGACAGTTGCATTTGTATTTACTTGATAAGGAAATTCTTGAGCACCATCTTGAGTAGTTGGAAGAGCAACAGTGGGAACCGGCTGAAGTTTTACTTTCTTTGGAGTAACTGTACTTTTTATAAAATGAGACAAGGGAAGAAAGTCTGAGTTTCCCAATCTTTTTACAAGAGTTTCTGAGTCAATTTGCTTGTTTTTAAACATAGCATTCAGAGTAGTCTCTTCATAAGGGCCAAACACATCTACATTCATTTTTATAAAATATTTTTTCATCACTATAATTATACGATAGGTTTGAAAATTTACCAGTAAGCCTGATCTTTCCTAGCTGATATTTAGTCGACAGTAGCACTCGTGTATATTCGTGAAAAAAAAAGGCTTCAAAAAATGAAGCCTCTTACAAATTAAAAGAAAATATTATTTTTATTATTTTGCGTGAACAACGTAGAGCTCTAAGTAATCCAGGATAGAGTCATCTTCGTATACAAATTTTAGGTGTTTTGTTTTATTTAACGCCTTCATTGTACGCTTCTTGTTCATACTTAAAAATTTAATGAATACCTTTTCAGTTGAATCCATCCAGTCATAATCACTAAGAGTTTTAGTGCTGTAGTGCATTGAAGGGGCAAGCTTGACCTTATTGAAGTCATTTTCTCCTGCTTCAGAAGCGTATAATGCGATTGTATCTGTATTCCACCATTGATCAATTTGCTTGCCTTTAACCTTGGCAACCACACATTGAATATTATTAAAACTAGTAAGATCAAATTGTGAAAATGTAATCATTTCATTTTTTGCAACTTGTTTATCAAATTGACCTTGCACATATTCATAACCAAACTTTTTCTTCATAAATTTAATTGTTGAACTTATAAACTCAGCGTGAGCGTTAAACTCACTTGTGCTTTTTGAACCGGTGAATTTATCGTCTCCACCAGCATTTAGTTTTGAAATTTTCATCGTCTTACTATTAAAGCCTGGGCAGTTAAAATAATCTTGAGGTAAAAGCATACCACCTTTTAAGATGACTGCTTTAGGTTCAGAATCTTTTAGAGAAATTATGATTGCAGCTTTATCACTATCTTTCTTTGACTTAATTCCAAGTCTTGCAGCGGTATCTCCTTCAGCTACATCGAAAACAATCTCTTGAGATAATCCATTGGCATTATTATAGACTACTTTTTTACATTGCTTACCAACACAAAGATTTCCAGTTGATGGCTCGTTAGCAGTAGAGATAATCGTTACTTTGTCGCCTTGGATTTGTTTAACTCTAAGCTCAGTAATTTTAAGTGTAGGTGTATGAGGAGCATCCTTTAGCTTTACTTTTGTATTAGCTTTCGCAGTTCCATTTTCGCTATCTAGTACTAGTCTTAAATTATATACTTTTCCAGCATTAAGATTATCAATAGTAACTATTTGAGTATTACTAGTTTCATCTTTAAGTGAAACTGGAACTTTTTTTTCAACACCGTTTTGAGTGTAATAAATATATCCTTCAGAAGCTTGGTTGGCCTTCACTTTTATCATGGTTGAAGAATCTGTTGTCTTTCCTGGAACTGTTTTAAATTTTTCTATTTTTAGAGTTGGAACAGGAGTATCAGCGTCTTTTATTTTTACAACAGAATCATCTTTGGCAACTCCATTAACATTTTCGAGCTCAACTCTTAAGTCATAAACTTTTCCAGCTTCTAAATTTTCTAATTTAACTAGTTGAATATTGTTATTTTCATTTGTCAGGGAAACTGGCACTTTTTCTTCTGTGCCATTTTGAGTGTAATAAATAAAACCTTCTGAAGCCTGATTAGCTCTTACTTTAATAATCGCAGAGGAATCAGTGATTTTCCCTGGAATTGGATCAAAAGCTGTTATCTTTAAAGGAGTAATTGTTGGTTCATCTTCGATGTTTATAGTTAATTCATCAGTTGCTACTCCGTTTTCATTTTTTAAATCTAGTGAGATGTCATAAGCACCAGGAGGTAGTTGTATTGTTTGTACAGAAGCTTCTAAACTATCATCTATATCAACTGGAATAATTTCAGTCTCTCCATCAACTGTATAAGTTATAACTCCACTTGCTGCTTGATTAGTATTAATTACTAAAGTAGCAACACCATTATCAGCTCCTTGGATAAAGAAATCGGTAATCTCTAGGTCAGTTATAATAGGAACTGGATTTGAAGCAGGATTTCCGGCATTTTGGTTAGAAGTTTTGACCTTGGCAATTGGGTCATAAAGTCGAGAATTAAAATTACACGAAACTAAAATAGAAACGCTTAATAATAATAAGATGTTTTTCATTTGATAATCCTTTTAAAGTAAATACATTTTAAGGGTTTATACATGAAGAAAATGAAGATACAAACTACAAATGTTAAATATGACTATTGTGATTTCAGGTAGTTATATAAGAAGTCAGTAGAAAAAAGGTCCTTTAAGGATTTTTCATTATGATGCCAAATCTCCAGTAGACTAAGCTCATTAGAAATCTTTGGATACTGGATCTCTACTAAAGGAGATGAAAACCTTGTACTTAGGATTTTTGGTAAAGATAGGCTTAGTTTATTTGCCATCATTTCTGCTTCGATTTGAACTAATTCATAAAAATTGAACTTTGAAATAAAACTAGCAATATGTTTTCCACCTTCTGTAAATTGTATTTTAGGAGGGTTTTTACTACCAAAATGAATGACGGCCTTGGGCGGATACTTTTTTAGAGTATCAAGAAAAAAAGATATCTCAGGTGCTTTTGTTAAGTCTTCTTGGCTAAAGTTTTCAATCAGTTTAATGCCATTTGAGTTTTCAGATGTTTGATTTGTATAACCATCGATATTTAAGGTTGGCATTATAATTAAAGGAATATCTTGCATATTATGATTACTTCTAAGCCAAGAAAATAATTTATCAAGAATGAACATTCCTTCAATTTTATTTCCAAATATTCCAGCAATTAAATAAATATATTTTTTTGCATTTGTATCAGATTTATAAAGAATAATTTCTTTTTTCTCTACGCTTTTTCCAGATTTGAGTTCTTCGAAAATCATTAAGTCTTACTCTCTACTTCTCTATAGACTGCAGATTGACCCGGAGTCTCTTCAACTTCTATTTCTAACGTTGAAAATTTAAATTTATATTTTTCGAAAACAATTTTTTTAATTTCTCCACACAAGTAGATGGCCAATCTTTCGGCACTAGTATTTTCTAGGGGTAAGAAAATAATATCTTCTTTAGGAATAATCATCATTTTATCATCTGGTAATACTAGTTTCCAATATGGATCTTCATCATAAGTCTTTAAATGAATATTATTCTTTGGGAGTAATAATCTATGATCTAGAGAGTCACATACTTGGCGAACTATTGGTTTTATATCAAGGAAATCAAATACCATGTCCGCTTTGAGTGCCGGAGCCTCACCTTGAACCATGACTCTATAATTATGACCATGAAGTGGTTCTCTTGATCCGTCTTCAAATATAAGAAAGTGAGAACTCGCAAAATTGAAGTACTGTTTATAGACTTTAATGGAATAATTGACGCTCAAACTCACCCTCAAGTAGTATTTAATGAGAGATACTGTCATTTTTTGTGTTTAATGACAATCATGGAGAAGCTTTGGAAATAGAAAAAATTATCAATGAAAGAAAGCTCGAATTTGAGGCAGCAGTTATATCTGAGGCCAAAAAGCAGTTGAAATCATTAGAGTTTAAAACTCTTGAGATTACTCCGCGAGATGAGTTTATAGTGATGCTTTTAAAATCTTTAAAAAATAATACACCTTTGAGAGTAAAATGCGGTATTGATCCTACGGGCAGCGACGTACACCTTGGCCATACGATTCCATATAGAAAAATGAGACAATTCCAAGACCTTGGCCATACAGGTGTTGTTATCATTGGTGATTATACTGCTCAGATTGGAGACCCAACTGGCAAGGTTGAAAGTAGACCGGCCTTGACTTCTGAAGAGACTAAAAAAAATGCTCAAAGTTATCTTGAGCAAGTTTCAAGTGTTTTAAATATGGATAAAACTGAAATTCGTCACCAAAGTGAATGGTTTAATTCTGTTACTTTATTAGATGTAATGAATTGGGCGAACCAGACGACTGTTGCAAAACTAGTAAGTCATGACACTTTTAAGAAACGTTTAGAAGAAGGGCATTCCCTTGGTTTACATGAATTATTTTATCCAGTGCTTCAAGGTATTGATTCAGTTTTTATTAATGCTGATGTAGAGCTTGGGGGAAGTGATCAAAAATTTAATGTTCTAATGGGTAGAGATTATCAAAAATGGAAAGGGAAGAGACCACAGGTTGCAATGTTACTTCCAATTATACAAGGAACGTGTGGAACTCAAAAGATGAGTAAGTCTTTAAATAATTATATTGGAGTTTTAGATAAGCCTTTTGATAAATTTGGAAAAGTGATGAGTATTCCAGATAAACTTATGGTGGAGTACGCTCAGTATGCTAGCAGTATGAACGAGAGTGAATTCTTAGAATTTAAGAATTCTTTAGAATCTGGATCTATTCATCCTAATATTGCTAAAAAATCTTTGGCTTCTAATATCGTTGCAGTTTTTCATGGAGAAGAAGTTGGAAATGAGATGAAGGTTCAATTTGAACAAGTCTTTAAAAAGAAAAATGTTCCAGATGAAATTCCTGAATTTAAATTTGAAAGAGGAGCTAACGTTACAAGTGTAATACTTGGAGCAAAGCTTTTAAAATCAAGCAGTGAGGTAAGACGAATGGTCACTCAAAATGCAATTGGAATTGTTGATGGAGATAAAATTACAGATCATAATTTTATAATTGATGAGAACCTTGAAGGGAAAGTTTTAAAAATAGGGAAAAGAAAATTTTTAAAGTTAATATAATGAATAAAAAGAAAATTAAAGCAAGCATTTTAGATTTAAAAAAAGGTTTGGGATCAAACAGTGATGCTCTTGAAATATTATCTAAACTTGAAAAAATAGTAAATGATTTACCCGATGAAGTATCACAAAACTTTTCACCCGAAGAAAAAGTTGATTTTTATCTCTATAGTGATGGAGCTTGTCGAGGTAACCCTGGAATAGGTTCTTGGGCCAGTATTGCTCTTAATGCAAAAGGGGAAACTCTTTTTGAAGCTTGTTCTTTAGATGATCATACTACAAATAATAAAATGGAATTAACTGGAGCTTTGAAAGCAATGGAGCTGCTTTTAGATTATGCCAAAGATGAAAAAATTAGTGATTTTAGTGCCGCTTTGTATACGGACTCAAAATATGTTTCGGAAGGAATGAATTCTTGGCGTCATAATTGGAAGAAAAGAGGTTGGAAAAAATCTGATGGGGGAGCTGTTCAAAACCTTGAGCTATGGAAAAGCTTAGATGAAGTTAGTCAGAATTTTTCAAGTTTAAAGTTTAATTGGGTAAAGGGGCATAATAACCATCCACAAAATGAAAGGTGTGATGAATTGTGTAATGAAGTTTTAGATAGGAGTTCTTATTAAATTTTTATTTTTTTTGATCATTTTTTCTTTTCAGTCATTTTCTAAGTGTAAACTAAATAGAGATATAGTTTCTCTTTCAGGTCCTTTAAGTTTTTACCTCTTAGAATTAGGATTGATTGATGATCCAAAGCTAAGGGCCGTTTCTCTTTACCATGATTTCTTGCACAAAAAGTTTAAAGGTCGCTGGATAGGTGGAGGGATTTACTTATCTCCAAAAGAGTTTAAAAAAATTTCTGGAGAGTATGAGATTTTTCTAGATGAGAGTTTAGAGATGAAAAAGAGAATTGATAAACTAAAAAAGAAGGTGCCAGCAGTACGGTCAGCGCAGTGGATTAAAACTCGAGGAAAAAGTGCTCTTGCTATCGTTGATGAATTAAATTTTCTTATTAAAGAAAATACTGATGGGTGTGATGAAAAAATTGCAATAATTAAAAAGAAGATCTCTGAAACTCTTACGCGACTAATGAATTTTAAATTTCTTCCCATGACGCATTTATTTTATTTAGGAGTTGTAAAAGATTTTAAAAATAAAAAAATCATGGTTGCCAATGATTTATTTCTAGTTAATTTAAAGAAAAATATTTCTTTTAAATCTTATCCAACTTCTCTGGAATATCTAAGTCCATCATCAAAAATTTTAAAGTCAATGCAAGGCAAATCAATTGTCTTTGGATTAAACTCTAATAAAAAAAAGAAATTTGAATTTATAAATAGTAAAAAGAATATCTATAATATGTTCTCGTTTGGATTACTCTCTCCAGGATTATCTCAAATTTATTTTATCTCTGAGTTTTTGGATTTTTACGAAGTTGCCTTGAAATCAAAAGACCCAACAAAATCCAAGTAATACTAGATAAAATGGGAGTATAGCTATAGGCAAAGTCCCAGATCGATTGTGCCCAATTACCATCCATTC
Organism: uncultured Bacteriovoracaceae bacterium; assembly: GCA_938017795.1. Classification (GTDB taxonomy): domain Bacteria; phylum Bdellovibrionota; class Bacteriovoracia; order Bacteriovoracales; family Bacteriovoracaceae; genus JAHDHG01. The sequence continues at coordinate 48,895 of CALIJZ010000086.1, forward strand.
TAAATGGTTTGATAAAAGCAAAAAATGCTGCAAATCCACCTGTTCCTAATCTATATCCAAAAACATCAATAAACTGCTTTGTTCGATACTTAATCTCTGTTGATAGAGGAACGTAAATCAGCTCTTTGGCTCCTTTAAACATTGAGTAATCGATAGCTTTAAAAGTAAGCAGAGATAACATAACTGATTGAAGCCCAGGATTGATTAAGATAAAACAAGCAAAAAGAAAATTAATAATTGGAATAACTATATGAATATAACCGAGGAAAACTTTGGAAAGAACAATTGGCATTAGTGCAAATTGAATGACTGCAGCAAAAATATTTATATTAGAATAAAAACCTGCATAATAACTCGATCTATCATCAGTTAATGGAATTTCAAGACTTACTAAAGAATCAAATTGAAATTGAGTAATTCCTGTAAAGACTTGTGATAGAAGAATAATAAAAAACAAGGCATAAAGAGTAGGTCTAGACTTTAATTCTTTTATTCCCATACTTTGAATCTTGTTTTTAGATTTTATTTTAATTCCTCTTAAGAGATAGAACATAATAAAAGAAGCGGGAATTAAAAAGAGTGATCCAATTAATAAGGCATTCAAAGTACCTATTTCCTTAACATTAAACTGTAGAAATTTTCCAGACAGAATTGTTGCAATAGAGACAATTCCCATAAGCCAGCCAGCATAAATTTTTGCAGTATCTAGATTATTTACCGTGTTAAAATAGGCCCAAACTTGTTCAATCAACATCATGACGTAGATAGGTCTAAGGACATATAGTGAAAACCTTGCCTCTTTAACTCCAGCTGTAATTAAGAAGTAGTGAAGAATAAATAATAATATCCAACCAATATTTAAAAATTGAAAAGTGAGTTGAGCACCAAATTTACTTAAAGTTTTATTATATAAATATAAAAGAGGAACAATTGAAACGATCATGAGGGTTGTCGCTAAAGGAATTAAATCTTTCTCGTAATACTCTAGAAATAATGGAGTAGTTATAATTCTAATCCAATCATAGGACATGATAATAGATGAAGCCGCTAAGGCTGGTAAAATAAGTTGTTTGAATATTGGTGGCATTAGAACTCGCTCTTAAGTAATTAATCTCAAGAGCGAGTGTATAGTGTTATGATCTTTTTGAAAACGCTGCTTTTAAATTTTGAAATTCTCTAGAAGTAATTTGAGCTCCGCTGCTTGCTCTTTGTGCTGCTGCCATCTCTTGCATCTGAGATACTCTTTGATGACTCGGTGGGTGAGTACTAAGAGCATCACCAAAAATCGTTGAGATAGGATTTCCAGCTCCACCTGCTTTGGCCTGTTGTTCCATTTCTAAAAGTTTATTATAAAACCTTCCAACATGGTCTTTATGATAACCGGCCTTAACTGCAGTCCTAAAAGAAATTCTATCAGCTTCCATTTCATCTTCTCTTGAATGGGCCATGAATGCGTAACGGGAAATAAGTGCTCCTGCACCACCTCCGGCCATAAGACCAATATTTCTTGCTCTGCTTAAGCAATCTTTATAATTTTTAGATCTTTTATTACACATCGACTTTGCTAAAACTGCTCCACCTAAACCACCAATGACAGCTCCTCCAATTGTATATAATAACGATTTTGTTTGAGTTTTCTTTTGAGCTTCCATTCTCTCAGCAGTATGCCTTGCCATTACGTGACCAATCTCATGACCTACAACTCCGGCAAGTTCTGCTTCACTTTCAGCTGCCGCAAGCAAAGGAGCAGTTACCATTACTTCACCAGCTGGCATAGCAAAAGCGTTTATTGATTTACCCTCTACAAGAGTAAAATTATAATTATAAGGTTTTCCTCTTAAATTATTTGCAGAAACTATTTTTTGTCCAAGACCTTGAATATAATTTTGAGCTGCTTGGGATCTGACTGCAGGATATTGTTTTCTAAGATCAGCAATATGTTGCTTTGTCATTTGTTGTTCTTGGGCAACAGTTAAAGAAGATTTTTGTCCAGTGTTATCACCTTCTCTATGTCTTGTTTGAGGAACTGTAGCACAAGCAGTAAGAAGAAATGGAACGGCATTTAAAAATGCTCTTCTTCCCATAGGAGTTTTATTTAAGTAGATTAATTCTTTTTCAAGAGCTTCGAGAGCATTTAATTCCTCTTGAGTTTTGATGAGCTTCTGTGCTTGTTCAATGGGTGTAAACTTTGGTTCTAAATCTATCATTTCTATCTCCTTGAGAATGTATTTTGTAATTGTACTATAAATATTGGATATTAAAATATTATCTATTAATATCTCTACTAAATAGAATTATTAGATGCTTTAGTTATTTTAGGCTAATATGTCTGAAAGTTTTGACACCAGTTTTATTGAGTTTGTTTATCAGACTTTTTACTTGGGAGATTTTTTGCACACTTATCAATTAATTCACGAATCAGCAGATCTTGTTCATAGCAAGCTTGTTGGAAATTTTGAGATTCAAAGTAAATCTAAAGTTGCAATTATTGGGGAAAATGGTGTTGGAAAGACAAGTCTTTTAAAATACTTAAAGAGCAAGCAAGCAGAAATTTTTAAAACTCAATGTAGTATCTTGGATCAAATACGGATAAGGCCATTAGCCGACTTAAAAGTCTTTGAGGTTTTTGAACTAGTTAATAAAGAGTTAAAAGATATTTTGAAACAGCCACTAGGCAAGGAAAATACACTCGTTAAAGAGTTTGAATTTTTTGAACATTATCAAAAAAGTATTTCTAATTTATCTGGCGGAGAGAATCAGATATTAAAAATCATCCTCGCTCTCAATCTAAATGTAGAGATCTATATCCTTGATGAACCATTTTCTAACTTAAGTTTAAAAAATAAAACTAAATTAAAAAGTCTCCTTCAAGAGATGGATAAAACTTTATTGATTATCGACCATGACGTAACCACTTTATCAGAGATTTGTTCAAAGACATTGGAGCTTTATAAGGAACAATCAGTTTTAAAGATTCGAGAACTTAAATGATGGAAGAGATCTTAAGAATATTGGCAGCATTTATGATTGGCTTTATCTTAAGTAGCTCAGGGAGCTTTGCTCAACTTCTCACACAAAATCCTTTGGCCTCAGCTTCTACTTTAGGGATTCAAGCACTGGCCCTACTTGCTTTGATATTGGGGTTTGTAATAGAAGCTATGTTTAATGTAGGGGATTATATTTTTATTGGTTTAATTGTTTTCTTGGTCTTTGCGACAACCTTTTTTTGGCTTGCCTTTGGTCAAAAAAGAGTTGAGACAAGTTTTTTTAATAAATTAATTATTTACGGGATAGGAATAAATTTACTAATTGGTGCCATCTATTCTCTATTACAATTTGTACTGATGAATATGGGGGTACAATTTCCAAGTGAATTATGGTTTGGAAGTTTAAAATTTGTAGATTTGAGAGAGTTCATCATTCTATTCATTGTATTTTTAATCTTCTTTTTACTAAGTCTTTTCAAGTCTAAGGAGTTGAGACTCTTCATGATAGGCAGGGATTTTGCTCTTAGTTTTAAGCATGATTTTGTATTTCTTGAGAAGAAAATCTTTTTTTTAATGCTTATTTGCGTTGGGGTGGTAACAGTCTTATTTGGGGTGTTTAGTTTTGTAGGACTTATTTTTCCACACCTGCTTAGAAGTTTTGGATTTTTTAAAAAAGATATTTTCCATGAGGTTTTCTACGGAGGGCTACTTTCAGGTGTAGTTTTTTTAATTCTTGATCAAATTTGCTACCACTTCCCTGTTTCAGGAGCAGAGATTCCGGTGGGAATGGTGATTTCAGTTTTAGGGCCTTTAATTTTTCTTAAAGTTTACTTAAAAAGTAAGGCTTCCATAAATTCTATTTATTGATTTTATAAGTTCTTTCGCTATTCTAGGAGTCAAAATACTTAAACAAACGAAAAAGGAATATCTGTGAAATTTTTACTATTAAGTTCTCTAAGTCTTTTATTAACTGTTGGGTGTAATCCAAATAAAAAAGCCGGGAACGCAGTTTCAAAAGCAACTAGTGCAGTAAGTTTAAATACTGAAGAAGATAAGATTTTTTATTCAATGGGAGCAATGATGGGTCAATCATTAACTCGTTTGAAGTTAACAGATAAAGAGTTCGGAGCTCTTCAAAATGGTTTAGTTGACTCAGCTCATGGAAAAAAATTAGCTGTGAACCCATCAGAGCATCAAGCAAAAATTCAAGAAATGTTTAAATCAAGAATGGAAAAAATTGCTGCTCAACAAACTGAGCAAGGAAGTGGTTTTGTTGCTAACTTTTTAAAGAAACCAGGAGCTAAAAAAACTGCTTCAGGCTTAGCTTATGTTGTTGAAAAAGAAGGAACAGGGAAAAGTCCTAAAGAAACTGATACAGTTGAAGTTCATTACCATGGTACTTTAATGGATGGAACAGTTTTTGATTCATCTGTTGAAAGAAAGCAAACTGCTAAGTTTCCATTAAATAGAGTAATCAAAGGATGGACAGAGGGTCTTCAATTAATGAAAGAAGGTGGGAAAACTAAGTTTGTCATTCCATCAGAGCTTGCTTATGGAAAAATGGGTGCACCTCCTAAAATACCAGGTGGAGCGACTTTAGTATTTGATGTTGAATTAATTAAAATTCATGATGCTGGTTCAGATGCAGCTAAAGCTGCGATGCCGGCTGGTCATTCTAAAGATGATGGTCATGGTCACTAAGATTTAAGTCTTAGTCTTAAAGAAATATTTAAATGTATAAGCTACCTCTAAAGAGGTAGCTTTTTTTTTGGGAAAAAAGATGGATAAAAAAGAGAGTTTCTATTTTATTAGACATGGAGAAACGGAATGGAATAGAACTGGTTTTTTTCAAGGAACCAATGATATTCCTCTAAATAGAACTGGAGAGGTACAAGCTTTAAGAGCTTGTGAGAAATTAAAAAATTTATCTATCTCAAGTATCTTAACAAGTCCCTTAAAAAGAGCTGTTCAAACAGCTTCAATTATCCACAAAGAGTTAGAGTTGAGTATCCCTAATCAGATAGTTGATGAGCTAAAAGAGACTAATTCCATGGAAATTATTAAGTATTATATGAAACTTAAAGGAGTCAAAGATTTACCATCTTTTGAAAAACTGATTCATTCAGATGAAACAAAAGATGAATCAACACAGAAAATTTCTTCTTTTTTGCTGGGGCGGCAAAAGGAGTTCACTGAAGGTGAAATACTTATCGTTGGTCATGGCTTTACATTTTCTACTTTAGTAGAATATTTAGACTTAGATCAAATATGGTTACCTAATTGTGGTCTAGTCAGGATTGAAATGAGTTCCGAGAAAAACTCACTTGAGGTACTTTGAAACATCGTTAGTCAATTTGTGCTATTATGAAATAATGAGAATTCTGATATTTTATTTCTTACTTTTTAATTGTACTTCAAGCAGTACTTTTCATCACTCACGTGTCATTGCAAAAGATAATAGTGCTTACCAAGAAGCCCTCGCTTCTCTTAAAAAAGACATGCAAGTTCTTATGATTCAAACCTCAAGAGAGCGTTGGGTATTTAATTATAATAAGAGAATAAATAAGTCTCAATATATGAAGGAAACATTAAAAGATGGTGGAGGACTTTCTCCTAATAATCATTTTTTTATAGAAGGAGCGAAGTCTCAAGCCAGAAAGTTTTTTAATTACGATTCAACATCGACTCATCCAATTGCAGCTAGTGGACTATATTTTTATATTGAACCTGTTCGCTTAGTAGAGGATTTTACTGACTGGAAGATACCTGTTGGAACAATATTGAAAATTCCTAAAGGTATAAACTTATATCCTATTTCAAAAAAAGGTTTTTTGTCTCAAAATACAATCAGTCTATTCAACTCCTTGGGGTATTACTCTTTATCAGAAAAATATGATCTTCCTATGCTAATCAATGATTTATCGGCTAAAGATATTCAAATTGTTTATGACGCGATTAAAGACTTGAAGATTGGTCTAGGCCTTTACCCGTATTATGATTCTGGTTTTCTTGAACTGGAAGCTGATACTTATAACACGGCTCTTATTTTATTGGATGATCAATTACTTACTAAGGAAAATACGACTATTTATGATAAGCATTCGTTGTCGCAATACCCTGAGGATAAAAATATACAAGTTCTTAAAAAGATAGCTTACTCTGAGCTTGGAAGTTTATTTGAAGAAATATTTTGGCCACGAGATGATAAGTCCGAAATGACTGATCCGCGCGATCTTCAAAGAATTATAGACAAATATTTATTTAATAAATCTGAATTAAAGATTTAGAGATAACCACGTTTTGCTTGGTCTCGCTCGATAGCATCAAAAAGGGCCTGGAAGTTTCCTTCACCAAAACCCCAATGCTTTTTTCTTTGAATAAACTCAAAAAATAATGGTCCAATATAAGTATCGGTAAAGATTTGCAGAAGGTATCCTTCAGCATCACCATCAACTAAAATTGTATTCTTTTTAAGCTTTTCAATTTCTTCTGTAACATGGAACGGTCTTTCAGGAATGGCCTCATAATAAGTATCTGGCACATCTAGGAATTTAAACTCTCTTGATCGAAGATCAGCAACTGTTGAAATAATATCTGGAGTCATGAGAGCAATATGCTGAACACCGGCTCCATTATGCCTATCAAGATATTCTTGAATTTGAGATTTTCCATTTTCTTCAGCTGGTTCGTTTATAGGAACAATCACTGAGTTATCAGAAAGTTGAACAACTCTCGATTGAAGTCCTGTTTTTGATCCTTTGATATCAAAGTAGCGTGTTTCAACAAACCCATAAATTCTTTTATAAAAATCTGCCCAATGATCCATCTCACCTTTTGGAACATTATTTGTGAAGTGATCAATTCTTGAAACTCTCGTTGCTAATGGGTTAGCTAGATCATCATTTAGTATGGGTTCAAGGTGTGATCTGAAAACTTCATTTGGTCTTTGAACAAATTCATTTAAGACATCACCAAAACCTTTGATTGATGCTCTTTTTATTTGCCCATATTTTGTTTCTTCAACTACTAACTCTTCTTTTAATTCGGCTCCACGTTCTAGAGCTGCGGCTAAAGATTTTTCAACATCATCTACTCTGAATGAAATTTTACAAACTCCTTCACCATGATCAGTAAAATATTTTCTAGCTTGTGAACTAGAATTAGAGTCAGCATTTATGACAAAGTTAATTTGACCCTGATTAAAATGAATTGAAGATTCGTTTCTATTTTTTCTTACAAAACCAAGGTTGCTAAAATGAGCAGCTGTTTTAGTTGTTAGTGAATCAGCACAAAACTCGAGGCAATCAACGCCTTTTAGGCCAATAGGGTTATTTTCTTTTATCATTATCTATCCTTATTAATTTTAGATTATAGTAATGAATTTCTAGCCAATCGATAAGGAACTTTTCAGGTGGTTAAAGATATGTGTCGCCGCCATTTCAGGTTGATTGTGAGGAAGTCGTTTAGGCTTAATAAGATGGACTTCATTGTGAAGTTCCAGTTTTTTAGCTAAATTATCTGCTCCCTGAGGACCAATCACGACATCATCTTCACCAGAGATTAAACAAATTTTTTCGTTTTTATTATCAAGGAGTTGCTTTTGGTCTCTGATCCATTGAAAAACTATATCTGGATCAAGATGCTTACTGACGAGTTGTTTTCTAATATTAAGAGTTTTTCTAAAGAAGTCGGTTGCAAAAAAGTGTTTAGTATCTTGATCATTCATCCCAAAGCCAACTAGAAATAAATATTTTTCGATATCAAAGAGTTTGGCAGCGTGCAGTGAAATAAGTGCACCTAAAGAATGGCCTCCTAGAATGAGTTTATCAGGAGCTTGATTGAGTTGTTGGTTTTGAAATTCTTGGGCCTTAACAAAAAGCTTAGGAGCTTCATTAGTGAAAGTAGCAAAGTCTTGAAAATCATTAAATCCTCCCAAGTAATGGCCGGGCAGATCAAAAATTGTAACCGGGATTCCTACTAAGCTTAATCGACTTGCCCAGCTTAGAATTGAGCTTTTATGAGAGGTGTAACCATGGGTAAAGATCGCCCTCATATTTGGCTTTAATTTATCTTGAGCTGGAATGAAGGTTAAAGAATTAACATTTAGTCCATCGGTTTTGAGAGTGTGAGGAATTAGGTTTACATCTGATTCATCTATGGGAGGAGCGATATTAAGTTTCATAACTTTATAGTAATGAGTTAGTTTTTAATTGACTATCAAAGGGCAACACAATAATCTTTTCGGACAGATGACATTGTGCCCTCTTAGCTCAGTTGGTAGAGCAAGGGACTGAAAATCCCTGTGTCCGTGGTTCGAGCCCGCGAGAGGGCACCATTTGTCTGTAAATCCCAATAGATTCAACTAGTTAGTAACCTTAAATACTTACGTGGGGATAAATTAGGGACATCGTTTTTTTGATACTTTAAAAAACCTTTACCCATTCCCATGTATTTAGCAGTTCCTTGTAAGTGATTTGAAGAAAGATGAACATATCTCGTTGTTTCCTCAACTCTTGAATGCCCAAGAATTTCTTTTAACTCATAAATATCTCCACCATTCATCATAAAATGAGATGCAAAAGTATGCCTTAAGTCATGATAAGTAATGATCTCACTCTCTTTTAGATTTGCTGACTGCTGATCTTTTTTGAAATATCTGTAGATTTTTTTAGGATCAATTAGATTTCCCTGGCAGTTTAAAACAATATACTCACTCTTATTTTCAGCTTTAACTTTTAAGTCCGATAAATAAATCTCTAAGTCTGGCGGTAGAGGTATAATTCTTACTTTCTTAGATTTTGGTAAAGATGTTAAGAGCTCTCCCTCTTGTTTTTGCCTTTGTTGTTTGATTGTTATTTTTTTGTTTTTAAAGTCAATGTGCTTCCACTGTAATCCACAAACTTCTCCAAGTCGCATCCCTGTATAAATTGGAATCAAATACAAAGTCTTTCTAATATTATTTTCATGAAATCTTAAAAAACGTTCAACTACTTCTCTTTCCCAAAATGAATAACTTTGATCATCTATTTTAAGCTTAGGGATTTTAGAAAAAGGTGAGAACTCTAGGTAGTCATCATCGACCGCATTATTTAAAAGAGCTTTAAAGGTTTGCATAATACAGTTAATTCCACTGTCTTTATGATTACCTTTCAAAGAGTTTATAAAGTCTATTCCATCTTTTTTGGTTAACTCTCTAAGGTGTTTTTCTCCCAGAAAAGGTAAGACATGGATTCTAATATTAGATTCATACCTTGATAAAGTTTTTAAAGTAGTATTAGCTTTTTTCTGGTTAAGGAACTCTATAGAATATGCCTTTAAGGTTATTTTCTCTATTAACCTAGATGATTTAAGTCCTAATACTTCAATGTTTCTTTTTTCTATTTCAAGTTCAGCATGTTCTGTCTGTGCATCAGTTTTCCTGTCAGTCCATCTACCATAATGTTTTTTGCCATTAATATAGACGACAGGTCGATACTTTTTCTTTTTACCGTTAATTTGCCGTTTATTTTGTTGTTTTTCTTCAATACTCATTGAGTAATCTCCTTTAAAGAGATCACTTTAATTCTCGTCTTGCTCCACAATATTTGAATGTCAAAGATCTGTATAAATTTAAACAATACTTGCATTTTTTCTCCAATTTGTTAACTTGGAAAACAGGAAAGATGTACGGCTAAATAGATCTTCCCCGTTCTTTGTTAATTATCTACTTAACTCATTGAGTGATTTTCCAATTTTTCAATCCCTATAGGAGGGTGGAATTTTGGAATTTCTATCTTGTAAACCTTAGGGTGAGATCCTAGAATTTGAACCCCATCCATCGAGGTTAAATCGTTCCTTATTGAGTTCTTTCCTCTTTCGGGAGAACCTGGGAATTTCGCATAATAAGAGATGATTTCCTTCACTGTTAAGCCCTGTGGGTGTTCTAGAAGGATATCCTTAATCACTTCCTTAGATTTATCTGTGGGCTTAGATGAGATTCCTGTATGTCTGAAAATCAAGCCATCTCTAGCAAGCTTTATTTCATCAAAGCTTTCTCGATTTCTAAACTCAGATCTTAATTTGTATTCTTGATCATTAACTTTAACTAGCTGAATAGTTCCATCTACAGCATCGGCAAAGGCACTAGATCCTCTTATTTTATGGCCAACGCTAGAATTAGATCTTTCGCTTTCATTGGTCTTTCCTTCATGACAAATTAGAAGACATGCACACTTATTATTTCTAATTATTTCAATGATATTACCTAGACATAATTTCATGTCTCTGTGATTCATCTCATCTCCACTAAAGAATTTATAAAATGGATCAACAATACAAAGATCATATTCCTTAATTTTTAAAATCTTATCAAGAGTCTTGGTGTTGCTAGGCTTTAAGAAATCAAGCGTTTCTGAACATATATCGAAATCAAAATTTAGAGCTTCTAGTTCAAACACATTTTGAAGTCGATCTTGTAAGGCACCTTCACTAATCTCTCCATTTAAATACAAGATCTTGAGGTTCGTATTTGTTATCGAGAAAGTTGATAAGAAATCTTGATTTTCGGAAATACTCTTTATGATATTAAGTACAAAGCCACTCTTTCCAGTTTTGGCTTTTCCTGTTAGTGCTATTGTCTCTGTTCTGTGTATTAATCCAGATATGATGGGAGAGTTCTCGACAAACTCTTGTTTCATGAAGCTACCAAAACTCCAGATTTGAGGTAGATCTGCTTGCAAGTCATTTTGATATTGATAAATTATGCTATTGACTCCATCATGACTTTGGATAATATCATTATAATCTAAGGACTTTTTCTTTTTAGATATTTCTCCCATTGGATGATGGATATAAAGTTCCTTGGTATGCTTAATAAGCTTGTCTTTAAAATCTTCTCCAAACTTAAACCCAGCTTTGCTTAGATCTTTATCAGTCCATAAATGAATGACTTTGTTTTTAATAAACTCAATTGGAGGGACATTTAATCCACACAGAGCATGAAAGCTAGCATCAATATTCAGTGATTGCATTACTGATGCAATTGTTTCAAAACCTTCGGCAAAGTGAATTTCATTAGATTTGGATTGCTGTAATCGAATACTTCCACCTTTTATCTTGCCATGAGTTTTCTTGTTAAGACGAATACAATTATTCTTTCTTCCAAAATCATCTAAGTAAGTGATTTGAATACCTACTAGCTTATCATGTTCGTATGATGTGATTTGTGCTACCATGCAAGGGAGATTGTTTCTTAGCTCACTGTTGTAAGCTAGTGCATTCTCTATGCAATATAGATTCTCTGGGGATCGAATAGATCTCTTTTTGAGATATTTGTATGTATGGTCACCCTTAAAAATTTTTTCTGATTTCTCTATGTTTTTACATAGTTCTTTAAATTTAAAGTGCATTAAATCCTCCTATTTGTATGTTGTTGTTGCGACAAAATCTCATTAGTTCAGATTGGGAACATCCTGAATGGCAGTAGAAAAGTATCTTGTCATCGGTTAGAGAAATAGAGAGTGAAGGATTGCTGTCATCGTGACATGGACAAAAAGCGATTGCCTGATCACCTCTAGCAGAGCCTTGGGTTAATTCGATTAAGTTTTCATAGTTCTCAAATAGACTAATCATTTTTAACCTCTCTTTTTTGACTTTCTATCCAATTGTAGATTTCGGTTTGATCAAACCTAATTGAACTTCCAAGTTTAATGTGAGGGATTTTTCGATTCAAAATCTTGCTTCTTACATTCGATTTCTTCAATTGAAGAAGTTGGCAAATTTGTTCAATTGTAATGAGTTTTAAGTCATTCATATCTTTATTCCTTCTTTAAAAGATCCAAAATTGGTCTTTATATTTCACTAATTGTCTTAATTTGTTCTTTTTCAGAAAAGAGGAGCGTTGTAGTTGAGTTGAGGCAAGATAATTGATTTTAAGAACGATTTTAAGTATTAGTTATTTATGATTGACCTTCGAAACACTTTTAATCCTAAAATAAACACTCTGGAGTTAAATTTTATTCCATGGATCTTAAGCAGACTTTATACGAACGATATTTCTAAACTTTCTAAGAAAGATAGGAATAGACACCTTACTAGTACAAGAAAATTTCAGAGAGGAGTTCTTGCATTAATCAAAGGTGGAGCAATCTTACCTAGAAAAGGGAAGGAGCTTGGAACTGTTGCTGAAATTTTTAATGAAGAGAGAAAAAAATTAGAGAGTAGTAATGTGCATACTTTTAACTATTTTTCAGAAGAAGTACTAACGCTCTATTCAAGAGTAGGTCAGCATATTAAAAATTTGGAAGCAAATGAAACTAAGGGACGAAGTAAATTTTTCATTTCTGAGATTTCACTCTTATGTTTTTTATTTTCCGAGATAAGCAGTATCGAAAAAATCAAGAGACTTAAGCTGCTATATAATAAGTTACTTAAACTTGAGGAAGGCAAAGTGTGGAAAGCAGGGTGCAGAATAACATATAGTAAGTTAAATGAGTTCTCCGCATCTAGGTTAGAAACATATGACATTAAGGAGAAGTCGGAAGTTTTGCATGAACCTCGTAGAAGATGCAAGTCAACTATTGTAAAAGAAATCATCGTTATAGCCAATAGAGATAATTCTTGTGAAGGCCAAGAAAATGAAAAAGATATTGAAAGATTAGAAAAATACCTGATGAAAGAATTGAGAGGTATGTGTTTACAGTTAAATCGAAAGTTAAAAGATAGAGAAGTTAGAGCAAAGAGTTATATTGAGATGATCTGTATGGAAGTACATGATTTACTTGTTATGTTGGCTGGCCTACATAGGGATAACTCTGTGTTGAGTAACTATATGAGAAAGGAGTCTTTTAGATCTGAAGAATCTATTAGTTATGAACTATTAGCTGACGTTAACTTAAGACTAGACTTTAACCTTCAAGTTAGAGCTAATCTTCTATAGGATCCAATGAGTATGCAAGTCGTATTACTTGACTAGAGTTTGAAACTTCTTCCGCTTGAGGTCTTGGTAAAAACCTTGCCATTATTTCCATTACAATTTTTCTATCTCCTTTTTCGATAGCCTTATAAATTGTTTGCATTAAGAGGGATGCTTCGGGAGAAGTCATCATTTTCTTTGCCTCTTTGTGTGGTAGACTTATTGCTTCTATTACTATAGCGACTTCTTCTAAGCATTTTCTTCTTATATCTTTTGCAAGTGGGGAGAGTTTAGGTCTGCCTTTGCCAAATGTATTTCCTTTTTTAAATTTAGTATCTTTCATCGTATTCCTTTACTTGTAGTACTCTAACTATTATCTCATTAGTAATGTTTTCTTAAAAGTAATGTTTACTTACTTTGAATTTTCTTCTTGAATGATTAATTAAAAATTATCTTGATCTTGCCAGGAGATAGAATCTAGAGATACATGAATTTAACAAAAAAAAATCAAGTTTCTTCTCGATTGTCCGATAAATATAATGTGAAAACACTTGATGAAAAACTAAAGTCGTTACAAGAAAAACTCGATTCTTCGCATCTGAAATTGGATGAAGAATTGTTGAAAATAAATACAAAAATGAAAATCTTATGTGCCTGTAAGTATTGTGATGCAAAAATTATTACTAGTTTAGAAGAACTCACTGATTTTCTTAATTTAAAAGGCAATGTGCCTAAATGTGAGAGTTGCAGAGTTGATTACATAATTAAAAATAAATATCCAAACTTTAAGGATTCTCCTCCTTGGACAAATTATAAAGTAATTATTAATAATGAATTTTGGGATAGTGAGTATGTGCGAGATGAGTATCTCAGTTGGTTTATGCTCCAAAAAAGAATCAATAACTTAGATGGTCTATACAAAATAAGTGAGAAAGAAGTGCGAAATTTTCATGGTGCTACATTACTAATAAAGTATAGTGGTTGGGTGAATTTACTTAAAGCTTGTTTTCCGGACTTTGAGTGGCAAGAGTGGAAATTTAGTAGAACGCCTTCTCACTTCTATGGAGAGAAAGAAAATATTCTGAGATATCTTAATTGGCTAGGAGACAAACTCAATTATACGAAAAACGAACATTGGTACCAGATTTCTGTTAAAGATTTAAGGGAGAATTATGGGCATGTACTTCTGAGAAGGTATAATAGTTCTCCAGCAAGTATAATATTAGATAACTTAACAGAGCTAAATCTAATTCCTTGGAAATTTAAATCTCCATTGATGAATTATTTTAGGTCTCTTGATAATGTTAAGAAATCTCTTTTATGGCTCTTGGAAGAAGAAGATCTTCAGATGGAAGAATTAATTAACCTCACAAATCAAAAAATAGGAAAGATGATATCTCAACAAATATTTGTTTATCATGGAAGTATTGATGAGGTATTGAAAAAGTGTTTTCCAGAAATTGATTGGATGGCTCTTCGTAGAAAACAAAAAGAGAAACCATCGGGTTACTTTGATTGTAAAAAGAAAAGAATTGAAGCAATTTCTGATTTGGAAATTAAAATTGGGATCAAGCAACCTGAGGATTGGTACCCTTTATTTTCTTTAAAATTACTGAAACATCATCATCTTGGACGACTAGTGAAATATGTAAGAAAAAATACTGATCTTTTGAGAGAGAAATATCCTCAATATAAATTCTTAGATTGGAAGTTTAATAAAACAGAAAATTGTTTCTGGGATAATCCGATAAATGTTAGAGAATATCTTGAATGGCTCCAGGATAAATTTGATATAAAATCTGTAGATGATTGGCATACTGTCTCTTATTCTGAAATTAAAGCAAATTATGGGGCAGGTTTGTTGCATCGACGTGGTACAATCCTCGATGTTGTAAAGTTTGCATATCCAGGAGTACAGATAAATGAAAAACTATTTGGCCAAACCTATACACGTCAAAAAAAATTGTATTCGATCTTATGTATTATTTTTAATGAAGTTCTAGAGTCAGGTGGAGACATAATTTACGATGACCAGAGTGTACATGGCCTTAGATATTCCAGATCGAATAAACTCCTTGAGCTAGACATTCACATACCTTCTTTAGGTCTTGCATTTGAATATCAAGGAGCACAGCATTTCCGTCCAATCAAAATTTGGGGAGGCAAGAGAGCTCTTAGAGAAATTCAAGCAAGAGATAAAGAAAAGAATGAACTATGTTTCAAAAACAATATCAAATTATTTTTTTTAGATGACTCATGGGATGGAACATATCTGGATCTTAAAGAGAAACTTAGAGTACAAGGTTTGGTTATTCCTGATTTTCTAGATTCGAAGGGAAGAGAGCTCTCTGATTTTCAAGTTGATCCATTTGAAAGAATTGAAGATGCACAAAGAATTTGTAAGGAAAATGATTGTAAAACAAAAAAAACTTATGATGTTTTAAAAAAGAAGCATAATAGATTGCCAAATAATCCTAAGAAATTCTATGGGCTGAAAAACTGGGGGAAGAATTTTTGGGGATATTTTTTAGAGAACCCAGAACTAATCAAATACGAAACTCTTGACGAATTTCTAAAAGCTGTGAAGGAACTCAAGATAGGAAGTGCTTCTGAGTATAATAAGAAATATAAAGAAGACCCTCATCTAGTCTCTGATCCAATCACAGCATACAATTTAAGAGGAAAAAAAACATTAAATGAATTACTAGGAAATACATCAAGAGATTTCCCATCTTTAAAGGAAGCAAAAGAAATCGTAAGAGAAAAAAAGATTAAGACTATCGAGCAATATAGGTCAAGAAAAAATGAAATACTAAGTCTGCCTTCGAATCCAGAAAGGCATTATAATATTTCTACGTATGATTTTTTTGACAAACCAAGAAAGAGGAAACTTGACAGTAACCCTAGGTTAAAGAAAAGAAAAAGAGGTACTTA
>CALIJZ010000087.1 GCA_938017795.1 uncultured Bacteriovoracaceae bacterium
TGTACTGGTTCCATGAGTTTAACTAGTTCGGATAATTCAATTATTGATGCTAGTGGAGCAATCTTTAGTGGATCAGGAACAAGTTGTTTATTAAGTTTAACTCCAAAAGCAGATAAGTTTGGTCCAGTCACAATTACTTTAGAAGTTGAAGATAATGGTGGGATGACTGCATCAGATACATTTTTATTTACTGTTAATTCTATAAATGATGAGCCAGAGATAGATCCAATTTCAAATGTGTCAGGAGCTGAGGATTCTTCTATAGATGTAAACTTTGATATAAGTGATATTGATTCAACAATAACTTGTAGTGATGTTACAGGAATAAGTTCTAATACAACACTTCTTCCTAGTGCTAGTATAGTGATCAGTGCCAATGGATCAAGTTGTAAAGCAACACTTACTCCAGCTGATGATGAGTTTGGAAGTACAAATATAACTTTAACTCTTGAAGATAATGGATTACCTCTTCCTGAATTAACAGATTCGCAGAATTTTACTTATACAGTTACAAATACAAACGATCCACCAACAATTAGTGATGTCACAAATCAGACAACAGATGAGGATGATGACATCATTGTAGATTTTACTATTAATGATATTGATGGAAGCTTGAGTTGTATTGCAAGTATGGGAGCTGCTGGCTTTGACCCAGCTAAAGTTCAAAGTATTACCTTTAGTGGGACGGCACCACTGTGCAGTGCAAGTATTGTCTTAATTGATGATGCTAATGGAAATGATCCAGGCATTGAGTTTACAGTAACAGATTCTGGTGGATTAACAGATTCAGATACATTTACTTTAATTATTGACCCAGTAAACGATGCACCTGTAGCAATAGTTGTAAATGATAGTGCACCAGAAGATACAAATGAAGTTATAACTCTAACTTATAGCGATATTGATGGAGACCAAGCAGCAACTTGTGAGACAAGACTGCCTTCGAATTTAACTTTTGTAGGAACTTGTAGTTGCGTTGCTGGAGTATGTACTCAAGAAATTAAAGGTAGTACTGGATTTAATGGAGCAGCAAGTTTTGAATTTAGAGTAAATGATGGGAGTGCTAATTCAAATTACGTTCTAGCTAATATAAATATCACGCCTTTAAATGATCCACCTGTTGCTTCAACTGTAAATGATAGTGTTGCAGAAGATACTGACAAATTTATAACTCTAACTTACAGTGACCCAGATGATGATGAAGCAGCAACTTGTGAGACAAGACTGCCATCAAATCTAACTTTTGAAGGAGCATGTAGCTGCACATCAGGAGTATGTACTCAAGAAATTAAAGGAGTATTAAATTTTAATGGTGCGGCTAGTTTTGAATTCAGAGTAAATGATGGAGCTGCTAATTCAAGTTACGCTTTAGTTAATATAAATATCTCAGCTGTTAATGATGATCCAGTTGCTACAATTGTTAATGAAAGTGTAGCTGAGGATACAAATAAATTTATAACACTTACCTATAGTGATATTGATGGTGATCAAGCAGCAACTTGTGAGACAAGACTGCCATCGGATCTAACTTTTGAAGGAGCATGTAGTTGCGCAGCAGGAGTATGTACTCAAGAAATCAAAGGAGTATTAAACTTTAATGGAGCAGCTAATTTTGAATTTAGAGTAAATGATGGGAGTGCTGATTCAAATTATGCTATGGCAAATATAAGTATATCAGCAGTAAATGATCCACCTGTTGCTATTGTTGTAAATGATAGCGTGGCTGAAGATACAAATAAAATTATAACTCTTACTTATAGTGATGCTGATGGTGCTCAAGCAACAACTTGTACTAGGAGACTAGCAACAAATTTAACTTTTGAAGGAGCTTGTACTTGTGCAGCAGGAGTTTGCACTCAAGAGATTAAAGGAGCGTCAAACTTTAATGGAGCAGCAAGTTTTGAATTCAGAGTTCATGATGGAACTGTTTATTCGAGTTATGTTTTAGCAAATATTAGTATCACAGCAGTTAATGATAAGCCAGTAATAGGAACTATCCCAGATCAAACAACTAATGTAGATACTCCTGTTTCGCAAATTTTCACAATAAGTGATGTAGATTCAACTGTCCTTTGTCCGACAACTCCAGGAGGAAGTACAGTTACTGTTACCAATAACACAAATCCAAGTTTAATACCTAATGCAAATATATCTATTATAAGTAGTCTTGGCTCGGCAAGTCCGACTTGTCAGATTTCTATGACTCCATCAGCTGGTCAAACTGGAAGTTCTGATATCACATTGACGTTAACAGATAATGGATCACCAATGCCAGCTGAAACTATTACAAAGACTTTTAAACTTACAGTTGCAGGATGTGCGGATGAAACATTAAATTTCAACTACAATGTTGTAGCAGGTGATCCTTTAGCTTTGATTAAAGTTATTTCTAACTCTTCTCCACTTACAGTTGACTGGGGTAATGGCTCTTCAGAATCTGTGAACGGTACTGTAAGTGAAATGTATGCCACAACCGGAGTTAAAACAATCTCATTAACTGGTTGTTTATCTAATATTACTGAGCTTAGTTTTATTCAAGGACCTCCTGACCCTAATGATAGTTTCTATAGTGGTTCCTTACCAGATCTTAGCTCCATGGTTAACTTGGAGTTTTTGAACTTATTATCAAATGAGTTTTCTGGTAGTATACCATCTAACGCATTCTCTAATAATACGAAGTTGGAACATTTAGTTCTAATGAGAAATGATTTTAGTGGAACATTGAATGCGAATCATTTTATAAATAACTCATTATTAACTTATATTGCTTTATATGGTAATAATTTTTCAGGTATCCTGCCTGGGAGCATCTTTGATAATAATACGAACTTAGAAATATTAGATCTAAGGTATAATTCTTTTTCTGGAAATCTGCCAGCAAGTATATTTAGTAATAATAATTTACTTAAAATTTTAGACATTAATAATAATAACTTTGACGGTTCTTTAGCTCCTGGTGTTTTTAATAATAATGCAAATCTAGAAAGAATAAGTCTATATAGCAATAACTTTAATGGTTTTTTAGCTTCCGGTATTTTTGATAGTAATATAAATTTGAAACAACTTTATATTTCTGATAACGATTTCACTGGCACCCTACCAATAGAGCTCTTTGATAATAATACAAGTCTAGAAATACTTAATTTATCTAATAATAGTTTTTCGGGAGCATTGCCTCCTGGTCTATTTACTCAAACTGATAATTTAACTAGCTTAAATTTTTCGAATAATGGGTTCACAGTTGGAACGAGTTTAGTGAGTAATGACAAATTGAACCACTTGGATGCTTCAGTTAACGAGTTTTCCACTTCAGATATTAATAATTTCTTAATAGATTTAGAATCTAGTGGAGCTCCAGGCTCTTCTGCAGGTTTTGGATTTATAATGGATAAACAAAGTCCAATTGCTCCACCTATAGGTGCAGGATTAGCTGCTAAGAACAGTATGATTGCAGCAGGTAAGATTGTAATAACAGACATTGGAATTATTGATTCTATTTTTGGTGCTCATCCTATTTATTTAGAAGATGGACGATTTGGATTTTGTATGCGTCTTACTTCGACTGAGTTGAAGTGCTTTAGTTATATGGCAGGTGGAGATGGTGATTGGTCTACAAGGTTAGGTAGTGGTGTTACAATAGAGTCTTTAAATTGTATCGAAGCTACTTGTTACCTTTTAGATAGTGCGAATAATTTGTGGAGTTGGGGTTCTTCTTCTGTTACAGGTGACGATCCTCCTGTTGGTAGAGGAGGGAATAAGTCAATACCAGGGAAAATTAGTTTTAGCCCGACTGGGAATTTCGTAGATGTTCAAGGACATCATTGGGATAGCTGTTTGCTTTATGATTCAGGAGAATTATGGTGCATCTTGGGCAATAATAGTCCAGTCCTAAAGTTTGTGGATGCAAAGTATGTTACTGGCGGAGTTTTTCAGTATTGTTATATAAATAATTCTGACGATTTAAAATGTTCTTTTAAGTCAAATTCACAGCAGATGCCTTTTAGTTTATCACTTCAGACTTTAGGGACTGATGTAAAAGCTTTTGTTAGTAGGCATAATAATTTTAGTCCAGTAGGTAAGTCTTCATTAACTTTATTTAATGATGGAAGTATGTTTCAAGGTAGTTATAATACTGTAGGAACGGATACTGGAGAAACTTTAACTGAGTATAATAACTTAAATTTGTCGGTTAGAGATAGTGCTCCTTGTTTCTTAGATGACAATGGAAAAATATTTCATGATGGAATATTCCAAAGTTTTCACGGAACTGACAACATCAGTGTTCAATGTTCAAAAGAACATCAAGGAGTACTTGCTTCAACAAATGAAGCTTATGATGGTTATCTATCTTCTAGTGTGAAAATTGGTGGATTTAACGATGTTATAGCGATGAAAGTCTTCAATAGAGATACATGTATTGTAAGGTCAGATTTTTCTATATATTGCTATGGATACCATGTTGGAGGAAGTGCTACTTCTCCTGTATCCATTGGAACTTATGTTCCATAAAAGGTGTGTGTTTTGGAGTACACTCTGGATTAGTTTATTTGATTATTTGACTTTGTTATCTTCCATGACACTGCTTAAACTTCTTCCCAGATCCACAAGGACAAGGATCATTCCTCCCAACTTTTGCATCTCCTCTCTTATAAGGAGTTTTAGCTGCCTCATTCTGAGCAACAGCGTTCCTATGAGCAGCCAATTGGGCTTCAAGTTCAGCTTCATGTTTCCTCTTCATCTCTTCAACTTCTTCTTTGGTATAAAGCCTAACAGTATAAAGTGTATCAACAACAGATCGCTTAATATTCTCTTTAGTATTTTCAAATAAAACAAAGGCCTCTTTTTTATACTCAAGCTTAGGATCTTTCTGCCCATAAGCTCTAAGATTAATCCCTTCTTTCAGATGATCCATCTGTAGAAGATGATCTTTCCAATGAGAATCAAAGTTTGAAAGCAAAATTTCTCTCATAGCAATCTTAACTTGTTCTTCTTGATATTCAGAAAACTTTTTATCTAAAACTTCTTTTGCTTTGAAGTGAAAGTATTTTCCTAGATCATTTTCAAAAGTATCACTACATTCGTTGGCATTAAAATTATATTCATGATGAAAAACTGTTTTGAAGGTTTGATTAATTCCATCCCAGTCCCAATCAATTGTTGGTATTTTTTTATCAGGAATAAATTGAAACGCAAGATAATCACAAGTGTCTTCAACAAAATCTTGAGCAAGTTCTTTATTACCTTGATCAGTAAGAATCTCTTTTCTTAATTTATAAATCCCACGTCTTTGCTCGTCCATGACATTATCATATTCAAGAAGGTGCTTTCTAATATCAAAGTTATGTGTCTCAACTCGTTTTTGTGCTTTAGCAATAGCATTTGAAATCATCTTGTGCTCAATTGGCTCATCATCATTCATTCCAAAACGACTCATGATCGTTTTTATTCTATCACTACCAAAGATTCTCATGAGATCATCTTCCAGCGATAAGAAAAACTTTGATCTTCCAGCATCACCCTGTCTACCAGATCGACCACGTAACTGATTATCAATTCGCCTAGATTCATGTCTTTCTGTTCCGATGATAAATAAACCACCAGCTTCTTTTGATTCAGGACTTAATTTAATATCTGTTCCTCTACCGGCCATGTTAGTAGCAATTGTAACAGAGCCAACTTGACCAGCATTAGTAATAATAGTTGCTTCTCTTTCATGTTGTTTGGCGTTTAAGATTTCATGCTTAACACCAAGTTTATTTAAATATCCTGATAAAATTTCAGATGATTCAATTGAAATTGTACCAACAAGTACAGGTTGTCCGTTATCATTAGCTTCTTTAATAGTTTGTGCAACGGCTTTGTATTTTGCATCTTTAGAAACAAAAACTGAGTCTGCTTGATCTTTTCTAATTAAGGGAAGATTAGTAGGGATAACAACAACGTCTAATTTATAAATAGAATGGAACTCTTCTGCTTCGGTATCAGCTGTACCAGTCATACCAGCAAGCTTTTTATATCTCTTAAAGTAGTTTTGGAAGGTAATGGAAGCAAGTGTTTGATTCTCAGATTTAATTTTAACACCTTCTTTGGCCTCTACTGCTTGGTGTAGTCCATCAGACCATCTTGAACCATGCTTTAATCTTCCTGTGAACTCATCAACAATAATAACTTTGTTTTCATCAGTTACTACATAATTAACATCTCTTACAAATAAGCTATGAGCTTTCACTGCCTGATTAACATGGTGAAGAACTTCAACATTTTTAACATCAAAAAGATTATCTATATTTAATAAACTTTGAACTTTTTCAATTCCATCTTCAGTCAGAATTGCACTATGGGCCTTTTCATCTACGGTAAAGTGAGTGTCTTTTGTAAGTTTTGGGATGATTTTATTTACGGTATAATAAAGATCAGTATTACCTTCACTCGGTCCAGAAATTAATAGGGGAGTTCTCGCTTCATCGATCAGGATTGAATCAACCTCATCTACAATACAAAAGTTATGATCTCGTTGAACATAATGATCAATATCAAACTTCATATTATCTCTAAGATAATCAAAAGCGAATTCGTTATTTGTTCCATAAGTAATATCTGCTTGGTAAGCTGCTTTTCTATCTTCATCACTCATGTCATGAACAATACATCCATAAGTTAGACCTAACCATGAGTAGAGCTCTCCCATTTCTTCAGCATCTCGACTCGCAAGATAATCATTGACTGTGACAAGGTGAGTACCTTTACCAGACAAGGCATTTAGATACATTGCTAGAGTTGCGGTTAAGGTTTTACCTTCCCCCGTTTTCATCTCGGCGATAATTCCCTTATGAAGAGCAATTGCTCCATAAACTTGAACATCATAAGGAGTCATTCCTAAAACTCGTGTTGAAGCTTCTCGTACGACAGCAAACGCATCAGGCATTAGTTCATCTAGAGTTGTTCCATTATTAAAACTATCTTTAAATTTTTGAGTTTGTGCTTGAAGATCAGCATCACTGAAATCTTTATACTTGCTTGCCAGATCATTAATCTTTGCAAGAATTGGTTTCATTTTCTTTAGGTCTCTATCTTGCTTTGTTCCGAGAACTTTCTTTATGACGTTTAACATATTATTTTGCCTTGTTTTTAACTCTTAAATATAAGGATTATTATATGACTTATTGCTCAATTAGAAAATAGTAGGGATCTACAGGTACCCCGTTTATTCTTACTTCATAGTGAAGATGTGGCCCAGTTGAATGACCAGTACTGCCAACTCGAGCTATTATTTGACCTCGCTTAACTCTTTCTCCAGATCTAACTAAAAGTTTTTGAGCGTGAGCGTAGAATGTTTGAATCCCGTATCCATGATCTACTTGTACAGTTTTACCCATAGCAGATAATTTACCAGAGTAAACTACTACTCCATCAGCAGCTGATAAAATAGGTGCACCATAAGCCGCACCAATATCTAGACCACTATGTAATCTAGTTCGATGAGTCACCGGATTCTTCCTCTTTCCATAAAAACTAGTGATCCAGCCAAGAGTTGGAAAAAGAGTAGGTAATGAGTGAAAGAGCATTCTTTTATCAGAGTAAAGCTTAGATAAAGATTTCAATTCATTTTTTAGTTCTGAACTAGATTGTTCAAAATTATCAAGATGTGAATCAAATTTCTTAAAATCATCATCTCTAATAATTTTTTGATCTTTAGGTCTAAGAGGCGAAGCTAGTCTTGATTGCAGTTGGTCGATCTCATTTTCACTAAAAAATGGTTCGTTTAAAACTTCAGTATCAAGATCAGAAAAACTTTTTAATTTTTTTTCAAATTTATTAACAATTTTTAAATGTTTATCAATATTTTCAATTTTCTTTTTATAATTTCTCATTCTACTTTTCAGGGTAGAATTCTCACTTTCTAAGTATCCATTATGAGCAACTGTTGAGACAAGGCTCATATAATGAGCAACTGTTGATAAGGAAGCTATTGAGAAAAATGCTAGGGCGAAATAGAAAATTTTTGTTCCACGTTCTCCAAAAGAAAAGCCTCTGTTGACGACGTTTTTTTCATCGTCAACAGTTCTGAAATTGATTGAAATTTTCTTCATTTAGAGTGTTTTTGCCTTTATTTAAATCTTGCTTTTAAGTTCTCATCAAGTGCTTGAAGAAAATCTTCAGTGACTAGATAGTGACTCTCATTTAAGTCTTTACCGTGTATACAAAGAGCAAGATCTTTTGTCATCTTTCCAGATTCTACTGTTTTGATACAAACATCTTCCAAAGTGTTGCAAAAATCAATTAATGGCTGGTTTGAATCTAATTTACCTCTAAAGGCCAATCCTCTAGTCCAAGCAAAAATTGAAGCAATAGGGTTGGTAGAAGTTTTCTCACCGTTTTGATGTCTTCTGTAATGGCGCGTTACAGTTCCATGGGCGGCCTCAGCTTCCATAGTTTTTCCATCTGGAGTTACAAGTGTTGAAGTCATTAGACCAAGAGATCCAAAACCTTGAGCGACAGTATCTGATTGAACATCACCATCATAGTTTTTACAGGCCCAAACAAAGCCTCCTTCCCATTTAAGAGCAGAAGCTACCATATCATCAATTAGTCTATGCTCATATGTAAGTCCAAGAGCATCGAATTTACCTTTATATTCTTTGTCATATACTTCTTGAAAGATATCTTTAAATCTTCCGTCATATTTTTTTAAAATAGTATTTTTGGTCGATAGATAAAGAGGCCACTTTTTTGATAATGCTTGGTTAAAACAAGATCTAGCAAATCCATAAACTGATTCTTCAGTATTATACATCGCCATGGCCACACCACCATCACCTACAAAGTCATAAACTGTATGAGTTTCAGGTTCTCCGTTTTCTGGGTGAAAAGTCATTGTTAACTTTCCTTTTCCCTTAACTAACATATCAGTGGCTTTATACTGGTCACCAAAAGCGTGACGCCCAATACAGATTGGTTTATTCCAATTAGTAACTAATCTTGGAACATTTTCACAAACAATTGGTTCTCTAAAAACTGTTCCGCCTAAAATATTTCGAATTGTTCCATTTGGAGACTTCCACATTTTCTTAAGACCAAATTCTTTAACTCTATCCTCATCTGGTGTAATCGTTGCACATTTAATTCCAACTCCATGCTCTAAGATTGCATTAGCCGCATCTATAGTAACTTGGTCATTAGTTTCGTCTCTAAATTCCATACCAAGATCAAAATATTTAATATCAAGATCAAGATAAGGATGAATAAGTTTATCTTTAATAAATTTCCAGATGATACGAGTCATTTCATCGCCATCAAGTTCAACAACAGGGTTTGATACCTTAATTTTGTCCATTTTTACGTCCTTTTGAATTGATAAGTGCATGAATTTTAACACATTGAATCTAAAATGAATAATTCCATATGGTTAATGATTTGATCGATCATGAATATTATACTTCAACTAAAGTAATACCATTGAATTTCAGCTCTTAAATTGTTAAAAGTTATCAATTTAAAAGGATCATCATGAAAACAATACTTTTTGCATCACTCTACTTATCACTACTAAATTCCTGTACCGACTTCTTGGTTTCTTCATCTATTTGCAATGATCAAAAATCAGTGAATTTAGGTTTAGAAAATGGGGTATATATAATGAGTTCATTGAGCTTATACTCTACGCCAGAGCATAGTGATGTCACAATTTCTAGCTCTCAAGAAAAAAATAATTTATACACAATTGAGTTTGCAGATTCGGAAATTTTCAAGATGAAAACATGCTCTATTAATTCAAAAATCTTTGGCGAGATTAAAAATGATGATAATACTTATTCAATTTATCAACTTCATCATGATGATAATATGGACCTAAACATTGAAGCTGTTTCTTTTGATGTAAAAAAACTTAAAGAGCTAAAAATTGAAATCTCAGAAGAAGATTCATTATTTATCAAAGGCATTATAAAAAATTCTGAGGATTCCATAATTACCGAAAAGCTTTTGAAGGCAGCGACTGTTGAAAAAGAATATAAATATATTCTTTATAGATAGTATTGATGGGAAAGAATCTTTATCATCAAAAAATTAAAAATTTTCCCTTTCAGGTTCCTGGAAATATCTCAAGAGCATTTAGAAATGTTCAAAAAGAATTAAATACTAAAAATATTAATTTAAAATTAGAGTATTATATTTCTGATGAATGGTTTGTGGCTGATGGTCAAACCAGTATAGCAATTCCTTTTTATTTATGTGATCAAAAAATAAAAAATCTTGAAAAGAAATATTTAAAAAAAATCGAAGAAAAAAATAATGAGTATATAGAAAAAATCATTCGTCATGAGGTCGCTCATTGTCTTGATAATGCTTTCAATCTTCGATTACTAAAAAAAAGACAATCCTTATTTGGTTTAAGTTCTACCTCATATCCAATGTTTTATTACCCAAATCCGAGTAGTGTTCATTTTGTAGAAAATTTAGAAGATAATTATGCTCAATCTCACCCAGAGGAAGATTGGGCTGAAACATTTGCTGTTTGGTTAAATCCAAAAATTAAATGGAGCAGAGTTTATCAATCAAAGGCCCTTGAAAAATTAGTTTATCTTGATTCAGTGATGAGAACTCTTAATAAACGAAAATGTAAAATTTCAAACTTAGAGCTGGGAAGTTATAAATTTGATTCAAGAACTTTTGCTAGTTATTTTTCAGAGAAATCTCAAAATTATAAAGTTAAATACAAGCTAGATTGTTTAGCAAAATTTAAAAATATTCCTCGTGTTATAAATCCAAATCAAGAACAAAAGTTATATGTAGAACTTCGTAAGAATTTTAATCTTAAAGAATATGAGATTAAACCTCTCTATAATGCCATAAAAAAGGTCCATGGAGTTAAATACTCAAGTAAGAGACATTCAAACTATAATCTTATGCAATTCACTGATATCCTTTTAAATAAAGGAACTAAAAAAATGTTTAGTGAATTTCATAAGGTTATTGTTTGATTAAAAAAATATTAGTCATTCTACATCCATCATTAAATCCAAGTGATCAGATTATTAAGAGTATTGATAGAGATAAATATTCTTGGATGTGCGAATATGATGTCATCAACACTTTAAAGCTTTTAGGTCATAAAGTTTTTATTCAAGAGGTTGAGTTCAAGTTAGCTTCAATAAAAAATGCGATTGAAAAATTTAAGCCTGATGTAGTTTTTAATCTTCTTGAGCAATTAAATAATGAAGCAGTAATGGATTCTAATATTGTTGCTTATTTAGAAACATTAAATATTCCTTATACAGGGTGTAGCTCAAGGGCATTAATGATTGCAAGAGATAAGGCCTTAAGTAAAAAAATATTTAGCTATCATGGAGTTTTGACTCCAAAATTTGAAATTTATCCTTTAAAATCGAAAAGAAAAATTAAATCAACTCTAAAATTTCCACAAATTGTAAAATGTTTAAATGAAGAGGCATCACTTGGAATTTCAAAGTCTTCAATTGTTTACAATAATGCAGAACTCACTAAGAGAGTAGGGTTCATACATAGAAAATTTCAAACTCATGCTTTAGTTGAAGAGTTTATTGAAGGGAAGGAATATTTTGTAGGAATTTTGGGTACTGATAAAATTAAAACGTTTCCAGTCTGGGAGTTAGTTTATAAAAATATTAAAAACCCAGAAAAAGAAATTTATTCAGAAAATGCTAAGTTTAATGAAAGTTATCGTCAAAGACTTGGAATTGATTCTAAAAAAGCAAAGATCTCTGATCACTTAGAGAAAAAAATAAAAAGCATTGCTAGGGAAGTTTATAAAATATTAAAACTCGATTCATATGCGAGAATTGATTTTAGAGTGACCAGAGATTCTAAAATTTATGTTTTGGAGGCCAACTCAAATCCTAATTTAGCAATTGATGATGAGTTTGCCTTGAGCGCGATTGCTCAAGGCATAAGTTATTCAGAGTTGATTCAAAAATTAATTAATCAAGCAATTAGTAAATCTAGCTCTTTGGCGGCACGTTTATAATATAATAAGCAGCTGTTTTAGATATTGCTTTAGTATCCTTAAACATTTGAGCCTTTTTACCAGCTACGATGAATTTTTTAGGCATTTTTATAATATACTTTCCGGCTCTAAGATCTTCAGCAAATGTAAATCTAATAAGTCCTTGCTTAGAGTCATAAGCAGTAGTCACATCTTTTTTAACATACTTTATTGGACCTCTAAGTTTTGGTTTTGTGAGTTTCAAATAGCTCATAGATTTTATTGTGTTGCTACTAATTTTTGTATTTACTTGTAAGTAAAACTCTAGTTTTCCTGAATCACTATTTCTTTTCATCGATTTATATGGAAGAGTTATCGTAACATTTACTGGTTTTTTGCCACTTGCATTGAGGGCCTTGAAAGAATTAATTCTACCAGATCCTAATTGACCTATATATTTGGGATTTTTATCATCAATATTATCAACACCAGCATAAAGTTTTGCTAGTACTTGATCACGAGTTAAATCTTTATTATGCGACCAAATAAGAGCAGCCACTGCTGCTGCTGCAGGAGAGGCCATACTAGTTCCAGACATATCTCCGTATTTACCATTTAAAGTTGTAGCGTAAACAGGATGACCTGGAGCTGCAATATCAATTCCTTTACCATAATTAGAAAAATAAGCTCTTGAATCTACTTTCTTTTTAGACATATCAGAATCTAGTGCAGCAACTAAAACTATTTCTTCAATTTTTCCTCTCGGAGGGTCTTTTCTATTTCCATTCCCAGCTGAATTAAAGAGAATCACTCCTTCTTCTTTTATAACTTTCACTAGTTCTCTATATACTTGATCGTTTACAAATCCATCAATATTATAACTCGTATTAATAATATTAGCACCATTGTTTAGTGCATAGAGATATGACTTTGAAATAAGCTCTGATGTCCAACTGTTACTACCGCCATACCACCTAATAGGCATGATCTTAACTCCTGGAGCAATTCCAGACCCACCAGAACCATTATTAATAGTCGCTCCAATTATTCCAGCAACGTGAGTTCCATGAGAACCACCATTTGGATCATTATCATCATCACTGAAGTCCCAACCGTTAACATCATCAATATAACCATTATTATCATCATCAATACCGTTGCCAGCAATTTCTTTTGAGTTTTTCCAGATAGCATCTTTAAGATCATCATGTATTAGGCTTACTCCATCATCTGTAACCGCTACTACAATATTGCTTTTCCCAATCCCGTGAGATTCCCAAGCTTTTTTAGACTTGATAATTTTGTGATGATCTTGGTCTTTTATTAGAGGGTCGTCAGATCTTATAGGGGTAGACTCTCTTGGGTCACCGATATATTGATAATTAGGACCCATGATTATATCTGGGTTTTTTAGATTTTTATTTAATGATTTAAATTGACCTTTTGTGATGCCTGTTAATTTAATCAATGAGTACTTATTTTTATTTTTATTTGAGATTTTAACTTTTGCTTTCTTCCCAAATTTTTTCTGAAAAGCACCAACACAATTATTTTTACAAATAATGATGAGCTCACCCGGTATTAAATGTCTTTTTAATGGTTTTGATTTAAATGTTTGAGCAAAGCCTAAAGAAGTGATAAAAAGTAGAATCAAAGTAATTTTGTTCATTGTCTCTCCATGAATGAATTTATTACTTTAAATTAGAAGGGATAATGACTAAGAAAGTCAAGAAAAGGTGTGCTGTAATTGGAGATGGAATTGCTGCAAATACTTTCATTTTCTATCTTTTAAGTAGGACTTCTGACATTAAAGTGACGCAATTTTTTAATGAATCGCTTTTTCCTCAGTCATCATTAAAGAGTACAGCTATTGTTGCCAATAGAAATACACCGTTTGGAGTCAGTGAATATGGTGACTTACTAAATAAAAGTTTTATTGAACTTGAATCATTTTATTTAAAAAACTCTGCTAAATTTCTTGAAGAAATAGAAGTGATTGATCATATCGATTATGGCAATGGCGTTGATTACCATAGAAAGTATCCGAATGCTAGAAAGTCTAAATATGGCTTTGAGTTTGCTGAGAAGGCCTATATATTTTACCCACATGAGTTTTTAAAAAAACTTCGTGAATTAAATAACAATGAAAGAATAAAGCAGGCCATAACGGAATATAAACAATTAAGTGAATATGATTTTATCGTTGATTGCTCAGGCCATTATATGAAGTTTTTTAATCACTATGTTGACTCCCAAATCACTTCAGGAAGTTATTTATGTGCTGACTTTGATTTCGATCATTCTTTTTCGATCACGATGCATCGTTGTAATTTAATTTATCGTAAAAAGTATAAACAATTAATTATTGGAAGTTCTACTGGTCATGACTTCATGGAGCAAAAAGAATTTAGACATTTAAAGGCGTGTTATAAAACTTTAGGGGAGTATGATTTTCAGTTACCTTCATTTAATGAATTTGAATTAGTGCGCTCTTATAGGCATAAAATGTTAAAAAGATTACCTGTATGGAAAGAGTTTAAAAAGAATAAATACATAAACGGTGGATACTTTAGAAATGGTTATCAATTTTCGTTTTTAGCTGGAAAAGAGTTAAGTGAAATGATTATAGGAAAGTTGTGAGGCAGGTCACAAAAGAGGCTTACCTTAATGCCTATAAAGGCTCATTACTAGAATATTTAGTGGCAATTGAGTTTGCTCAAAAGTTTGGATTCTTTAAAGAGTTTATTGGAAGTTTAGATCCAAATTATAAAGTTCAACTTCAATCTTATGAATTGGCGCTTAGAAATGCTGACCGAAATTTATTAAATCAACTAGGGCTTATTGCTAAAAGGTTATCTGCTACCTATTTAGACAAGATAAATCCAAAAGATGTTTCAAAAGTTTTATTATGTGGACAAACTCATGAATCTGAAGCGGATATTATTTTAGTTGGTCATAGGGAATATAAAATCTCTCTTAAAATGTGTAAGTTGAAAAGTTATATAAATACCAAAAGTGCTGGAGCAAAAAGTTTTTTTGAAAAATATTTTCACGATAAGGCTTCTCAAAAGTCTTTTAATAATGATCTTGAGGTTCACTTTGAAACCTTTTCTAGATCAATGTTTGAGTATCATGATTTAGAATATAGTTCAGGGTTTGAAAATTGGCCTTCAGATTTTACTGAACTTCCTGGGCAATTAAGTGGTGAAGAAAGAGAGATTTATCAGCAGTATATGAAAAAAATTACTTCCGTTTTTTATGAATATTTTAAAAAATCTCTTCAAAATAGCGAACATCTATCAAGCCTTCTTGGTTTTAGCTCTAAAGATATTGACCATTTAATTTGTTTTCATTCAGGCACTCAGAATTATAAAATTGTTGATATTTTAGTTGATTCATTTAGTGGGGTGAATGAGTTTAAGTTTGAAGATAATTGTATTGATAAGTTTAGTTTTGAATTATCAATAAATGATAAGCTTCTTCAGATTCGTTGTAAGCCTATGAATAAATTTAGTGCCCCTAGTTTAAAGATAAATTGTTCAGTCAAATACTTATAAGTTTTTCACTTTATAGACCAATACAATAATTAACGTTAAAATTTAAAAATGATAAAAGAGACGCTTGCTGAAATTGATATACTTGTCCGATCTAGATATTCGATCCTATATTTAGTTACTCATGAAGAAAATAGACTAGAAGATTTATTAGGCGATCTTGCCCAGAAGCAAAATAAAACTTTATATTCTTGGACGGCCACACAAGGAATAGTGAAATATTCAACGACTGGAAAGAATCAAGACCAATTCCAAGATCCATCTGTAGCACTTAATCATGTAATGGAATATAAAGACCCAGCGATTTTTTTATTTAAAGACTTTCATGTTTTCTTGGAAGATCCTCATGTTATCAGAAGATTACGTGACGCCGTTGCTCATCTAGCTGGTACTTATAAGACAATTTTAATTTCGGCTCCCACTTTAAATCTTCCAGCTGAGCTTGAAAAATCTATTTCAATCGTTGATATCCCTTTACCTGATGAGGATGAACTTCATGAATTATTATTAACAATGGCTCAATCTGTGATGAAAACAAACTCAGATGTTGTTGATATTAAAAAATCTGAAGCTAGAGAATTGGCCCGTGCTGCTCAAGGCCTAACTCTTAGTGAAGCTGAAAATGCTTTTTCAAAAGCTATTGTTAGTAATAGAAAATTAAATGCTGATGATATAAAACTTGTTTTTCAGGAAAAGCAACAGGTCATTAGAAAGTCTGGAACATTAGAGTTTTACCCATCAGATGGGAGTCTGTCCGATGTTGGTGGTTTAAATCAACTTAAGATGTGGCTAAATATTAGAAAGAAGGCCTTTGCTCCAGAAGCAAAAGAGTTTGGAATCCCTGCACCCAAAGGAGTTTTGTTATTAGGTGCTCCAGGTTGTGGGAAAAGCTTCACAGCAAAGGTAATTGGTAATGTTTGGAAAATGCCGCTTTTAAGATTAGATTTTGGGAGTATTTTTTCTGGACTTGTAGGATCTTCTGAAGAGAATATGCGACAGGCCCTTAGGACGGCTGAATCAGTAGCCCCAGTTATTTTATGGATAGATGAAATAGAAAAAGGTCTCTCTGGAGCTAGCTCAGGGAGCCATGATAGTGGAACATCAACTCGAGTGTTTGGAACATTTTTAACATGGATGCAAGAAAAAAAATCTCAAGTTTTCGTCATAGCTACTGCTAATCAAATCGATAAATTGCCTCCAGAATTATTAAGAAGAGGTCGATTTGATGAGATCTTTTTTTTAGATCTACCAACTCCAGATGCACGAGATGAAATTTTTAAAGTTCATCTTAAGAAAAAGAAAGTGAAGTCTGATGATTGGGATCTAAGAAAGATTATTACAATGTCAGAAGGCTTCTCTGGTGCAGAAATTGAACATTCTGTTACGGAAGCTTTGCATTTTGCGTTTTTTGAAAATGAGAGTGTTTCTATTAAACATCTCGAAATGGCGATTAAAAAGATTGTTCCTTTGTCAGTTACTTATAAGGAGCCATTAGATAATCTTAGAAGTTGGGCACAAAATAGGGCGAGATATGCTCATATTCAGCCCAAGAGTTCAAATACTCGCAGTAGCGATAGAAAAATTGAAATTTAAATGAGCAAGAATAAAGACAGATATAAAAATCTAGAGCTAGATGGGCCTGATGAGATCAAGATTAAAAAAGGTAGATCTAAAAGGCGTTTAGAGATCTTTGGTTTACCTGAGAAAAAACAAAGAAAAGTTGATGAGCTTGAAGATGTTAAAAAGCCTCAAGACTTTAAAAAAAGAGAGATCTCTGATTCGAGCGATCGTCCTACAGAAAAAGTAAAAAAACAATATATTGAGAGCAGAAGAGAAAAAGCCAATAGAGTCAAAAATCTTAGAAAAAAACGTTTAAAAGATGAACAAATTGAAATTGAAAAAATGTTAGCCAAACAAAGAAATGCTGAAGCCAAAGCAAAGGCCAAAAAAAATATTTTTATGTCTATAGGAAGAGTTATAGCTAGTGGTATTTTGCCTATAGGAATTATGATGATGAGGATGGGAGTAGCGAGAAGAAATCCATTTTTTATATTATTTATGGCGGTAGCATTTATTTTACAGTTAATTTTTGGATCTCGAGAATCACGTCGTAATTTTTGGCGAAGATATTAATACATTTAAGGAGAGTGAAAGTGAGTGCTTCAGCAAATTATAATGCATTATTTGATTCATGTTCGGATTTAATTAGTGCTTTCAAGGAATTAAAAATTGCTAATGAGGAATATGAAAAATTAAAGCATATTGTTTATGATGAACAAGGCCATGAGCAAGATGAGTGGGAAGCAGCTATTGAACTTGTGAAAAATTCACCTATAAAAATTGTAAAAAAAGAAAATGAAGAAATTTGTATCACACCTGTTAATGAAGATGATCAACAAGCAGTTGAATCGGTAAAAAAAGTGAAACAAATCTATAGTCGAATTAAAGTGATCAATGAACTGAAACAAAAAGGATATGACAAAGTAAAAGAGCAAAAACTCCCTGATGGTTCAATAAGGTTAGTGGTACAAAAATGGCAGTAAAAGTAGAAATTGTAGTGACAATAGATGACGAGGGAAATATCCATCTAAAAACTCATGGCATTAAAGGTGATAAATGCATGAAAGAACTTAAGTCTTTTGAAAAAGAATTAGGTAAGATGGAAGATGTTCAAAAAAGTTCAGAATATTATGAAAAGCAAAAACAACGAAGCTCTGTAAAGACGAAGAAATAAGTGCAAAAAAAAATCCCTCAGCAAAGTGATGTTATTATTCACCCAGATGGGAGTATTTCTTTTAGCTTTTTATGGAAAGATGAACCTGACTCTGTAGAATACAAGAGAACTTCGGATATTCCCTTGTTTTTAGATTCTAATCTCGATGAGTATGCTCAATGTGAGATGTGTCCCAAGAAATGCCAATTTAACAGATTGGATGGAGTGCATCCTCGCTGTGGAGATCATGAACTTAGGGTTTCTACCTGGGGAGTAACGATGGGTGATGAAGCTAGTATTCGTGGAACCCATGGATCTGGAGCAATCATGCTTGCTGGTTGTCCCTTAAGTTGTCCATCTTGTCATAACCCTGAAATGGTTCAGGATGGTTTTATTGTAACTGATAGAGAATTTATAGAAATTTGCTATCAACTTGAATCTAAGAAAGTACATAATATTCAAATACTCTCTCCAACAGTTCATATGGGAAGATTGATTCCTATACTTCAGTATTTAAGAAAACGAGAATTTAAAACTCCTATCTTATTTAAAAGTTCCGGGATTGAATCATTAGAATACTTAAAAAAATTAAGAGGTCTTGTTGATATATATTTACCAGATTTTAAATACGGTCCTTGTTCATCTTTTGGATTAAGAGCTGGTTTTTCTGATTATTTTGAACTTGCCCAAGAGAATATACTAGAAATGATTGATCAAGTAGGTAGACCTAGGTTTACAAATGATGGACATATGATTTCTGGAGTATTGATTAGACATGTTATGGCCCCTATTTCGGAGATTGAAAGAAGAGCTATCTTTCAATTTTTTGATTATCTTAAGAGCAGCTGTAGTATTTCAATTATGGATAACTTTGTTAGTCTTGAATAAATTCATCACTTGACGACCCAAGTCAATTAAGTGATCTTTAATAGTGCTAAAATTTTTAATACTTTTATTTATAATTATATCATGTGGACCAAAATCCACAAATGTTCTTCATGGATCAAGTTATATTGATTTAAATAGTATTAATCATATTACTAACCCTGGCGATTACGCTGTTTCTGGTTCATGTTCTTCCTCGGTTGGTAATCGCTATATTCGAGTAACTTGTGGAAACGTCATT
>CALIJZ010000088.1 GCA_938017795.1 uncultured Bacteriovoracaceae bacterium
ACTGAAAATTTAGATTTGAAGGAAAAAATGAAAGTTATAAGTATAAAACAGCTAAGTGATGAACCAAGAAGAAGCACAGCTGATGAACTGAGTGATGTTCTCAAAGAACATTGTACTGATTTAGAAAATAGGTTAAAGGAGATGGAAACTGATAATTCAGAATTGAAGGAAAAGCTGAACGTTCTAAGTATAAAACAGTTGAACGACGAACCAAGACGAAGTACGGCCGATGAACTGACTGATGTTCTTAAAGAACATTGTACTGATTTAGAAAATAGGTTAAAGGAGCTTGAAACTGAAAATGCTGAACTGATAGAAAAAGATAACCTTTCAAGACTTAAACAGTCCAGTGATGAAACCAGACGAAGCACAGCGGATGAGCTGAGTTTTGTTCTAAAAGAACATTGCACTGATTTGGAAAATAGGTTAAAAGAGATTGAAACTGAAAATTCAGAACTGAAAGATAGAGTTACCGTTCTCAGCATGGCACAGGTCTGTGATACGTCAAGACAAATCACAGCTGATGTACTTGGGGATGTTTATAAAGAACAGTATTCTGATTTAGAAAATAGACTTAAGGACATTGAAACTGAAAATACAGTTTTAAAGGAAAAACTTAACCTTATTAGTATGAAACAATTAAGTGGTGAACCCAGACGAAGCACAGCTGATGAACTGAGTGATGTTCTTAAAGAACATTGTGATGATTTAGAAAATAGGTTAAAAGAGATGGAAACAGAAAACACAGACTTGAAGGAAAAACTGAATGATCTAAGCATTACCCAAGGCAGTAATACATCAAAACAAAGCACAGCTGTTGACCTAAGTGATGACCTTAAAGCACACTGTGAAGATTTGGAAAATAAGTTAACAAAGTATGAAACTGAAAATACAGTTTTGAAGGAAGAACTTGAATCTTTAAAACTTGAAAATTCTCAAAATGCAAGTCAAGTGGAAGAAAATGAAACAAATTATTCTTCAAAGGAAACTTATGAAGAGTTGAAAAATAGATTGGCTGAAATAGAAAATGAAAATACTGAGTTGAAACAAAGAGTTCAAAGTTCATCAGAAGTGAATGACAAACATGATGTATCCAGAACAAGTGTTTCAGTCATGGCAGATGACCACAGCACCGATTTGAAGGGATATTGTGATAGTTTGGAAAAACAATTAATGGAAATTGAAAATCAAAATACTGAATTAAAAGAAAAACTGAGAACTGTCAGCTGTGCAATGGAAATGAAAGAACAAAGCAGAACCCAAAATGAGGTCAATGATGTATTTATAGATGGTCATGAGGATGTAGAAAACAAACTTGAAGAACTTGAGAGAGAAAATAATGAGTTGAAAGAAAAGATGACATCAATGGGTGAAACAGATATTAATATTGACATTTCTGGTATGAAAGAGCATATAATGGCTTTGCAAATTGAGAATGAGGAGTTGAAAAATCTGTCTGCTTCTCAAATAGAAAAGATTGCAATGTTGACAGAAAAGCTATCGAGCGATCATTCTTCGGAGACAGACAGTAAAAATACAGATGATGAATTTACCCATCTGGAGATCAGGTTTAGAGAAATTGAAATAGAAAATGAAGAACTGAAAGAAAGAGTTTCAAAATATACAGCACAGTTACCAGAACATGAAAGAAATCATGTTGAACTTTTAGCTTCTGAGAAGATGGAAATAAGAAAAGAATTAATGAAAGCACATGAGTTAAGTAGACTAGACCAAGAAAAAATAAAACATCTGCAAACAGAATTAGTTACATTTGGAGAAAAGATTCGAGCAGGTTCTATTTCTGAATGCAATCGCAGAAGTGTTGAAGTAGAATTGACGGATGTTTACAAGGAACATTGTCAAGATCTTGAAGCACGAATGGAGGAGTTACAAATGGAGAATTCTGAGTTATTCGGCAAGATTGATCAGCTGACAAATGCTCACGGTACATTGGAAGAACAGTACAAAGAACTGGAAACTAAACTTGAAATATTGGAACAAGAGAAAATAGACGCTATTATGATAGGAGGTGGAATCAAGGGAAGCCTAGCTGATGAACTGTCATGTGTTAGTTCAGAACAGGATATCATCGGTGGAACAGATATTTCCAGACTTCCAGAACTTGAAAAAGAGCTGCAGCAACTGAAAGATATCTTGGCTGATTCTAAAGAAAATTCTGACAGTCAAGTAAAGGAACTTCAAACAGAGATTGGAACACTTAAGTTGCAACTGTCTGAAAAGGCTGCAAAAGTAAATGATGAACAAAATGGAGAACTACAGGAGTTAGAAACGGAGGTAAAAGAAACAAATTATTGTCAAGAGGAAAAAATGGATATTAGCATGGACTGTAGTTTAGAGAAGTCAATCGGGGATAATGTAGAAAATTCATGTTCATCTGACGTTTTCTACGATCATGATGACATAAGACTAAAATATAAAGAACAATTAGAAAAACTTGAAGAGGATGAAATAAGAATGAAAGATTTAGTTAAACAAATACAGGAACTTGAGGCTGAGAAAATGTCTTTGTCTGAAAAATTAGAAGAGTTGAAATGTCAAAAAGCAGAATCTGTTAACAAGTCTCACATGGAAGAACTAGAAAGTAGAGTTAAGATTCTTGAAGATGAAAATAATGTTTTGTTAGAGAAATTGCATTCAAATGACACATCTGAAATTGAAAATTTAGAAAGCAATGTTAAACTTTTAGTAAATGAAAATCAATGCACATTGGAAAAATTAGAATCAGAGGTTGCCAAATGTCGTGAACTTGAAAGCAGAATCACAGTTTTGAAAAAGGAAAATAACTCTTCAACCAATAAATTGGATGGAACAAATTCTTTCGAAGCAGAAGAATTACAATGCAAAATTGAGGCTCTTGAGGATGAGAATAGCGGTTTGAAGAACCGGTTGAATGAAAGTAAGCCCTCTGACAATGAGGAATTATGGGTAAAAATAGAATCTTTAACCAAAGAGAATAAATGCCTGTCTGAAAGGTTGGTTGAATCTCATCCCATAGCATCACAAATTCAAGAACTTCAAAGTGAAATTATAGTTCTTAAAGAGGAAAACAAGGCTTTGTGTGAGAAGTTGGAGGTGAATGACATTTCAAAAAATCAAGAACAAGAAAGTAAAATTAAACAGATTGAAGAGGAAAACAAGGCTTTGTGTGAAAAGTTACAAGAAAATGACGTCTCAAAAAATCAAGAACAAGAAGGTAAAATTGAAGTACTTGAAGAGGAAAATAAAAGTATGCTTGAAAGATTAGATGCAAAAGAAATAATGTTTTTAGAACTAGAGTGCAAGGTAGAAGTTTACGAAGAAGAAAATAAACGTTTGATTAGTAAGATTGAACAGTTAGAAGGTAGTGTTTCTTCAGATCAACAAGTACTCAATGACAAAATAAAATACCTGCAAGAGGAAAATCAATCTCTGGTAGCACAGTTAGCAAATAATCAATTAGGTGAAGACTTAGAAAACAAGATTCAAATTCTGGAAGATGAAAAAATGTCCTTGTTAGAAAAATTAGAACTTCATAATGTAAACTGCCAAGAACTGGAAGGCAAGATAACGTTTCTTTCAGAGGAAAATGAAA
>CALIJZ010000089.1 GCA_938017795.1 uncultured Bacteriovoracaceae bacterium
TCGGGGTGAGAGGATTTGAACCTCCGACCTCCTCGTCCCAAACGAGTTACGCTACCAGGCTGCGCTACACCCCGAAAATCTGATTTTTGTAATTTATCTCTTTTTATGGATTTCGTCTATCAAACTGGAAGGAATTTTTTAAGTTCATTGATTGCTTTTGCTCTGTGTCCATATTGCTCTTTCCAGGCCAAATCTTGTGCAAATGACTTCATTTCAGGGTGATGGGTAGGCAGGAAAATAGGATCGTATCCAAAGCCTGTATTGCCATGAAGTGCTGTTGAAATCGCCCCATTAGATCTTCCCTCAAAGAAAAAGATTTCATTGGGGGTCTTATAAAGACAAAGAATACAAGAAAAGTAGGCTTTCCTATTGTCTACTTTTTCATTTTTATAATGCTCTAAAAGGCTGTCACATTTATCTAAATATTCAGTAAGTTCCGGCTTATATCTTGCAGAATATAATCCTAATAGATAAGGAAAAGCTTCTAAATTTAGGCCTGAGTCATCTGATAAAGTGGGCTGTTTATATGTATCGTAATAGGCTTTTGCTTTTAATAATGCATTTTCAAAATAACTCTCACCTGTTTCTTCAACATGTATTTTTTCTCTCGATTCAATAATAATTTCAGGTGCAAGTTTTCTTGAAAACTCAGCAATCTTTCCTTGATTACTACTGGCAAGAATTACTTTCATAATAAAATATTATCTTGAGCAGCAAATGTTGTTTTAAGAGATTCTTTAGCACAATCAATCAGCATGCCAAATTGTTCACTTGAAAACGGTTGACCTTCAGCTGTTCCTTGAACTTCGATAAACTTTCCTGCTTTTGTCATCACTATATTCATATCTGTTTCACAACTTGAATCTTCTTCATAGTTAAGATCAGCGATAATATTTCCATCTTTATCAATACCAATACTAATAGCACCAACTTGATGAGTAATAGGATCTGATTTTAATTGTCCTGATTCAAGCAAAGAGTTAATCGCTAAACGTAGAGCAACAAAGCCTCCTGTAATAGAAGTTGTTCTTGTTCCACCGTCAGCTACTAAAACATCACAATCAACAGTGATCATTTGCTCGCCAAGTTTTTCCAAATCAATACCGGCTCTTAAACTTCTAGCAATTAGACGTTGAATTTCTTGAGACCTGCCACTGATTCCTTTTCGCTCTCTTCTGATTCGCTCATGAGTTGATCCAGGAAGCATAGAATATTCAGCAGTGACCCAGCCTTTTCCTTTACCTTTAAGCCATCTTGGAACTTCTTCTGCGATGTTGGCGGTAACGTGGACCTTAGTGTTACCACATTCGATCAAAACACTTCCAGCTGCGTAAGGATTGATATTAGGGGTAATTTTAATTGCTCTTGGTTCTTGGCGTAGTATTTGGGCCATGGGATAGTAACTCCTATGAAAGTTGTAGGTTTAGAAACATGTCATTGTACTCAAGATGAATTGAAAAACCAAATCGGTGAGACTTTTGAAGAACTTTTAGTCACAACGAAAAAGCAAACAAAGGGTAGAGGTCAACGTGGTAAATCTTGGTTTCAATTTGATGATTCTCTGGCAATTAGCTTTACTCTTAAGCCTTGTGATGAAGTAACCTTAACTCCTATAAAGGTAGGTGTTTTAGTCGCTCAGTATCTTGCTCACAAAAATAAAAAAATAACTCTAAAGTGGCCTAATGATATTTTCTATGAAGGTAGAAAATGTGGCGGAATTATTTGTGAGTACATTTCAAAAGAAATTGTCATTGTTGGTTTGGGGGTAAATTTATACCAATCTAGTTTTCAAAAATTTGATACTCCTCATAGTTTTTTGAATGAGGTTATAGATGCCCGCGAGTTATATCAATTCATTTTAAATTCAAATATAAAGTCTGAAGTAATTAGAGATAATTTTATAGATCTTTGTAATCATCTTGGAAAAGAAGTGATTATTGATGCCAATTCAAACTTTGAGAAAGGTCTTTTTATAGGAATAGGTGATCATGGAGAAGCTTTAATTGGGACTTCAGCAGGAGTTAAAAAATTTTATAGTGCCAGTTTGAGATTATCGAATTAATTATGTTAGCATTTTTTTATGAATAAAAAGAGTTTTGCAGAGATTTTAAAAAGTCCCAAGAAATTTATAACAGTTTTTTTATTAGGTTTTTCAAGTGGTTTGCCAATTATGGTTGTCTACGGAAGTATAAAATTGTGGTTAAGAAGATATGAAATTGATCTACCTAAAATTGGACTTTTTTCTTGGATTGCAGTTGCCTATTCTTTTAATTTTTTATGGGCATTTCTTTTTGATCGTTATACTCCATTTAAAAAAGTTGGCAGAAGACGAAGTTGGTTATTAATTACTCAAGTCTTATTGATGGGTTCTTTTGTGTTACTTGCTTTAGGAGACCCTAATAAATCCTTAACCTTTATTGCCGTGGCTGGAATATTATTATGCTTTTTCAGTGCCTCTCAAGATGTTGCAGTAGATGCTTATAGAAATGAGATTTTAAATTCAGAAGAGCTAGGAATTGGAGCCTCTTTAGGTGTTTATGGTTACAGAGTTGCGATGTGGGTTGCTTCTGGTTTTGGAATTTGGGTTGTAGATAAGGAAACTTGGAATTGGTCGTTTAACCAAATGTTTTTAATGCTAGCTGCTTTCATGCTCGTTGGGATCTTAACAACTTTATGGTCCGACGAGCCAGAGAATTCATTACCTAAAGAAAAGAGTTTCGTTGGAAGTGTTGTTAATCCTTTTATTGAATTTTTAAAAAGAGAAAGAGCTCTTCTAATTTTAGTTTTTATATTTTGCTTTAAGCTAGGAGATTCTATTGCTGGTTCTATGAGTAGACCCTTTTATGCTGACCTTGGTTTTAGTAATGCTGATATTGGAAAGATTGCTTCAACTGTTGGGTTATTTTCAACTCTAGCTGGCTTAATTGTTGGAGGATCTTTAATTTATAAACTTGGTTACCGAGTGACACTTTGGTTTGCTGGTATTGGACAGGCCGTGACAACTGGAATGTTTGCTTTGTTAGCGACTTATAGCACTAATACTGACCTTGCAAAAATAGTCTTCTTGGAGGACTTTACTTCAGGAATTGGAACCGCTGCTCTTGTTGGGTTTATGGGCCATCTTACAAACAAAAGGTTTACTGCATCTCAATACGCTCTATTTGCTTCATTAGCGTCGCTTGGAAGGACGTTGTTCTCAGGTGCAGCTGGAAAAATGATTGTTCATCTTAAAGAATCTCCCATATTTGCTTCTTCATCGGCCCATGTCGGCTATGTGAACTTTTATATAATGTGTGCACTTCTAGCTATCCCAGGATTATTATTTTTAGCAATGATGCGCAAAGAAGAATTTGAGTAGATGACACAGCGCGGAATGAGAGTTTTAATTATACTTTAATTCCTAAGTATCTACACTTTCAACTCCACAATAAGATCCCTTTTCCTGTATACTGGCCCCAAGTCTAAACAAGCTGGATTATTAAACGGGGAATCATGAAATTAGAAAGAATGCATATACAAGGATTTAAATCCTTTAAAGATAGAACTACGATACATTTTGACGATGGTATTACTGGAATTGTTGGGCCAAATGGCTGTGGTAAATCCAATATCGTTGATGCTCTTTTTTGGGTTATGGGTGAGCAATCAGCTAAACACCTTCGTGGTACAAAAATGAGTGATCTCATTTTTTCTGGATCAAAAAAATATTCTCCAGGATCTTTTGCTGAAGTTTCGCTTGTTTTAAATAATACAACTCATAAGCATATTCATATCGGGTCTAAAGTTGTGAATCCTCAAGAGATTCAACTTACAAGAAAATTATATAGAAACGGTGAAACAGAGTATCGAATTAATAATATGCAAGCTCGGCTTAAAGATATTCAAGAAGTGTTCATGGATACTGGTGCTGGTGCTAAGTCTTATTCAATTATCGCCCAAGGTGAGATTGATAGATTAGTAAAAGCAAAACCAGTTGAGCGAAGAGTCATGATCGAAGAAGTTGCAGGGATTACGAAATTTAAAGTTCGTAAAAAAGAATCGCTTCGAAAAATTGATCAAGCCAACGCGAACCTTGAGCGTATTAACGATTTAAAGAAAGAGATTTATAAGCAATTAAAAACTCTTGAAGGGCAAGCTGAA
The DNA here is from genome assembly GCA_938017795.1 of uncultured Bacteriovoracaceae bacterium. Lineage (GTDB taxonomy): Bacteria > Bdellovibrionota > Bacteriovoracia > Bacteriovoracales > Bacteriovoracaceae > JAHDHG01. The sequence goes on from CALIJZ010000089.1 coordinate 4,141, forward strand.
AAAGCAGAGAGAGCAAAGTCACTAAAAGAGAAAGTCAAAAAAGCAGCTCTTAGTGTTTCAACTCACAAAGAATTAGATCTTGTTGAAAAAGTTATAAAGTTTAGTTCTGATTTAAAAGAAACAGGGGAGAAACTTGAAGATTCAAAAGTAAAACTTAATGTTTTGGAATCAAGTATTCAAACTGAGAAAAATCAAAAGACTGCCTTGATTGACCAAATAGAAGCTGAACAAACAAGTTTCAATACAGATAATATGGAATTAGTTTCGATCGAAGAAAAGTTTAACTTTTCTAAAAAATCGATTGAAGAAAAACAAAAATACATTGAAGAGAAAAGAAAAGAAATTGTAGAGCAAGAAGAAGAACTAAGTTCTAGAATTGAAAAAATAGAAGAGATTTCTCAAAGGCTTGAGAATTTTGAAAATCCAGATGAGAACTCTAAAGTTGATTTAAAGTTTTTAGAGCAAGAGGTTGAAAAATTTCAAGAAACTTATAAAACTGACGAGCAAGAGTTTTTTGATTCTCAGCAAAACTTAAGACAGTTTGAATTTAATCAAACAAAATTAAGTGCAGAGCTAAATCAAACAAAATCAATTCTTGAAAGTAAGTCACATCTTTTAACTTCTATCGTTGAAGAGATTGGAGAGTTAGAAGCTTATTATCTTGAAGTGACGAATAATGATGCTGATGAGAAGAAAAACTTAGCAGCTCTAGAAGAAAAGCTAGCTAGCATTGAGAAGAGAAGAAGTGCTTTAACTAGCAAACTTGAGACTTTAAAGCAGCAATGTAGTGATAGCGATGAAGATGTACAGGTTAAAAAAGCGAAGGTGCTAGAGCTTGACACTGAATTAAAAACTCTTGAGCGAGTAAGCACTAGTGCTTGTGATGCCTTTTTAAGAACGCCTTTAGGGCAGAACTATAGAAAATTAAGTGAATGTTTAAGTATAGAAAAAGAATATGAGCAAACAGTAAGAAAATTGCTTCACCCTTATGCCGACCTTTTAATTGGGTCAAGTCCAAGTAGTAAAGTTATTGAATGGGCAAGGGAAGAAGATGCCAATCTTAGATTTTTAGGAAGTATTGATAAAAACTCTTCTTCTGATGAGTTTGGGAACTTATCTAGTGTGGTAAGGTCAGACTCTGAGCTAGTTACCAATTTCTTAACTTACTTTGCGATAGGAGCGGATACTTGTCCTGAAAACTTCATTGCAGCAATTTCTAAATCAGGAGACTGTATTAATAGATCAGTTGGGTCTCAGTCATTACAAGAATTAATTTTCAATATCTCAAATGACTCTTTCTCTACAGCGATCAGAAAAAAAGAAATTAGTTCTCTTTTAAAAACGAATAAAGATGAATTATTACAAGTTGAGAAATCTTTAAATAAGTCCAAGGCAGAGTATTCAATTACAAAAGAAGAGTTTGCTGAAGTTAGTTCAAAGTGGCAGAGCACAAACGAGGAAGTAATTACAGTTAAGTCACGAATGAATTCTGGATCTCTTCAGTTTGCGACCAATCAAGGAAGACTTGAAGGGTTAAAGAAGAAAAACAAAGTGATCTCTCTTGAGAGATTAAACTTAAATGAAAAAGAAGAGCAGTATACAAATGAAATAGAGCGAACAGGAAAAGTACTTGAAGAAGAAAAAGTTCGCAATGTTAAACTTGAAGAAACATACGAGCATAGCAAAGAACTATTTCATGAGAAGCAAGAAGAGTTTATTAAAATTAAAACTCAAATGAGCTCATCTATTTCTAGAAAGCAAGAACTAGAGAGTTTACTTGCTGATATGAAAAATCAAAAAGTTAGAATAGATGAAAAAATTTCGAGTCTTAAATTAAATATAGAGCAATCTGAAAAAATAGTTGCTGATATTGAAGACCAAGAGTCTGATTATAGCGAAAAAATCAATGCTCTTTCTGAATCTTTAGCTCAGAAAGAAAAAGAATTAAAGCAATCTAAAGAAGAGTTAAATATTTTAGCAAGTGGACTAGAAGAGAATGAAAAAGAAATTCAAAAACTTCAATCTATTGTATCTAAATCTGAAAAGATCATTTTAGAAAAAAGTTTAAAGATCGAAAAATATATAGAAGATGAAGAGTTTATCACAAAAGAAACTTTTGATACTTATAGAGTTGATATACGAGATGTGATTTTATCTCATCTTGATGTTGAGTCAGTAGAATCTTTAAAAGATTTAAGCCATATCTATTATATGGATACAGACTCTGGGACTCAGAGAATTGAGCCTGAAGCATATGAGTTTTCTAAAAAGTTTCCAGGTCAAATCACTGAGACAAAAGATCGTTTAAAAAATTATAAGTCACAGCTTAACAGATTAGGTCATGTAAACTGGGAAGCAGTTAGTGATTATGAAAATAAAAAGACGCGCTATGACTTCCTAAAAATGCAGGAAGAAGAACTCTCTCACTCTATCAATGATCTTTACAAGGCCATTGAAAGAATTGATGTGAAGTCTAAAGAGAGGTTTGGAATTGCTTACGATGAAGTGACATCTAAGTTTGAACAAGTCTTTCCTATCATCTTTGGTGGTGGAAATGCCAAGCTTCAAATGGTTGGAAACCTAGCTGATGAAGACTTTGGTGTAGAGATCGTAGCGAGCCCTCCAGGGAAGAAAATGCAGAATATCAACCTCATGAGTGGTGGAGAAAAGGCCCTAACGGCAGTGGCCCTCATCTTCTCTATTTTCCTTGTTAAGCCATCTCCATTTTGTCTTCTGGATGAGGTTGATGCTCCTCTAGATGATGCTAATGTGGGGCGTTTTAATCAACTATTACGTGAAATGAGCTCTGAGTCTCAATTTATTCTTATTACCCATAACAAGAAAACAATGGAATTAAATGATAAACTTTATGGAATAACGATGCAGGAACCGGGAGTTTCTAAGGCCGTGTCCGTACAACTTCAATAGGTGCTAATAAAAGCATA
>CALIJZ010000090.1 GCA_938017795.1 uncultured Bacteriovoracaceae bacterium
AATTTTTCATAATTTATTCTCCCAAGTGGTTTGGTAAAAATATCCGCTATGTTGCTTTCAGTTGGTACGTATGAAATTTTCAACTTTTTAAGCCTAATTAACTGCTTCACATAATTTAATCTTATATCAATATGTTTTGTCCTTGCTATAGCACATTCAGAGTGTGCAATTTTAATGGCACTAATATTGTCGCAATAAACTACTGAAGTTTTAAAATTTTGCTTTAGCTCAATCAAAATATTTTCAATCCATTTTAATTCCTTGATTGCATATGCTAGAGCAATGTATTCACTTTCTGTACTGGATTGAGAAACAATAGGCTGTAATTTGCTTTTGTAATGTACAATAGTGTCATTTATTAATATAACAAACCCATGAATTGATCTTCTCTTGCTTCCATTTGCGTAAGATGAGTCAACAAACACTTTAACATGTAAATCTTCATCTTCTCTTAATTTATATATATTTATTCCAATATTTCTTGTATCTCTAAGATAAACCAAGGTTCTTTTTGCTCTTTTTAAGTCCGCAAACGTCGGACTAACAGCTCTTCTAGATAGAAAGTTTACAGCAAAAGAAATGTCAGGCCTGGTAGTATTTCCAATGTAATTTAAAGTTCCTACAATGGATTGATATAATTTTTTGTCTTTTAACTTCTTACTGTTGAAGTTTTCCAGGGAATTCATTTGCAATGGGGTTCGAACAGCTTTTGCGTTTGTTAATTCATATCTCTTTACTGCTTCTAGTATAAATTGATTCTGATGTAAAAGCCAACCTTTTTCAGTTCTTTTAAATTGGATTCCAACGTATGTATTAATAATATCCGTGGTTTTAAATCCAAATTTTTCTTTAATCTTGCTTTTGAACGTATTAACGTCATTTTTGTTTCCAGAAAATAATAAGTCATCAATGAAAATCACCACGATCATTCTCATAGTTCCATCAGAGTGAAATGATGCAAAAACACATTTTTCGCTATATAGATTCGTTAAACCCAGTTCGAATAGGAAATCTCTTAACATAATGTACCAATAATATGCCGCCTCTTTTAATCCGTAAAGTGCACACCAGGTGCGATAAACTAATTTAAGTCCGTCCCTTCTCCAATGTCCATAGAAAAGATCAATATAAATTGGTTCAACAGATAAAATTCGTCCATTTAAAAATGCAGTGGGAATGTCTCCTTGTCCATGACTATCAAATTGATTACTGAAGACAGCATATATCCTAATTCCCACTTGTCCAGCTACAGGAGAAAAAAGTGATCTACTATTTTTTGATAAATCTCCTCTGGCAACCATTCTAACTTTATATTTCAATTGTTTAGTAACATTGTCATATTTGTTAGAGAAAATCTCGTATAACTTGATGACTTCTTTGTTTTTTGGGCGTTCAACAATCTCCATTTGTCCAATGTTTTCAAGACTCGCAATTTCATTTTGATATGCGGCTTTCCATAACTCTGCATCAGCTCTCTGTTTAATATCAGTGTATCTTTTTGGTGGTTGAAGTGATGCTTTATTCATCTTAACTTTATTAACTTTTCTTCTTGGATAGTTTAAAATATTATCTTTGTGCACTTCGGTAAAATTTCGCACCTCTGATTGCTCATTAGGTGTAGAATGGGCAATCAAATTTTCTGGCACATTGGATTCAATTTGCTCATTAAGTTCATTATTTGATAGTTGTGTGAATGTTTCTTTTCTCTCATCTTTCCCTTCAATAGTTAATTCTATGGATTCTTGTGCATCTTTTACTTCATGATCCATCAATATATTGTCTTTAGATTTGTTATGTCGAGAAATTTTCTTGTAATTCAGAATATCTCCAGTTGAGAAGTAATTTTGAAATATATCGTCTCTGGAAGAAAACTTTTCTTTGAACTTCTTGTAGATGTTATTGATAAGTCCATGTTCATCTACTTTAATGTCTCGAACATTCAAAGCAGTATTTTTTCTAGGAATCCACATTTTATATCTTTTTGTATCATTTCCAAAACCGATGAAAATTCCAAGTGGTAAAGATTTCATATTCTTTTGATGTTTTAGGAGATAATATCCCTTTGCTCCGAAAACTTTGAATCTCGTTAATTCTGGCTTGTATCCAAAAATGTATTCTAAAGTAGATTTCTTTCCTAACTTCACTCTAGGGATTGAATTTAGAATTTGTAGAGCATAGTAAAAAGAAAATACCCAAAATCTTTGGGAAAGTCCAGAGGTAACCAACATAGTAACCATCATTTGCTTTACTGTTCTGATTTGTCTTTCAATTTTACCGTTTTCTGAAGGAAAATATTGTGATCTTGTTTTATGACTGATTCCTTCCCTTTTACAAAAAGATTCGAACTTTTCATTTAAAAATTCAGTTCCATTATCCGAAAAAATGATTTTGATCTTCTTGGAAGTTAATTTTTCTAGCTTTCTTAGTTTCTTGATTAATAAAATAGGTATCATACTCTTAGTCTTGGTAGTAAAGCCAAAAAGAAAATTTGATTTATCACATACTCCCAAAACAAAGTACTTCTCATTATAAACTGAGTTCGGTAATTTTCCAGATGTGTCTACATGAATAATTTCTAAGGGCTTCTTGGCTACTAGTATAGAATTCGGTTTTTTGCTTAAATTTTTCTTTTTTCTAATTTGTTTTCCTCCACTGCAACCTACACAGAAAAAATCATTATTTGGT
>CALIJZ010000091.1 GCA_938017795.1 uncultured Bacteriovoracaceae bacterium
CTCCAGCACCTGGAACACCTCCAGCACCTGGAACACCTCCAGCACCTGGAACACCTCCAGCACCTGGAACACCTCCAGCACCTGGAACACCTCCGGCACCTGGAACACCTCCGGCACCTGGAACACCTCCGGCACCTGGAACACCTCCGGCACCTGGAACACCTCCAGCTGCTGCTACTCCAGCAACACCTCCAAGCACTGGAATAATTTCAGGTTTATATGATAAATTAAATGAATTAAAAGAAGCAGTGAATTTCTTAGGCGAAAAAAACTGTAGTGATAATACAGCAAGTAATGCCACTGAACATAGAATATTTAGAGGAGAGTCAGACTCACCGGTTTGTTTAGGTAACTCTAAGTTATTAGAAGACCTATCAAATATTAGTAGCGACGATAGAAAAAAATATTGTGCACAAAATTCTAAAAATAAAAGATCTCTTGGAGATTTTGATAAATGGATAAATAAACTATCTGATCATAGAAGTGCTCATTCAAGTGGCCAAGATAGAACTCAAGTCGATGATCATTTTCATCAAGCCTTTGATGGAGTTTTAGATGGGACAGAAGATGAGATAAATTCATTTATAAAAGAATTGTTAGCTACTGATGCTTTAGATAATTATGGACCATCGGCAAAGTATAAGAAAAAAAATGGTAAATGGTTTTTAGAAGTTAGCGGTATTAAACATGATTGTCTCAAAAAGATGAAAATAAAAAGAGTCGGTGGAGATTCAAAACAAAAACCAAAAGTATATTCTGCGTATGTGGAATTTAAAAATTATGATGCAACAAATGGAGCTTTTTCAACTGATCCGGATGTAGATGTTAATCTAGCAAGTGATAATACAACTTCATCAATGGAAAAATGTATTGGAAAAAATTACGAGGATATTCAAGATAAACTCAAAAAGAAGCTTAAAGGTAGAAAATTAAGAAAAGCTATGGAGAAGGCTTTTGAAAACTTCAATAAAGGAAAGCGTTTATCTTATGACAATGATTCCTTTACATCAGAGTTAGAAAAATTTTCTAAAGCATCAAACTCAGATAAGCCAAAGCAAATAGAAATTCCTGGTCTGAAAGATGGTTCAATTTTGGTTAACGATGGAAGGTTTGATATTGATCAATCTGGAAATGAAAATATTTGTTTATTAAATAAAGGTCAGTACCAAAGTTTTGATACATCTTTACCGATGGAAGATAGTTTCCCTGCTAGTTCATGCCATTCTAGATTGCCTGGAGTAGATGATTTTACAACTGATCTAGAAAATATTGTAATGATAGTAGATGAGAAATATCAAATTTTTGATGATGCATCTAAAGATGGATCCAATGATCAAACGGCACTTAAGTTTGAATCTACTGATGAAGAATTTGCATGTAGTTTAAATTCTACAGAGTTACTAGATCCTGATCAGAATCCACTTGAAGACATAATGGCTTTTAAGCCTAAGCAAGGTAATACTAAAAAGTTTGCTCAGAAAATCTTAAAAAATGCTAATGGATATTGGAATTATCTAAGTCATCATGCTGAAACATGTAATAGCGATAATTTATCAAATCCTACTAAAAATGAAATTTCTTGTAAGAAGGCTAAACGCTTAGCAGATGTTGTTAAATTGAAGTATGGAGATTTAGAAGTCTTAAAAAACTATGTTAAATATTTAAAAGTTAAAGGAAGTGCAAGACATAAGAATGCAGCAAGAGAGCTTAAAGATGCAGTTTCTAAATTTGAAGCGATGAAAGAATACGAAGAGGGTGACACTGTTAAAAAGTTGCAAAAGAAAATATCTAAAATTGATGATGAAGATTCTGAGGAATATGAGAGTTGTGAAGCCTTGCAAAACATTCAAGATTGTAAAAAAACGAAAGAGTTTGCTGAAAAAATGATAGAAGAACTGGAAGAAGCATCAAAGGATTATTTAGAAAATGGTGTTTCAAGTGAAGATAAAGAAGACTTAGAAGATTATGAAAGTGAATTTGCAGATGATATGTATGAACATGAAACATTTAGAGATCTAGATAGTTTTGAATATGATGATGATCCATATAAGGCGATGCAAGATAAAATTTCAGTTTTAAAGAAAAGAATAGATTATTTTGATGGAAATGATCCAGATGATGAGTATAAAAAAAGATGTAAAAATGAAAGTGACGTTGATTTAAAAGATACAGATGATTATAAATCTATCAAAGAATCTAATGATGAAACTAAGAAAATAGTTGATGAATTCAAAGTAGAGCAAGACTTAGAAGATGCCAGTAGTACAAGCTCTGAAGTTAAAAACTTACTTGGAAGTCTTTTTGATAGAATAACTCAATTAGAAAGTAATATGGGTCAGAATAATAATAACCAAATGTTTGATCTAATGATGTATAATATTGGTCTTGGGCAACAAACACTACATAACCAATCTATTATGCAATCAAACTTTGAAATGATGGGCCTTATGAATCCAATGGTTCAGACAAATACGATGAGTAATAATAGTGCCTTGGGATCTGGTTTTTTTGGAACATTAATAAATAATGCTATACAGCCTTCTACATATTCTAATCAAGGTCAGTTCAACCTTTATAGTGCTCCAGGTGTCTATAACGGTAGTAGTTCTTATAATAATTCAGGTTTTTAATTAAAAATTAAGATTTAATTTCATTCCACCAGCAATGATATCTTCAAGTGCTAAGGGTGAAGCTGTATTATTGAATGCATAATAATCACCAACTGCGTAATAGCTTAAAAAGCCAGTCAGTACTAAATTTGGATTCCACTGATAATCAAACGATAGATCTGCTTCATAACCTAATTCACTATCTTGATTAGCTGCTGCTGTATAACCATATCCAAGATCATGTTGCCATGCTTGCAAACCTGCAGTTGCAGTTTCATTGGCCTGGGCCCATAAAAGACCTAATTTCCAAGTCCATTGAGATCTCTTGTAGTGAAGAGCTAATTTAGCATATGTAGCATTTGTTACTGCAGTATCATGAACATTTAATGCATCGTTTTCAACCGCGAATAAATTATAATTAAACATAATCTCAGCAATGTTATAATTTGGGTTTAAATACATTGCACTGAATTCAGTATTATCATTACTATCTCCAGTTATATGACCACCGTTTAAATAGAGTGAAAAGTTTGAATTAATATCATAGTGAGCCTCTCCAAGGTAGGAAATAGATTTGATCCCTTGGTTAGTATTTGAACCATAAATATTTTTAGCGCCATCCCCATCCATGAAAGGAACTTCTATTCCAAAGCCAAATTTTTTCCAATCTTTCTTATAGAATAGATTAAACATTCTAATGCTTGATTCAGATAAAATAGTATTAGTTGGAGCTGCTGTAGTATTGGCAAGAGTCATCGCATTTGACCTGCTGCCAGCTTTTCTCATACTCCATAAAAGACCACCTTTCATATCGTTGTTTGGATCATCGTATAAAACCGAAACACCAATGTCTCTAATAGATCCTTGAAGATGATGAATGCTTGTATCTATCTTTGCCCAGTAAGGTGTAATATAAAGTTTTCCTATGTTGAAGTTTCCTTCAATACCATCATATCTACTTACAAATCTATCTCCAGCTTTTTTACCATTATTAATAACAGCACCTAATCCCCAATGCTTTGAAAATCTACCAACTTTAAACGTTGCGATGTCTGCATAGATATCCATATAAGCTTGATTAAGATGAATAATATCGCTAGATGATGGAGCTGATTGATAAAATTTTCCACCAAAACCAGTTCCTTGATTATTAAGATTACCTTGACCACCAATGTTTCCACCACGAGCGTGGCCAGAACTTAATTCTGAAAAAACACTTACATGATCATTAACAATAATTTCAGGATTTAATCTGAAGATATAAGTTTGGATTCCAGCATCTTTGATAGACCCAGGAATTGTTTCGCCTGAACTAAATAAAGCTGCATTTGCAGTATTAGCATCTGTCTTTCTATATTTTTGAATTCTTGTTGTTTCAAATCCGAGTGATCCTTTAAAATTTGCAGATGTAGCAAAAGTGTTAAAAGCTGTAGCTAGGACAAGGATAGCAATTGAGTATTTCAAGGTTGTCTCCAAATGATTAATAGTTTACCAATTAAGACAAATATTAAGGAATGTAGGCCCTACTGGCAATGAAATAATGATGCGCGTTATTGTAAAGCTTTTGAAACTTTTTTTATCATGCCTATTTATTGGGCTTTTTATAGCGGTGGGCTATCTTTTTATCTTAGTAGATGATCTTGGTAAGTCTGAAACCTTCTCACTCAATAGAGCAAAAGCAGAAATTAAAAATACCCAAATTCTTATTGAGCGTGATTCTTTTGTCTCAAAGTCTGACCTACAATTTGTCTTTGATTATTTAGAAGATGAACAAACTTATGATAAATGGATTGAGGATCAAAAATATTTTTCAAATTTCTCGGAACAAGGTGGGTATTTAAAATTTAATACACCTCAGACATTTTATCTCAAAATTGGAAATAGCTGTCTTAATCCCTATTGCTTTCAAAGAAAAGTAGATTTTTCAAATATTCCATCTGTTTTGTGGCGTGGGTTAATAGGAATTGAAGATTTAAGATTCATGGATCATAAAGGTATAGATTTTCGATCTATATTGAGAGCAGCAATAGCTGATATTAAAGCTGGCTCCTTTGTTCAGGGTGGATCAACTCTAACTCAACAATTAGTTAAAAATATTTTTTTAAATAGTGAAAAAAGCTTTTTTAGGAAACTAAAAGAGATGATCCTATCGATTTATATAGAAAAAAATTATTCTAAAGAGCAAATTTTACAATCGTATTTCAATGAAATGTTTTGGGGAAACCTTGGAGGTGTTCGAATAAAAGGAATTTATGCTGCAAGTAAATTCTATTTTAAAAAAGAATTACATCTTCTTACTGACTATGAATCTATAATTTTAAGTTCAATGCTAAAGGGTCCAAACTTCTATCATCCTTTGAAAAACTCCGAGAAATTAATTCAACGAACGAACAGTTTATTTGCCAAGCTTCGAAAGAATAAGTTTTTAAGCAATATTGATGAAGTTAAGTGGAGTCAGGACAAATGGGAGAAGTGGATAAAAGTCTTACAAGTAGAAAATAAAGACACTCGCTATAAGTCTTTAGCTTTTGCACTTAAAGAGAAAGAGTTTTATAGAAATTTTATTATCAATGATGTGAGTCTTAAGTTCTTAAAGAAGCACCCGGAAGATGATCTTGCAATAAAATATTATGAAAATAAATTTAAATGTACTGAAAGGTTTTGTGATTTTAACTATTACTCAAAGTTAGAAAAAGATGCAATATCAAATCTAGAAGTGAGGTTGCAAGTAGGCAGTTTGTTAAAACCTTTAGTTTATCAAATTTTTAGTAGAGAAGGTTATGAAGAAGATACAATTGTAAGTACAGGGCCAATAAGTTTTTCTTTAAATTCTGGAGTTTGGAAACCTAGAGATAGAGAATTTGTAAGTTCAGAGATTTCACTTGGAGATTCATTGAGAAAATCTAGAAACATTCCAATGTATCATTTAATAAAAAGGTATGGGATGGATAGGTTGGAGGGCAACCTTGGGAGCTATCTTCCAATGTTGAAAAAACCTTTGAGAGAATTCCCAGCTCAACTTTTAGGCTCAATTGAGTTGAACTTTAAAGAAATTTTTAATGGTTATAAAGTTTTTAAGAATTATGAATGCGGGGAAGATAAAAAAATATACTCAATTTTAAATAATCCAAACCAGAATACGCTTAGCAATATAGTAAAAGCTCCAATGCAAGAACTTGATTTTTTTGGAAAGACAGGAACAAGTAATAATGCTCTGGATAATTGGTTTTTAACCCTAGATGATGAAAAAATAAAAATCCTTTGGGTTGGGCTTGAAGGGGACCGAAGAGGCAAGAAACTTGATCTATCGGGTTCTAGAGCGGCTTTCAAGGTCTTTCAAGACTATGTTTTAAGAAGTGGTAAAAAGTTAAGGCCACTTAATTGCTATATTCCTGGACAAAAAGAAGAAGAATTAGATATAAAATGAAATAGCGTTTTATCTAACTTGGGGTGTCGACAAGTGGTAAGTCAACTGGTTTTGATCCAGTTATGCGCAGGTTCGATCCCTGCCACCCCAGCCATTAAAAATTCTTAACTTACTGCTCTTTACCTTGATTGCTATTTGGTGAATCTTTTTTGATATCATAGACCCTGTTTTTATCCCAGTCGATGATTTGGCTATTATTAACTTTGGAAGATTTTTTACTAATTCCATCAATATCATCGCTCTTTTCTTTATTGACCAAAATAGAGAATTCTCTATGTGCATCCCATTTATCTTTAGGTGTATTATCTTTATGATAACCTTTGGCAAAAATAGAAACTTCGATTGATTCAGTTAATTTTATCATTCGACTGGCAGATCCATGACTTTGAATTTTTGAACTACCGTCTATGACTTTACCTCCAATAGGTGTGATAGAAATAGTTGCTGGTTTTTTATCATCTGTGATAGCTGAAGCGGTGACATGGATTACATCCCCTACCTCTAGAACAGTTTGAGAAGGATCAATTTTTTCTCCTAAAAAATACACACTGTACTTCAACTCTTTAGCTCTAACTATATTTTTATTTTTTAATGGAAAATGAAACTCTTCTCTAATATCCCACTTTTCAAAATATTTAAGATTCCCAATATTATCATTATCTTTGGCTAAAATATAAACGTTTAATTCACCTCCTGCCTTGTCAGTGACAGTAATATTTCTACTGGCTTGAGACTTCTGCTCATCAGGTTTGTTATCCATTTTCCCACCTAGGTGATGAAAGAAAATAACAGCAGGTTTGTCATCATGAGTAAGAGCAGTAGCATTAACAGTAATAGTATCTCCTACCTCAAGCTCTGTTTCATATGGAATTATTTTTTTTCCCTTTAAATAAACTTGATATTTTAATTCTTTGGCAGGGGTTAGATCCTTTTTCTTATTATCTTCCAGTGCAGGAGTAGAGAATAAGTTAAGTGATATGATTAATATAAAAATTTTTTTCATATCTTTTTTTCGGCATTATAAACTGAATACTTTAATGAACTCTTAAAAATAAGATATACTTGAACTTATCGTTTTAATATTAGGGCATTGAAACTATTTAGGGAATTCTAAAGACTTTATATGTGCGAAATCAATCAATTCTCAATTTTAATTCATGTTTATCTTTTAGATTTTTTTGGCTATTAACATAAACATAACCGTGAAAAAACATACCAAAGGCGACACTTTGATCATCTATAACTCTGAAGTTAATACAGTTTTTTCCAGCCTTTACTTTATTGGTAATATCTACCACCTTTTTTGCTTCTTGGAACTTTTCCCATTTTGTATACCTTCCAGATTTAGTAATATGGTCTGTGTGATCAGTTAGGTGAATTCCATTAATGCTTACAGAAGCTGCATCATCTGCAATTAAGAATAATTCTAACATTATTTTTTCTTTATTTTTTTCTTTTACACAAAAACATCTCTGTAACTCTAGTACTTTAGAAAAATTACCTCTCAAGCTTGCCTCAGGGTTAGAGCTAAGAAAACGAGTAGGAACGGGAAATAGACCTGCGCTTTCTGGCCACGCTTTTGCGTTTTTCACAGCAAATGCTGTTGCTGGTGGTTTTACTTTCTCTTCAACAGTTTTGTAATAATCCTTTAGTCCTACGTAAGCTTTAATTTTATCCAGGCGACTTTTATATTCAATTTTAACTGTCTTTCTTCTAATTTTTTCTTTTGAAGTGTCTACTATTGTAAAGGAGCTATTTATAGCTCTGTAATCAATCATTTTATTATTTAAATCAAGAGAAGAACCAATATAAAGGAACTCGCTTTCACTATCTCTCTCACTTTGTGAGCTTAAGCAGCTATTTGAGAGTAGTTTTGTTTTTGCTGGTTCTTGTTTTTTAATGGGGAGTTTGTTCACAATCTTAATGTAGTCACTAATATCAAGAATTGGCATTTTGGGTTCCTTTAAGCAGCTAGCCGTTAGCCTTGGTATACTTTCGATAATTGGGATCTTTCTTTTTTTTACAATGTGTTTCTTTATTTCTTCCTTGTTTGCTTTTAGTAGGTTTAACCACTTAGATCCAAAGCCGTAGTAATCCTCGCTAATATGTATTGCTGCTCCTCCGATGGTATTATCATGATCTAAAGTTATTGAACTTCTGTTTTTAATTTTCTTTAGGACTTCATCTTGATCTAAGTTTCTTTCTTTTATTGAATCGATGACCAGGAGTAAATTGTAAAATCTACCTTTAGTAAAAGGACTAAAGTCTACCTCCTCGTTCATTACTAAACCTGTTTTTTTTTCATCCAAATGATGATCATTCATCTCAGAGACTATATTGATTATTTCCGATCTAGCTGTTTTTTCAAGGTTATAAAAGTAGGTGCGAAAGTCTTTTATAGTGGGATCTTTATAACTTGAAAAGAATAGATACATTTCTGAAAGACCTTCAAGATTATCAATACCTTTAGGACTGGAAATTGAATCTTGTCCATGGGTAGTCGTAACCTTAAAGAATACGAACAAAATGAGTATTAGCTTAAGCATACTATATTTATCGTGTTTTTCTAGTGATAGTTTAACTAATGTTACTATTGAGAGATTCTGTATTCTTGAAATTATAGGGAAGATCTTTAGGGTTATTCATTTTAATTAGATAATATAAATTAAGTAAGAAGACATCATTTCTAAAGTTTTTTGTGATCTAAGCCGATAAAAGAATATCTATTTTAACAGGGGAAATCATGAAATTTACGTGGAATATAATCTTTGTACTAGCTTTATTAGTTTCTTGTTTTGGGTCGAAGAACACTAAGACTCCTACAAGTGAAAATAATAAGAATGAGGTCGAATTTAATCGAGAAACTGTTGAGAAAAATTGTTTTTGTGAAGAACAAAAAGATCAATATGGTAGGACTATTAATAAAGTCAAAGAAATTGAAATTAATAAAACTTTGTTAATTACAGATAGATCTGTAATGGAAGCACTTGATTCTCAGTTTAGGTTTTCTACTCAGCTTGCAAGAAAAGCTCATGGGAATGATTTTTCAAAAGACACGAATTTTTTTAATGGTCTTTTATCAACTCTTAGTTCTGAATCTAAAAAACAAATGCAAGATAATTGGGCAACTATAGATAATGTAAGCCTTTCGAGATTTGGAACACCTTATAAGATATATGCAGTAGAGTTCATTACTGATGATATGAAGACAAGCTCCACTGGTCAGATATTAAGTGCTGGTAAGATTAGACTTCATTATAAGTTTTTAAGACTAGATGCTAATGGAGATAGAGAAGATATACAAAGTGTTAAGCGATTAGGTTTTAGTGAAACAAGTTTAGCTTATATTGATTATCATCTACCAACTCGAGCATCAGCTTATCCTGGTGAGCAATTATGGGATAAGGATAAATATTCTGAGGAAATTCTGAAATTACAGTGCTATTTAGGAAGAAGAGGACTTGGAGAGGAGCCTCGAACAGATGATTTTTCAAGTGACTATCAATTAGCATTAATTGAACTGATAGGATCTGTTGTAAATAGATCATATAAGAATCGAGCAATTTGGAAAAACTCAAGTGCTTTAGCAGGAGTAACAATCATTGATTCATTAAGTGAGGGGAAAGTCACACAATTAGAACTTGAACTTGATGGTGGGTTAAATTTTAAATTAATTTCTTCGAAAGAATTAGTTAGAGTGGTTAATTCGAATGATCCCAATTTAACTAAAGTAGTTGGAGTGTATTTAGATTACTTCAAAGAAATTAATACTGATAAAGTATTTCATCCTTATATCTCAGATGAATTAAATATTAATTTAACTGAAAGAAAAAACGAAATCGCTTTTAGAATTACTAAGGGAGCGACTTGCCAAATGCCTATATTAAATGAGGCAGATATAGTCCCTAGTTTTAGTGTTGATAAGGCATGTGGAGAATATAAAGTAGGCGAAACAATTTTATATACAATGGAAATTCTAAATAAGGGACCAGCTATTAATAAAAGAACATTGGTTAATAAAAAATTAATAGAATGTCCTGCAGGAACAACACTTATAAGACCACCCTCTGGTCAAATTGTTGATTGTGATGCGGAAAGAAGAAATTGTCATATTGAGACTTCTGGATCATCTGACTTTATAGAAATTAGTAATATACCAGCAAACGCTTCTATTCATTTTTATATGGATTGTAGGGTTGATGCAGGAGCTAGAGGGAAAACTCTAAATCATTCAATCACTGCAAATGATTGGAAGTTAGAAACGTCTGATCCGAATTTATCAAATAATAACGCATCTGTTGATGTAAAGATTGTATCTGGTACTCAATACGGAGATACCTGTAATGACGATCCAGTTGTTACAACAACTACAACAACGACTACTAAGCCGGTAGATGAGCCAATTGTAGACTACGATGTGAAATTTTGGATAGGCGATGATGTTGTTGCAACTAATAAGCAATTAGTAAAGATAACAATTCATAATGTTGGGCAGAGAGATTCTGTTGATCCATTAAAATTAAAATATTCTTGTCCTAAGCATTCTTCAATGGTCGCTGGGTCAGCTAGGCCTACTAAAGGTGTTTTCACTAGTGATACATGGATCCTAAGAGAATTAAAAAAGGGAACTAAGGAAAGTATTATGTGGAACTGTTTAATAGATAAAGACGCTGCTGGTGAGTTTTTTACTTACCAAATGGAAGAGGGTGATTTTACTTTTCCAGGAATTGATTCTAATCCAGAAAATAACCTTGATGGTAATCGAAGAAGGATTCAAAGATATTGTGACTACGATTATACAAACGATGGAAGATTGTCAGCGGCAGATTTAGTTCATGTTAGAAAAGTTATCTTGGGAACTGTTCCTAAAATAGATGGAAAAACATACTTTTTTGAACGAAGTAATAAAGCAGATGGAAATAGATATGCTCCTATAAGTTCGAGGCATTTAGTATTGATGCAAAAATATATTTTAGGCCAAATTAAATGGGATGAATTTTTTGGTCAATTACCAGATTGTGCTGAAGTAACTCCAAGAAAGCCATAATTTCCTAGCGAGACAAAATTGACTTTATAAATTAGGCCTTTAACTTATACATGAAGGCCTAATTTAAAAACAGATAAGCACTGACAAAAACTCTTCACTCAAGTAAATATAAATTTTACAAATTTTTATAATTCATGATTATAATAATCAAGACATTCGCTAGATAACTTCACGAAAAGGATTTTATGAAGACTTTCTTTATTCATTTTTTTACTATGTTTATTTTATTTTCTTGTAACAATGCTAATCTTTATGACCCAGCAGAATCAAATACTGACCAGGAAGATATTGAGAAAACATCACCCCTGGTTTGTGAGAAAACTTGTATCCACCCAGAGGCTACAGATTTTTCAAATGAGGTAACTTCAAACGAGCCTGGTGCTTGTGAGTTCACCGCTTGTATGGATGAAAGTTATGCAGAGTATTCAAAGGTATTAGATTATAGTACTTATACTGATTTATACGGTGGTAAAATTTCTCATGATATTACAAAATGTGTTGAGAAACTTGAGTATGGAGAAGGTTGTTCTTATAAAGGAGCTATAAATTTTGTAAATACTTCTTCTGATAAATCGACGGCTTGTTATTTTACAGGTTGTAGTGATCCAAACTTTGCTGAGCATTGGGATTATTTAGCCATGAAGAATTACGCTTCAAAGGTCGACGGGTCAACAATAACTCATGACGAGAATAAGTGTATTACTAGAATTAGAGGTTGTAACTCAACTAGCACTTTTGTTGCACACGGAAATTCAGAATCATTATATGATGATGGATCGTGTTCTTTCTCAGGATGTAGTGATCCGGGATATGATGAATATAGAGCTGAGTTTATATCAGATTTGAATGCATACAAAGCATCATTTAAAGGATGTCTAAAGCCCACAGGGAGCATTGATGATACATGTAAATCTAAAAAAGGATGTACAACTGAAAGTGCATCAAATTATGACATTAATGCCGTAGTTGAAGATGGGAGCTGTAATTTTAATTGTTGTTCAACATATAATTCTGCATATTTTGATCCAGATTGTGAAAATCAAGTAAACAAATACCTTGAAAAATTAGAGACAGCAGATCCGCAAATCACTCATACTGGAATAATTAACAAGAAATTTCAGTGTGGAAAAATGTTAGGATGTGCATTAAATCATCCTTATGTTTCAAATACAGTTGCGAACTCACAAGAAAATGGAAGTTGTGATATTTCATGCTGTGCTCAATCAGGAGCATTAAATTATGATCCTAGTTGTCAGCAAATGATTACGGCTTACTCAAACAGTCTAACTAGTTCGAACTTAACCCCTACAGGAAATTTTGTAACAAATGCATGTCAATTCCCTGCACCAGGTTGTTACTTCGAAAGCCCTTATGTTTCTAATTATCAACCAAGAACTGTAGAAAACGGAAGTTGTGATATTTCATGTTGTGCTGATCCGACAAAAGAAAATTATGATCCAAAATGTAAAGCAGCAATAGATCAATATGATGGAATCTTAAACGCTGCAAATTTAACATATTCTGGAGTTAAAAATACAAACTTTAACTGTGGGAAAGTAAAAGGTTGTTATACTCAAAGTCCTTTCACTACAAATTATGATGCTACCACTACCGAAGATGGTAGTTGTGATATTGAGTGTTGTTCTGATTCTACAAGAGTTGGATATAATCAAGCTTGTATTGGAGCTAAAAATACTTATGTTTCTAAGTTGAGATCAATGGGTCTCACAACTAGCGGAAATATAAATATATATAAATGTGGACCGAAGCTAGGTTGTAATTACGAAGGAAGCTTAAAACCTGAGTATGTAAAAAACTATGACCCTGCAGCTCAAGAAAACGGAACATGTACTATTCAATGTTGTGGCCAAAAAGGAAAAGAAAAATATGATCCTCTTTGTCAGCAGGTTATTGATGGATATTTACCTGGAACAAAACCAGTTAGGCCAAATGTAAATAATAACTTTAATTGTGGCTCTGAACTTAATTGTAACTATAGTGGATTTGGGGTTACTAATAGTGTTCCTGGAACAAGTGAAAATGGAAGTTGTATTATTCAATGTTGTGGCCAAGAGGGTTATGAAAATTATTCTCCTGCCTGTCAACGAAGTATAAATAGTTATACAGAAACTCTTAGAAGAATAGGGATAATCGGTTCAACAGTCCCGGATTCATCTTATAATTGTGGAAGAAAGAAAGGATGTACTCTAGTTGGAGCAAGTAATTTTAATGCAGCAGCGCAATTAGATGATGGAAGTTGTAGTTTTTCTTGTCGAAAATGTGATTCTGGTTACGAGTTTGGAACAGATCAGAATTGTATTGATACATGGAATGGATATAAGGCTAAAATTGCAAATCAAGGTATAACACTTACAGGAGACTTCTCGTTTACTAATAGTTGTGGAAGTCCTAAGGGATGTAACTATAGTGACACTCGAGTTACAAATTATAATTCAATGAGTATTGAAGATGGATCTTGTAAAATAGAATGTTGCTCTCTTGAAGGTTATCAATTCTATGATGATAAATGTCTATCAACTGTTGAGGCATATAATTCGTATTTACCAACTGGTATTACTGGAGTTGGACCACATAATACAAGAAAAAACTGTGGTCAGCAGGTTGGTTGTACTTATAACCAATACGTCACTAACAAAACACCGGGAGCAACCCTAGAAGATGGAAGTTGTGATATAGCATGTTGTTCAGATAGCTCTAAAGAAAATTACCAAGCTGGATGTAGTGCAGCAGTAACAGGTTATGAAAATCTTCTTGGAAGCATTACTCCTACTGGAACTATAAATAAAAATGCAAATTGTGGTAAAGAATTAGGGTGTAACTATAGTAATGATCTTGTTCAAAACTTCACGGCCGGAACAAGTGAAAATGGAAGTTGTGAGATTGAGTGTTGCTCGATCCCAGGTTATGAAAACTATGATCTAAATTGTAGAACTGCAATTAACGGTTACTTAAGTGCCTTAAATATTGAGAATCTAAGTGCAAGTGCAGTTAATGGAAACTTTAATTGTGGAAGAAAGCTAGGATGTTCTCAACCAGCACTTGTGGATGCTTCAGGACAACCAGGTAATGCTGCAAACTTAGAAGATGGAAGTTGTATTGTTAGATGTTGTGGAGATTCTGCTAAAGAAAATTATGCAGCTGATTGTTCACAAAAAGCGATTGATTATATCAACTTATTAAATGGTATGAATCTAAATGCTCAAAACCAACCGGATCAAGGATATATGTGTGGAAGAGATCTAGGATGTAGTTATTCTGCAGCGGGAAGTTATGTGAAAAATCTAAACTTTGGATCAAAAGAAGATGGATCGTGTGATATTAAGTGTTGTGGAATTGCAGGCAAGGAAGAATATAGTGCAAATTGTAATGCATATATTGATAGCTATAAGGATATGTTAAGTAAATTCGGAATTGCTACTTCAGGAATGCTTGATAATAATTTTGAATGTGGAGAGACTCTAGGGTGTATGAATCCAAAAGCAATAAACTATAATTCTAGTGCTACAGCAGATCCGAATAAAGTTTGTGATTTCCAAACATGTACAAATAGTAATTATGAAAACTATGATCAATCAATCATTGATGCTTTCAATGCCTATGATGGGGGGAGATTATTTTCATCCTCATCCGCAGCATGTGGTAATAGAATTTGTCCTGCTGGTTATGTTGGGCAAGGTGATAAATGTATCTGTGCTCCTGGAACAATCTTATGCCATGGACAATGTGTTCCATCTTGTCCAGTTGGTTATGATAAAACAACAGACCAATACGGAACTCCAGTTTGTAAATGTGCTTCAGGAACTTATCAATCTAGCAATGGCTTAACTTGTGAGTAAAGAAAATTTAAAATCTTAAGAATATTAAGGGAGACTTTTTGGTCTCCCTTTTTTTTTAGTATTTTTTACAACTAGAACTGGTAGGTTCGAATCCCCACCTTGCATTAATTGGATCATTTGGGTTATTTGAGATCTCTTCATTCATTAATTTTGAATAAAATGTATTCAAGTCCATCGTTTCATCGTCTTTGATTTGGATAGGACAAGCTTCGCTTAATTCATCAAGGTCAATAGCACTTAAGTCTTCATCGAAGATATTTATAAGCATTGCTAAGTATTTTGAATCAACAAGTAGACCGTCAATGGTGTCTAGGTAAATTGAAACTTCCTCAAAAGCAGCTTTAATTCTGCTATCTCTCAAAGGAGTAGAGTAAATATCATACTCACTTGCATTCATACATCTATAATTAATTTTTTTACGATAAATCATCGCATCATCAACAGCTTCAACTCTATCATCAAGCCTTTGGCATAGATCAGTGAAAAGTCTCTCTACTTTATTTTCTGGACTTTCATCTGATTGTTTAAGAACACTTTGAACAAATTTGAAAAAATATGCACCATCATTATCATTAACAATTTCGTATTGAGACTCATCAAAAGCAACTATTGAAGAATTTAAAACTTCATACTCGCTTGGTTTTCTAAATCTTTTAAATCCCCAACCATTTATAGTTGGAGCAAGTGGAGCTGAGAACATATGATTTTTTCTATAATACATAGGCTTGTCGTTATCTCTTGCCCTTTGAGTGGAGTAGATAACATCAAAAAGTCCAGTCGCTGTGATGTCTTTAATCATAAATGAGTGTCTGGTTGCCATACTTGAACTGGGATCTAAAAAGGCCTTAAACATAAAAAAGTCACCAGGTGATACATCTTTAGGTGCGACAGAATAACTATCATTTCTACTTAAAGCTTCAGTGCCTAAATTATCAGCGAGATAGTGAAGAAAAGCGGATATCTTTTCATTTTCAGGTAAATGATTCCAGTTATTCATCGAGTGAGAGTAGTATTTCTTTACTCGTCTATGAGCAAAAAGAGGATGCATAACTTTAAAGTCTAATGAGTTTTCATAAGAAAAAATTGCTCTCATTAGATACATTACATCAGCACAATCGACTTTAATTTTTCCATAGGCACTTGTTGTGTCATAAAACAAATTTCGATTTACAGAATCAGATTGCATCCATTCAGAGAACTTAACCTCCCAATTGACCTCAACATCATCCCAGGAGTTAGTAGGCTCCCAAATGGCTGAAAAGCTTAAAAGAGGAAATAAACAAAATAAAATTAGATTTTTCATATAATCTTCCTAGTAAAAATGGCATATTAAGTAAAACGTTTTTAATTATCCTTAACATTTGATAATAGTTTTATAGTAGTTTTTACAAAAATTTGGAGGCGAAATGGGAAGAATAGTCCTAGTTTCAGGAAGCTCAAACCCGGAGTTATCAAAGAAGGTCTCAAACATTCTCGATGTCCCCTTAGTTGACCCCAAATTAATCAAATTTGCTAACGGTGAAATTTACTGTGAAATCGCTGAAACTGTAAGAGGTGCAGACGTATTTGTCATTCAGTCTACTTGTCACCCTGCCAATGATAACTTAATGGAACTTTTAATTATGCTTGATGCCTTAAAGAGAGCTTCTGCCAAATCAATAACAGCTGTTATGCCTCATTATGGTTATTCAAGACAAGATAGGAAGGTTAGGCCGAGATCACCTATTTCAGCTAAATTAGTAGCTGATCTTGTGACTACTGCAGGAGCTACAAGAGTGATCACGATGGATTTACATGCAGGCCAGATTCAAGGTTTCTTTAATATTCCATTTGATAATATTTATTCTTCTCCAGTTATTTTAAATCATATAAAAAATAAAATTGCTCCAAAATCTAAGAACTTTATGTGTGTTTCTCCAGATTCTGGGGGAGTGGAAAGAGTTAGGCATTATGCAAAAAAGTTAAGTTGTGACCTCGCTCTTATCGATAAAAGAAGAACAGAGGTTAATGTTGCTAAAGCATTTAATGTTGTTGGAGATGTTGAAGGAAAAGATCTTGTTATCATTGATGATATGATTGATACAGCTGGTACTCTTTGTGAATCTGCAAGAGTACTAAAAGAAAAAGGTGCTGGAAAAATTTATGCTTGTGCTACCCATGGAATTTTTTCAGGTCCAGCAATTGAGCGAATAGAATCATCTGTAGATTTGGAAGCAATAGTTGTAACAGATACAATCCCTTTAAGTGAAAGTGCTAAAAAGTGTTCAAAAATTCAAGTTTTAACAACTTGTGATATTTTTTCAAAGGCCATTCATAGAACATTTAATAATGATTCTGTGAGTTCTCTTTTTGTATAATGATTAAATTAGTTGTCGGTTTAGGAAATCCCGGGCAAGAGTATGAGTTTACTAGACATAATATTGCTTGGATTTTATTTGATCAACATCCAGATATTCAAAATAATTTTTGGAAATCAAAATGGAAGGCAGAATATACAGACCTATCAATTGATTCGGAAAAAAGAGTATTTCTTAAACCCATGACTTTCATGAACCTATCTGGAGAGTCAGTTAGGCCATGTAGTGATTTTTTTAAATTTAAGCCGGATGAAATATTAGTAGTTCACGACGATCTTGATTTAGACTTTGGAGTCCTTACTTTTAAATATGGTGGAGGTTTAGCAGGTCATAATGGATTAAAGTCTATTTCAAAACATCTTGGGACAAATGACTATTATAGATTAAGACTTGGAATAGGAAGGCCTACTAGAGGAGATGTGAGTTCGTGGGTATTGTCGAGTTTCAATCAAGCTGATATAAAAATCCTTGAAAAATTTATGATAGGTTCTACTCAAGCAATAGATGATGCATTTAGATTAGATTTTAAAAAGCTTCAAACAAAGTATAATAAGAAAAGTTTTCAATAAATAAAGGAATAGGTTATGGGTTTAAATTGTGGAATTGTAGGGCTACCCAATGTTGGTAAATCAACAATCTTTAGAGCAATCACTTCGGCTCCGGCAGAAGCGGCAAATTATCCATTTTGTACAATAGAGCCAAATGTTGGAGTTGTGGAAGTTCCAGATGATAGATTATATAAAATCACAGAATTTATTAAGCCTAAAAAAATTATTCCATCTATTGTTGAGTTTGTAGATATTGCTGGTTTAGTTAAAGGTGCTTCTCAGGGAGAAGGTTTAGGAAATCAGTTTTTAGGTCATATCAGACAAGTTGGAGCTATCTGTCATGTTGTTAGATGCTTTGAAGATGACAATATTGTTCATGTAAATGGAAAAATTGATCCACTTGGTGATATGGAGACGATTAATATTGAATTGTGTTTTGCTGATTTAGAAACTGTTGAAAAGAGAATGAGTAATTTAGGAAAACTATTGAAGTCTCATGATAAAAAAGCAAAAGAAAAAGCAATGATTAGCAAACCCGTCTTAGAGGAGCTTAAAGTTGCATTAGAAAATGGAAAGTCTGCAAGAAGCTTAGACCTTGATGAAGATCAAATTGAAGCTATTAGTGATCTTCACTTAATAACATTAAAGAAAGTTCTTTATGTTTGTAACGTAGATGAAGAAGCTGTCATTGATGGAAATGAGCATGTAAAGAAAGTAGAAGAAGTAGCAAGAAAAGAAGGTGCTGGAGTCGTAATAATTTGTGGGAAAATTGAATCAGAAATTGCTGATCTTGAGAGTATGGAAGATAAAAAAGAATTTTTAGAAAGTATTGGTCTTGAGCAATCAGGACTAGATAAATTAATTCGTGAAGGTTACGACTTATTAGGTTTAAAGACTTACTTTACTGCAGGAGAGCAAGAGGTAAGAGCTTGGACTTTTGAAAACGGCAATAAAGCACCGCAAGCAGCAGGTGTTATTCATACAGACTTTGAAAAAGGTTTTATAAAAGCTGAAGTTTATCATTGTGATGACTTATTTAATTTTCACTCTGAACAAAAAGTAAAAGAAGCAGGAAAGTTTAGAATTGAAGGTAAAGAATATGTGGTCAAAGATGGTGACATTATGCACTTTAGGTTTAATGTTTAAGAGTTTTCTAAGTTGGAGCAAAGAATAATTTATTCTTCAAGTAACTTTTCTGAAAATTTTGAGTAAAAATCATCCATTAATTTTTCATGTTGAGGACCATATAACTTATCTCTAAGTTTTTTCCCAGACCAATATTTTGTTTCATGGCGAACTCTACACATATCTAGTTTTTGATAAGA
Source organism: uncultured Bacteriovoracaceae bacterium (assembly GCA_938017795.1). Classification (GTDB taxonomy): domain Bacteria; phylum Bdellovibrionota; class Bacteriovoracia; order Bacteriovoracales; family Bacteriovoracaceae; genus JAHDHG01. The sequence goes on from CALIJZ010000091.1 coordinate 19,171, forward strand.
AGAAATGAAGGAAACTTTTTGCATTCCTTTTGTTTGATTGTTTTGCAAGTAGCTGAAAGATAAGACATCTTTATTTTGATCAAAATCAATTAATCTAAATGCTACAGGGATCTTCTTTCCAAAGCCTAGTAAGAGATCGAATTTAAGCTGAAGGTTAAGGAATATAATATCCCCTTCAATTGGTGATTCTTTCTGAGTTTTATCAAAAAGTTCTTGTCTGTCTTGTCTGTAAATTAAATCAAACTTCGACGTTCCTCTCCAGAGTTCTTGAGGAGAAAGAGCAAACATTTTTTGCTTTATCATTTCACAACTTTTGCCAAAAATATAATCTTTGACATGATATTTAATGTTCTTTGGATCAACTTCTTTACCTTCATTTCTCAGAGGACATTCATCAAAGCAACTCATTGAGTGATTAAGAGTTGATAAATCACCTACTTCTTGAAGCAGCTTCTTAACAGGTTTTGCAAGACTAAGGTGACTGATGTCGTCAGCCAGTGATGAAAAAGTTATGAAAAATACAATGAAATACTTCATTGATATATTTTATCTGTATTTCATTTGTTAATTGATCATACTGTAGTAAATTCTTAAATTGTTTAGAAATTAGTCATTAGTTCTAATGGAAGATACTTGCTGAGGAAAATTAGAGAAACATTTTTTGATTTATTCTAGGGTTACAAATATCGTATATAAGGTGCGTACCTTCGTATCTTAACTAAAAGCGCCAACATTTATTTGTAATATTAATGCAAAACTAAGATTATCAACAGCTTTAAATACTTGAAATCATGTGTGAGTGACAACTTTTCAGGTAAAAGACATCTATTGGAAAGTATTCAGAATATATACTGTATTAAGAGCATTATAGGGAGTAATCAATGAAAATAGTAATTAGTTTATTAATCAGTTTAACAATAATATCTTGTAAAAAAAGTACGAACGTTTTAGTTGGTGAAGTGACTTCACCTCCAGTAGTTCTTGAAGTAAAAACTAAAGGATGCAAAGTTGAGCTGGCAAATAACTATCAAGAAGATTTAGATAATGAAGATGGAAGCTGTGAGTTTGAAGGATGTTTAGCATTTGATGAAGATCTGCAAAAAACTTATGAACAATACAAGGTAATATTTAAAGACTCTAAACTTGTCAGTACTTGTCCTGATATAATAAGTGAAGAGTTTAATCAGGAAAATCGAGCACATGTAGGAATTTTGTGGGTAATAGATGACTCTGGTTCAATGAGAGAAGAACAGGAAAACCTTGCTAATAATTTTTCTAATTTTATTAATGAGTTTTCTGACAAAGACATTGATTTTACTATGGGGATTACAACGACCCTGTATAGAACTGTTGAGGATGCACCATTAAAGTTAAACAAAACTGAAATAAATAAAGACAAAGAGCAATTCATTGTTGACTTTAAAAGTTTAATTAATGTTGGAGCAATTAATACAGCTGCTCCTGAATCTGGATTTAGCGCTGCAAATAAATTTTTAGAGACCGATTCTAGTAAAATTCTTCAAAAAAAATCTCATCTTGTAGCTATTTATGTTAGTGACGAAGAAGAACAGACAGAAAATCTCACAATTGAAGAGCATATCGATCAATTAGCTTCCTATGTTGATAATAAAGAAAAAGTTCAAACTCACTCTATATCTTTAATTAAGGCTGAAAATGTAAAAAGTAACCCTGAAAGCCTCGGGAAGAGGTATCAAGAAATTTCAGCAAAAACAAAAGGTGTTACAGGAAGCTTAAGAGAAGATTTTGCACCACTTTTAAAGAATATTGGAAAAAGTATTTCTGATCTTATTGATTCATTTAAATTAAAATCAGCTCCATTCATTCCAAGTCTTAAAGTCTCGGTAAATGGTAAGGTCTTAGATAATAGTCTTTGGAACTTCGATGAGAATTCACAATCAATCGTTTTTAAGACTCCGCCTGAAGCAAGCAGTGAGATTGTTGTTAGATATCTGCCAAGCCGGTAAACAAGGAAAGTGATCAAGTATTAAGAGCTTTTTTCTTATCCTGTTGTTCAGTAGTTAATAAATGTAAAATATATTTATGAAAAGTTTAATTATTGCTTCTTGTATCTTTCTGGTTTTTTCTTCATGTATGAGTAAATCTACAGCAGTTGTGGCAGGGCAAGGAATAATTGAGAAAATTGAAACTTCATCAACTAGTACGACTTCAACAAGTACAACCTCAACTAGTACGACATCAACAAGTACAACATCAACAACTATATGTGTTGCTGGTAAGAGGCTAGCTCTTTGGCTAGATGAAGATAATGATAAAGTGGAAGATACTAAGCAAGGAACATTTATTTCATATTCTGGAGATTTAAGTGCCGCAAAAAACTATAATTATTTTAGTGCTTCAGCCCATCCGGAGATAGGACCCGAACCTTCAGGCTTTAAGAGTACCGTTTATTTTTATGAAGGATCAGATGGTTTAACTATGTTCTTTTTTCATAATGTTGATAATGGTGGATCTGCTGAGAATAAAGTTCATTGGTCCATAGAAGTTGAAGGAAACAATTTGAAGGATACTGTATTAGTATCCGATGATCCAAAGCACAACAGAGAAGGTTTTGAGAAAGACAGAACTGAATTGAAATTAATAGAAACTGTAGATGATAAAAATATCTATGATGCCGATTTTCTATATTTTAAAAATACTGACGGTGGAGTCATTGGTCCTTTAGAGGGAGAGAACTTTAAAATATATGTGAAGAACCTTGGTGCTGGAGATATTGAAGATTCAAAGTTTTATTCTCTTGATGGAAATGATTTAAATCTTGCTAGTAAAAATGGAAAGGTTAATTCATTTATAATTAAGTATGAGTCTTTCGAAGACTGTAAGTAAGTTACTTTAGAACCTCTCTTGAAATAACAAGTCTTTGAATTTGAGATGTCCCTTCATAAATTTGAATTAACTTAGCATCTCTCATAAGTTTCTCTACAGGGTATTCCTTAGAGTAACCATAGCCTCCATAAATTTGAACAGCATTTGTTGTATTTTCCATACAAGAATCAGCTGCAAAGGCTTTGGCATAACTTGCGATTTCAGTATTTTTTATACCCTGATCTGCCATCGCAGCAGCTTTATAAGTTAAAAGTCGAGAGGCTTCTGTTTTCATAGCTATATCAGCAATCATTGTCCCCACTGCTTGGTGAGCACCAATTGGCTTACCAAATTGGAAACGCTCTTTAGCATATTTTTTTACACATTCTAGTGCTCTCCAAGAACCGCCAACAGCAGAACTAGCAACCAAAGGTCGAGAATGATCAAGGGTTTTCATTGCAATAATCCATCCACCGCCAGGAGTACCAAGTAAATTCTCTTTTGGGACTTTTACGTTATTAAATCTTATTGCTCTTGTATCGCTGGCCCTATGGCCCATTTTGTCTTCTTTTTTACCAACTTCTATCCCTGCACTTTTAGCATCCATGACAATACAACTAATACCTTTGTGTTTTAAGGTTGTATCTATTGTTCCATAAACTACAAAGAGATCTGCATACCCAGCGTTGGTAATCCACATCTTGTCACCATTGATAACCCAATGATCCCCATCTTCTTTAAAAGTTGTTTTAATTCCAGCTGCATCAGAACCATAGTTTGGTTCGGTTAAGCAAAAAGAAGCTATTTTGGGAGCTTCTGTAAATGGTGTGAGAAATTTTTTCTTTTGCTCATCTGTTCCTGCTATCACAATTGGTAAAAGAGCAAGATCATTGGCCATCATACTTGTGTTTATTCCCATACATCCATAAGCTAAACATTCTGAAATAATGACTGAATCTAGATTACTAAAACCTGCACCGCCATATTCTACGGGAATACAAGTATTTAAAAGTCCTAATTCCCATGCTTTATTGATGATCTCTTTTGGAAATTCTCCTCGCTCGTCAAGTTCTTGAGCTTTTGGAATCATTTCATTATTAGCAAACTTTAAAGCAAGTTCGTGAAATTGTTTTTGTTCGTCTGAAAGTGAAAAGTTCATAAATCTTCCTTAAAGTGAAATGGCATTTCCTATGAGTTCTTGTGATATTGTATAATGATTTTTTAAAATCTTAAAATATGGTAGTTCTTTAAGAGGTAATACAACAAAGCTTCTTTGCGCCCAAGAGTGATGAGGAATAGAGAGCTTATTACTCTGGTAATTTAATAGCCCCCAGAAAATTATATCGATATCAATATTTCGAGGTCCTTTATTTATAATTTTTTTTCTTCCTAACTTTATTTCAATCTCAGAGATTATTGAAAATACTTTTAGCGGATTTATTGAAGGAATTTCAAACTCTAATACTTGATTATAGAATTTATCTTGCTCAAGGTATTCAACGGGATCAGAAAAATATACTTTGCTTTCAGCAATTAAATCAAAACAGCTTTGTAACTCATTCTTGGCAAGAGATAAGTTTTTAAGACTATCCCCAACATTTGATCCAGTAGCAATTATAAGGCTCATCTTTTCTTTTTTTTATCGTATTCTTTTTGATATTTGTATAAAATTGAAGGAACAGGCTTTTCTGAAATGGGTGGTTTTTTTACACCACAAGAAAATAAAAATAATACTATTAAAAATTTAAAAACCAATTGTAACTCCAACGTAAATCAAGTCAATCCCACCGTTTAAGGTAAAAAACCACCCTGGAACAAATCTCTTATGAAGAGTGAATCCAGCTGCAAGTTGCATTTTAATTCCCTCTGTAATGAGGTCAACTTCTTTGTTGTATTGGATTACATCGGGATCAGTCACTGGTAAAGACGTCGGAGGTTCTTCAGTATTTGGACTTAAGATATAAGCAAAGTGTACTCCAGCATAAGGCATGAAATAAGTATGCCAAGGAAGGTTTAGATTGAACTTTATTCTAGCTCCTACACCATGTAAGTGAGCAGAAATATTATTTGCAGGGAATTTTTGCATATTACTGAATCCATACAACCCTTCAATCCAAAATGGCCCTGCAGCATTTAGTGCATAAGAAGCAATTCCATGAAGGTAGAATTCTTTATCTTTTTCTAAATTTATAGATTGGTGCATTCCAATAGCTAATGTAATTAGGTGATTTTCTTGCAGAGAAGGTTTTTTGGATTCATCTTCAGCTCCAAAAAGATCAGATTGAAATAATTCTGAATCCTCAAGGCTTGTTAGAGATTCTTTTTCTTGAGAGGTAAAAGCAGAATCATCTCCTCTTACTATTACTAAGTCAGACCCTCGTTTTGTGTAACTATCAAAAGAATCAGAAAAAGTGTTAATAATTTTGATGGCAACTTTAGTGTCTCGATTTTTCGCAACTATTGCTCGAGCTATTTTCTGATCATTTACAAACAATGAAATGAAGTCACCTTGTTTTAAACTTTTATTTTGGTTGGTTAAAATAAGAATTCTTCTGTTTCTTGATTTTAAAATAACTTCCTCTGAAAATTGGCCCAAACCATCACTTACACTTGGTTCTGTAGGACCATTGTCTTGGAGGTCATCAATAATATTTTGCGCTTGAGAACCATAGCTGATAATCGATAACAATAAAAAATGTTTCCACATGTTTTTCCACATACCATATCTTAAATAACAATAGGTGGTCAGTAAACTTACCTGATTGAAAAAGTAAGACATTGGGTTTTGACTTTTATCCCCGTATAGAAGAAATTTTTTTATGCATAATTCTTCAAATCAAATGTTCATTGTTGTAGCTGGAAATATCGGTAGTGGTAAAACGACTTTAACGAATATGCTATCGAAAAAACTCGATTTTAAGCCCTTTTACGAATCGGTATCTGATAACCCTTATTTAAAAGATTTTTACACTGATATGAGTAGATGGTCTTTTGCTTTACAGGTTTATTTTCTTACTCATAGATTTAAAACACACAAAAATATAGAAAACTCTGGCTGCAGTGCGATCCAAGATAGATCCATTTATGAGGATGCTAATATTTTTGCTAGAGCATTGTTTGAACAAGGTGATTTAAACAAGAGAGATTATGAAAATTATCTAAATTTATACTATTCAATGACTGAACATTTAAACTACCCAAGTTTGATGATCTTCTTAAGGCGTTCACTTCCAAAGCTTCAAGAAAGAATTAAGCAAAGAGGTAGAGATTATGAAAGCGCAATTGAAGTGGATTATCTTGCTAGATTGAACCAGTACTATGATGATTGGTTTGATAATTATGATAAAGGTAAGCATTTAATAGTTGATACAGATGATCTAGATTTTTTAGAAAACCCTAATGACTTTGATAGGCTTGTTACCAAAATCTTTGAATGTGTCGATCAGCAGGACCTCTTTTACCGTTTCTAAATCGAACAACTAAAATTCTCAAGTAAAATTTTCCCCTCTCTAATCAAGACTGAACTTTTTTTCCTCTATACTCGATAAATTCATAAGTCATTTTATAATAAAGTGGGACGACTTACGTTATTAAAGGAACGAAATGAAAATTTTAAATTACCTAATGATTCTTAACTTTTTAGTATTTGTATCATGCTCTAAGGGAGATAAAGATATCTCTGAATATGAAGATGATGATATTGAATTAGTAGATGGTGAAGAAGATGATGGAGATCTTGAATTAGATGAAGATGAAGAAGTAGAGATTGTTGATTCAGAAGATGAAGATTTTGCTGACGGTGAAGAAGATGAAGAATTCATGGATGACGATGGTGAAATTGTTGCTTCTTTAGATGATGATGGAATTGATGACGAATTTAATGAAGAGTTTTCTGATCCAGATGGTGAATTCATGATTGCTGATTCAGGTGATGATGAGTTTGAATCAGATGATGATGATATAGAAATAGCTGATGATTCATCAGATGAGTTAGAGTTAGATGATCCAGAGGATGGAAACTTATTAGGTGATGCTGATGCACCCGAAATGTCTGATGACTCAATGGATGATATTGCAATTGAAGAACCAGTTGAAGATATAGCTATGGATGATGGAATGGATTCAGCAGGGCCAGAGATTGCTAGTACTGAAACACAAAGTTATGAAGATACAAGTTCGGACCTGCCAACAGCTTCTTATGGTGCTCCAGCAGCTTCTCCAGACTATTCTTCTGTAGCAGTTCCAAACGATGCTAATGGAGTTTATACAGTTCAAAACAGTGAAACATTAATGTTAGTTGCTTATAAAATCTATGGTGACTACTCGAGATGGAAAGAGATTGCTGCAATCAATGCAGGTCAACTAAACGGTGGAACTGCAATTAGTAACGGTATGCAATTACGATATAGCGACCGAGGTGCAGGTTTTAATCCTGGAAACAGAGGAACTCCATACTTAATTCAAAGAGGTGATACTCTTGGGTTAATTTCAAAAAGTGTTTATGGAGCAACAAATAGATGGAAAGAAATCTGGGATAATAATAGAGAAATGATTAAAGATCCAAACCTTATTTTTGCAGGTTTTACTCTTTATTATCAAAATGGACAAGCTCCAGCTCCTCAAAGAGAGCTATCAAGCGAGTCTGTTGAAGTAGACCCAGCTCCAGCTGCCCCAGTAGATCCACCAGCAATGGTTGATGATATGATGGAAGATGCTGAATCGGATCTTTCTTTAGAAGATGATTTTCCAGAAGATTTATAATAACCTAGAAATATAATAACAGGGAAAAGCTATCTTTATGATAGCTTTTTTTTTATGAAAAATTTAATATTTCTTATATTTATATCGTGTTCTCTTTTGGAGAAGATTTCAAATACAAAAACACCTCAAAAGATAACTCTAGAAAAAAAAGATAGGATTAAAAATCATCATGAATTAATCTTTAATGATTTTGTAAATGACAAAACCGTTAAAAAGATCTCAGGAATAACTTTGAGTTATCTTAGAAACCTATCTAATAAAATAATTCTTTCTTATCCTAGATTTTTTAAAAAAAAGCAGAGACCTGAACTAACTTTCTATTTAATTGACGATAAAAAACCTATTTACCTTAGTTCTCCTGATGGGAAAGTTCTTTTTAGTAAAGGACTGCTTGCTAAATATCTTGAAAACGAATCTCAATTAAAAAGCTTTCTAACTTACGAAATGATTAGAATTGAAAAAAATATTTACTCATTAAAAACTCTTCATCCAAAAGGAAGTTATACTCTTAATGAAATTGTTTCATTTTCCAGACTTCCTGTTCAAGAAAAAATTAAATTACACCAATGGGCATACCATATAACTGAAAAACTAAACAAAGATGGAGATAATTATTTGATTTGGCTAAAAATACATAATCGAAACTTTATAGACTTTGAATTCTTTGTTGGTGATAAGTATACGCTTTTTATGGAGGAACAAGGATTAAGAGAGTTTATCGTAAAAAACTATAGTAAAAGAGATGCTTTGATAAGAAATACAAAATCCTCTAAAGATTTTTATAAGTTCAAAAACAGGTTATTATGAGCATTGAGGTTTTAAAACATTTCTTGGAAAAAAATAATATTAAATTTGATAACATTGTTGCACTCTCTGGTGATATATCAACAAGAAAATATTTTGAAGTTTCATTAAATAAAGAAGTGAAAATTGCATGTTTAAATGAAAAAGAGAATAAGAAGCATAATGAATTATATTATTATTGGTATAATCAATATATAGCTGGAAGTATTTCAGTCCCAAAGATTTTTCATTTCGAAGATGGATTTAATATTCAAGAAAAAATCTATGAAACAATTTTTGATAAAGTGATGAGGCAGCCTGAATGTATTTCATTTGTTTATGATAAATGCTTAGATGATTTATTAAAAATTCATTCACTTGAAATAGATGTAGATAAAACATATGAGAAACTAAATTTAGAAAGGTTTAGAAATGAATTTGCTCTTTCAAACAAAGCATTTAACTTTGAATCATACGGAAAAGTTTTAGATAGTCTCGTGCTCCAAAATCTTTCAATGGATCATCAAGTCATATGTCACAGGGATTATCATTCAAGAAATATCCTTATAGAAAATGATGAACAATATATTATTGATTTTCAAGATTCGATGTTAGGAAACGGGATATATGACCTGGTATCTATCCTTAATGATTGTTATATTCAATTACCGAGTGAAATAATTACGAAAATTAAGAAAAGCTATTTTTTAAAAGCCAAAACTCACAAGGACGAAAAAAAATTCCTTGAGCAGTTTGATTTATATACAATCCAGAGAATGTATAAAGCATTTGGAAATTTTAAAACATTTTATATGAGAAACAATGACCCATATTATTTGAAATTTATAAAACCCAATGCAGAAAAAATACTAAGTATTATCAAAAGTAATAAAGAGCTTATAGATTTGGAGCCTATATTTAAAAGGTTAAGAGATGAATATTGATAGAGTTTTAATTTTAAGTGCTGGCAAAGGTACAAGAATGGGCAAACTGGGAGAGGTTCTTCCTAAACCTTTATGGCCTATTGGAAAGACTACTCTTTTGGAATTTCAAATTAAATATTGGTTATCTGTCGGAGTTAAAGAAGTTTATATAAATGTTTTTCACCAAAAAGAAATTTTAATTGAATATTTAAAAGAATTCCCTAATGTCCATATTTTAGAAGAGCCAGAGCTTTTGGGAGTGGGAGGTGCGATTCATAACCTTGCTAGGCTAGAAGGCATAAACTATTCAGGTAACTTATTAGTTTCAAATGTAGATGTTCTCTGTTTTGATGAGACATTATTTAAGGGCTTATATGATGAGTTAAATAATAGCGATGCCTGTTTAAATTTATTTTCAACAAATAACAAGGCTTACAGAGAAGTCTGTGTAGAAAATAAAAAAGTTGTAGGGCTTGAGCAGGCCAAGACTGATGAGTTTCTAACTTATTCTGGATTGTCTTTAATAAATCTTAATTCTCTTAAAGAAGTTCCAGGGGAGAGTAATTTTTTTACATCAGTTTGTAATTTTAATGAAAATAATATTGGAGTCTTCCACTCGGAGACATTGGAGTATTGGGATTTTGGAACTCTTGAAAGGTATCACAGTAGTATCTATAGGATTTTAACAACTGAAGAAACTCGCTTAAAACAAGTCCTGTTGGATTTAGACTTATATACAGAGATAAAAGTTTAGATTTTAAGTAAAAATAGATAAGATAAATATAATTTTAAAAAGGTTAAATATGAAACAATTAATAATAGCTCTATTGGTCTTAAGTTCTTGTGTCGGAAAACAAAACATTAAAACACCAGAAGGTGTGTTGCAAAAATTTGTAGAAAGTCGATTTAAAGGAACTCAAATTGGTGAACTAAAGAGTTTGTTAAGTGATAAATACTTTGAGTCAGTCCAAGAAATGAGAGATACAAAGTATGATACTTTGGAGCACATTAAGAAGAAGAAGTTCAAATTAATTTCAAAAAATTGCAGTGATGTAAACTGCAAAATTACTTATTATATTTCTTATGGAGAATATGAAGGTAAGAAAAAACAATCAGATACTGAAACGAAAAAAATTGCTACTCTTGTGCCTAACGGAGAAAGCTGGCAGATTGATCAAATAGATCATATCAAGACCTACCATGATATGGGTGGTAACCTTGAAATGAATGAGTAGTTTTAAAGTTTCTATAAAGCCATATAATAATCTTTAAGCATTTTTGCATCTACTTCAAGATTTGGACTATTACAGATCATATATCCTTTACAACCTTTATCCTTAAGAGCTCTTAATAATTCCTTCCAATTAAAATCAGAATCAGAAAGGTTAAGATGCTTTAAGTCACCTTTAGAATTTGAAGAAATTCCAGAGATATGCATATGAAGGTTATTAATAGAGAAGTCACCTAATTCTTTTTGAACAGTTTCAATGACTTCAATGAACTCTTCGTAAGTATTATACTTTCCTGTCCTAGCGTATAGATGAGAAAAGTCTAAACATGGCTGACAAGAACCAATATTTTTTGAAAGGTTTAATAATTCTTCTAGTGATCCAAATTGAGAAGTTTTTCCAGTTAGCTCTGGTCTTAATTCAATTTCGATATCTAATCTTGAAAGTCGCTCTTCGATAACGTTCATACTCTTTTCAACAAGATCAAAAACGTCATAAGGAGAATCTTTCATATAAAAAGCTGCGTGAAAAGTCATAGACTCTGCTCCACACATATCAGAAATTTTTGCTGTCTGAATAATTCTTTCAACAGAAGAATCAATTTTATCTTGTTCTCGAGCATTTAAGTTAATGTAATAAGGCCCGTGAGAAGTTAGTGGAACATTTAACTCGTAAGAAACTTTTCGAAGAGCTGAAGAAACCTCTTCTTTCATTCTAACTCCATGAGCAAACTCTAATTGCATACAATCTAGCCCGTATTTATGAATGTTCATAACACCTTCAACTGGAGAGTTTTTCTTCTCCGTAAAAGTTGGTACTCCGGCTGTTCCAAAAAGAATTCTTTCAAATGACATGTTTACCCCTTCAGTTTCTTATATAGTTCGTTTATATCTACGTTTTTCATACAGCTGCCACAGCCACTTCCAACGCAAAGCTTATGAAGCAATGCTTGAAAATCTTCAAGCTCATCTAATTCAGCTTTGATCTCAGATACTGAAACGAGATTGCATTCACAAAACAGTCTGTCTGGCTCGTCATGAAGGAGATCCTTATAAGAATCAATTTCTTGTGCGATGCGACATGGTTGACTGTTTCGGTCATGCTCGTTCATTACCCCTAACCCTTGATAAAGTTTCTAATACTAAACAATATAAAAGTCCATGGCAATCAGGTAACATGTGTAATATGTAAAGAAGCTGTGAAAATAGCGCAGCGTTAAAACAGGGCACTATGTTAGGAAAGTTAAATATTCAGGGTTTTTACCGATTTTTCTTCACTGCTATTTTTATATTAATTCTTATTCAATTCCCTTTCGCAAATTTTGAGTCGATTTTCTATGACCTTTGGATCAAGCTGACTCCTAAATCAAAACCTACAATCGAATATAGCCTTATTGGATTAGATGAAACGAATGATCAAATTCTTGGAGAGTACTATCCTTACTCTTATGCAACTCATTTAAAATTTATAAAAAAAATTATCGACGATGGGCCAAAGGCAGTAGTTTATTTAGTAAATTTTGATGAACCAAGCGTTGATGAAGATCAAGTATATTATGAAGAATTTTCTGACTTTTTAGAGCAATTCAAACTCCGAGGTGGAATATTTCGATTTGGAACAAGTCTTGATTTATGGGGAGAACAAATCCCTCCTGAAAGATTAAAACGCTTAGAGTATTCGCCAGCATTAGTACACGTCGATGGAGAAACATTTGCTAAAGATTCAATTCATAGAAGAGCGATATTAAATATTTCAGGTGAAGACTCTCTGCACCTATGGTTGGCCAATAAGATAAGGCAAAACAGAGGCGAGAAAAAGTTAAACGCTAAAGAGGTTTGGGGATCATTTTATAACGGAGAAGCTGATGCAGTGTTTTCTCACTATCGACATAAGTTAAAGTTTTTAGGGGAATCTAAACATTTAGAAACACTTCCTTTCTATAAAGTCTTAAATGGAAATTTTAAGCCTAAACACTTTAAGGACAAGGTAGTTATTATAGGACCAAACTATTTATCTAATTCTGATGACTTTTCATTAACTTCTTTAGATAAAGATAAGAAAGTACCTAAGATTTTGATTCACTCTTCTATTATCAACTCGCTAGTTCAGGAAAAAACACTATTTCAAGTCCCGGATTTTCTAACAGATTTAGTGGCTTTAATCTTAGCTTTAACTCTTTCATTAATTATATCAAAGTTTAACCCTACTAGAGGACTGATGATCTCATTGGTTGTCTTAATGGGTGTTCTAATTTTATCTTATCTATTTTTTGCCTTTGGAGGGTTGTGGTTCAAGGTTGCTCACATTCTACTAAGTCTTTTTATTGTTGTTTATGTTTGGTTTCCTCTTAAAGCGATGACGGAGTATCAAACACGTTTTGCAATAGAAGAAGAGTCTAAGATATTAAAACAAGTAGAACATTTGAAACAAAACTTCATCTCATTGATGAGTCATGACTTAAAAACTCCAGTTGCTAAAATTCAAGGTATTGCAGACACATTGAAATATAAACTCAAAGATCCTGAACCTTTGAAATTAGTCGGAGATATAACAGCTTCCACTAAAGAGTTAAACTCTTTCATTACCTCAATCTTAGACCTGACAAAGATTGAGTCTAGAAATCTTAAATTAAACTTTATATCAAAAGATATAAATCAAATTATTGAAGATGTAGTTGATGGACTAGAATTTGAAAGAAGTTCTAAGAATATTAAGATCAATACAAACTTAGCTCCATTATATCCGATAAAAGTTGATGAGAAGCTAATCCATCGAGTAATGGCAAACATCATTGAAAATGCGATCAAGTACACTCCTGAAAGTAGTGAAATAGAGATTATAACTGAAGATGATGAGAGTTGGGTCTATATAAGCGTTAAAGATAATGGGGAAGGGATCCCGAAAAAGTCACTTGAGCATATCTTTGATAAGTTTTATCGAGTTAAAAATGATGAAACTCACAAGATAAAGGGTTCTGGTCTAGGACTTTATTTGGTAAAATACTTTGTAGAACTGCACGAAGGTGCTATTACAGTAGAATCAGAAGTTGGTTCAGGGACCACTTTTATGATCAAATTAAAAAATGAGTAGGAGATGAGCATGCATAAAGTATTAGTCGTCGATGATGATAAAGTTTTACAACAATCGGTAAGAGATGCCCTTGAGTATCATCACTTTTCAGTAGAAGTGGCTGATGACGGGAAAGAAGCTCTTACAAAAGTTTATGGCTCTAAGTTTGATTTAGTTGTTATGGATGTGAACATGCCCAACATGAGTGGTATGGAAGCATTAGTAGAGATGAAAAAGCACGATCCTAGTTTGATTGTTCTTATTATGACAGCTTATTCAAATGTTACTGATGCAGTTAAATCGGTAAAAGAAGGCGCTTATAATTATTTAGAAAAGCCAATAACTTCCGAAAATTTAGTTGCATTGATTAAAAGGGCCTTAAAAGCAAGGTCATTAGTTGAAACGACTGCTTTTTCAGCTCCGAAGATTTCTATAGACGGTGAAACAACAGAAGGGAAATTTGTTGGAGAGTCTAATGAGATGAAAAAAGTTTTTAATATTATCTCAAAATTAGCTAAAGTTGCTACTCCAGTATTAATTCGAGGAGAGTCTGGTACAGGTAAAGAGTTAGTAGCTAGAGCGATTCATTATAATGGTCCCAGAAAAGATGAGAAGCTCGTAACAATAAATTGTGGATCTATTCCTGAAACATTAATTGAATCAGAATTATTTGGTCATGAAAAAGGTGCTTTTACTGGTGCTGATTCAAGGAAGATTGGTAAGTTTCAATATGCTAATGGTGGGACACTTTTCCTTGATGAAATTGGAGATATTTCTGCAGCAATGCAGGTTAAATTATTAAGAGTTTTACAAGAGCAAACATTTACTCCCATTGGTTCAAACAGAGAAGTTAAAGTTGATGTTAGAGTTATCGCTGCTAGTCATAAACCTTTTGAAAAAATGATTAGTGAAGGGACATTTAGAGAAGATCTATTTTATAGATTAAATGTTTTACCTGTGTTTTTACCAGCCCTTAGAGAGAGGACTTCTGATATTCCTCATCTTGTCGAATATTATATTAAATATTTCAACTCTGTTCATGGACTTAATATAAAAGGTTTTAATCAAGAAAGTTTAGATGTTCTAAAAGGGTATAATTGGCCTGGAAATATTAGAGAGTTACGAAATGTCGTTGAGCATTGTTTTATAATGGAATCCAGTGATGAAATCACTCCATCTTCACTACCACATCAATTATTTGAGAGTAGAAAAAATGCTAATGCGGATGAAAGATCTGATGTAATCGATATAGAAGGGATTAGAAACTCTGTTATAGATGATTTGAAAAAAGATGACTTAGATCAATACACTTTTAAGTTTGCTACTAAAGGTGAAGGAGACTCAGTGAAATTAGATTTTCAAAATTCTAAAGAATCTTTTGAAAAAGAATTTATCACTAAGGCCCTTAAACTTCATAAAGGTAAAATTAATCAAACTGCATTACATGCCAATATTCCAAAGAAGACCCTTCTTAGAAAAATTGATAAGTATGGATTAAATCCTAAAGAGTATTACTAAAAAGTGAAAAGGTTGTGGTGGCTAGTTGTTGTCATCGTTTTCTTAATCATCGCTGATCAACTTAGTAAGGGTACGATCGAGAGTAATTATCAGCTAGGAGAATCTACTCCTGTTATTAAAGATTTTTTTCATATTACTTATGTCCAAAATACGGGAGCCTTTTGGGGTATAGGACAAAACTGGTCTGAAGAAGTTAGGAAATTCTTCTTTTTGTTTCTATCAAGCATTATTGCTTTTGGGGTCATCTACTTATTTATAAAAACAATCAAAGGTTCGATCGTTCAATCATGGGCATTTGCTCTCATTATCGCTGGAGCCCTTGGCAATCTAATCGATAGATTTTTGTTGGGATATGTTATTGATATGTTTGATTTCTTTATTATTTATCAACAAACAATTTATAGATGGGCCGTTTTTAATATTGCAGATGCGTGTATATGTATTGCGATGGGTTTATTGATCTATGAAGAGTTATTTATTAGAAAGAAAAAAACAGTAAAAGAGCAATGAATTTTAATATTAGTCTATATCCAGTATTTGTTGGGGTCGCATGTGGTAGTGGAATTAGTTATTATGTAATAAATTCAAAAGAAAACTTAAAAGAAAAAATAATTTATTCACTGATTACACTTGTTTTTTCTTTTATTTGTGCAAAGTTATTTTTCTTAATAAGCCTGCCAGATTATGCAAGTTCGATTGTTCATTATATGAGTTTCATCAATGGTGGAGGATATGTTTTTTATGGAGGGTTGCTTGGAGGGATATTCATATCTTATATCTTGAAAAACTATTCTAGATACTATCACTCAAAAGGTTTAGTCCCTGCTATTTGCCTAGGTCATGGAATAGGAAGAATAGGATGTTATTTAACAGGTTGTTGTTTTGGAATAAAATTAGGGGATTGGATCATTCCTGTTCAATTGATTGAATCATTAAGTCTCTTTCTAATGTTTATGTATTTTCATATTTTTAAAGAGAAAATAAATAACGAACTTTCAAAATACCTTTTGTATTATGCTGCACTAAGATTTTTTCTTGAATTTTTTAGAGGAGACATTCATAGAGGGATATACTTAAATTTTAGTACATCTCAATGGGTGTCAATAATAATTATTTTACTTGTTACTCTTGGATCAAAAAGAAAATCTTTTCGAATTTAAAAACTCCATAATTATTCTTACATAGATGTTGATTTATTTAATATAGTGCTAACTTCTGTCAATCATTCAAAAGGGAGTATCTATGTTGAAGATTTTAATACTAATTTTTCCACTTATTTTTATTGGAAAAACTTTAGAAGAGCCTAATACTATGGTTCAAAAAAATGCAAAAGGAACAATTCTTAATGTTGATAACGAAGAAGATTGGTTTAACTTAGCTCCGAATGGAAAAGGGAGCTCTGAAGGAGTTTCTGTTAACCTTGCTTATGAAACTTTTGGACCTGCAAAAAAAGAAATTATTGTTGCAGTTATAGATTCAGGTGTTGATATCAATCATGAAGATCTTAAGGGTAAGATTTGGATGAATAAAGAAGAAATACCAAACAATGGAATTGATGACGATAAGAATGGATATATTGATGATTTTTATGGTTGGAATTTCTTAGGAAGTAAAAAAGGAATGGGAAAGGTATTAAGAGATGGTACTTTTAAAAAAGGTCGAAGCACATACCAAGCTAATGAAGAGCCTCTAGAATTTGCAAGAGAGTTAGGGAGACTTAGTAAGTTAGATAGAGAATTGTCCAAGAAAGAAAAAGAATACAAAGCAGAGCTTGTTAAATATAAGAAATCTCAAAGAAGAACTTGTAAAAATGAAGAAACTCCATGGTATTGTGATTCAAAATTTGAAAGTTACGCTAGAAAGCTGATTAACAAAGAAAAGGATGATGGCTTAACAAGTAGTTATGGAAATAATGATATTATAGGACCTGATCCTAGTCATGGAACTCATGTTGCTGGCATTATCGCAGCAAATAGAAGAAATCATTTTGGTGTTAATGGCATTGCTTCAAATGTTAAAATTATGTCTTTAAGAGCAGTCCCTGATGGAGATGAATATGATGAAGATATAGCTAATTCGATTATTTATGCAGTAGACAATGGTGCAAGAGTAATTAATATGAGTTTTGGAAAATCATTTTCACCTAAAAAGAAGATAGTGAACCTTGCAGTAAGATATGCCAGAGAAAAAGGTGTCTTATTGGTTCACTCTGCAGGCAATAGTGCTAGAGAGATTACATTGAAAAATAATTTTCCAAATAAAGATGTCGGAACTAAATATTTGGCATCTAATTGGATTGAAGTTGGAGCAAGTACAATTGGAACTAAATTTATAAAAAGAAATGATGATGGAGACATTATACAGAAAGGTTTGGCTGCGAATTTTTCTAACTATAGCAAAAAGTATGTTGATTTATTTGCTCCTGGGTATGGGATAAATTCAACAACTCCAGATAATAACTACGATGCATATAGTGGAACATCTATGGCCTCTCCTGTTGTAGCTGGATGTGCAGCATTAATATTAGGTCATTATCCAGAATTAAAGCCAAGTGAAGTAAAAGCTGTACTAGCTGAGTCTACGAGAAAATATCCCAATGCTAGTGTTATAAGACCAAGAAAGACAAAATTTTCATCTTTATCAAAGGAAGGTGGAATCGTTGATGTTCATGAGTCTTTGAGAATGCTAAAAGTTTTGCTTGATTAAATATTGGCATATTGATAGATAAAATTATACTTACAGGCTCTTTTATTAAAGGGCCTTTTTTTTTGAAGGGGAGAAAAGAAATGAAATTTCTATTAATGATTGTTATGTCGATGAGTTTATTAGCTCAATATACACCAAAGGAAAATGAAAATGAATTTGGACTAGGTTTAAGAAAAGTTGGAGATAAAGTTGAAGTTTTATATCGAGTTAAATCTAATGCTTTTAGCACATCTGTAAATGAAGAAACTGCTAGAATTTATCTTTTAACATTTGAGGTTGAAGGTTCTTTTGATGGAAGTATAGCTCCTTATCTTTCAGTTAATGCTTCTTTGGCTGATTTTGGAATAGATGTTTCTTCAGATAGATTTAAGTCTGAGTTTAAAGTGAACCTTTTAAGTCTCGATTACAAAAGAGATATTAACATCGACATTGATAGAATGTATCAAGTGAATATGATTGGCTTGAAATATAGTGCGAGTGTAGAGTTGGGATCTAAGCGTAATGTAAAATTATTTGCAACTGCTGGGACTTCTTTTTTAGGAGTACTTTTTGGAGCTAAAGATAGACTTGGTCAACTGGATATTAATCAAAAAACTCAAGACTTAGGTCTGACTGACTCAAGAAGTTATCATGCTGAATTAGGTGTTGAGATTGAAAGTAAATATAAAATATCTGTAGGTATTCAGGGTCAAAGAATGCAAACCCTAGGAGAATCATATTTATCTCATGAGCAATGTTTTTATTATAATGGACAGAATGATTTTGATGATTTTGGAGATCAATTCGGAGTAAGCCAATTTCAATATGCTCCTCCAGGATTATATTGTAATGACGTATACGGTGTGGATTATAAACAGTTTTGGAGTTACCAGGAAAGATTTCTAAAAGTAGTCGTAAATTTATTTAAGAACGATAATAGCTCTACAAGTATTTACGCAAAATATGCAAGAAGAACTTATGAATTTGATTCATCTGCTGGAACTTCTTCTAAAAGTAGCAGAAATTATTTTGAAGTAGGAGCAATCTATAAATTTGGGAAGAAAAAGAAAGAAGAAATAAAAGACTTATAAAAATAAAAGGTACCATTTTTTTATGAGTGGTACCTCAACTTACTCCTTCTGCTTAAACTTTATTTCCAAGACATTCCAGTATTTCGCGTAAGTTGGACTAGATGATCTTATATCAGCAAAGAAAATAGACCTAGGTTTCAGCTCTATGGGTTCGATGAGTACAATGTCATTTGGAGAAGAATTTTTTAAGGTTTCAATTCTAAGAGAGTGCTCTCTGGCATAAGAGCTTGCAGGGCTTAAGTCAAAAAACATTCTTCCTACATTTCCAAATATGAATCCAATTATTAACATCGATACAATTAAAAAGTTAACTTTTTTTTCAGACAGTGATTTTACGAATTTAGAGAGTTTATTATTTTTTGTGGTAAGCAGTAATAATCCTATCAAAACAAAAAAATAAATAACTGCATGTAATCTACCAGGTCCTCCTCTTCCCGTTCCATAAGCAACTGGAATGTATGCAGAAATACACAAGATGAAGAAAAATCCCGCTGAGAAACGGTTACTTAGTCTTTTGAACTTAAATTGGAGTCCTCCATAGTAGAATACAACAAATATCCAAAGTGAGAAAAAGCTTGGCTTAATAGATCTGAAAATATTTTTAAAAGACGATTCAAAAGGTTTCGTTAATGTTCGCTTTAGACTTCTTTCAGGAAATCTACCCAAACGAACTCCTATTCCAGAAGAAAAAAAGTATAGAAACAAGAAACAAGAAATATTTCCTAAAAATAAAATTAAAAAATATCTAGAAATAGTTTTGTCTTCAAAATAATTGTAACAAAGAATCAAAAACCATAGAACGCCAAGAACAAATGAAAAAGTTTCACTTAAACCACCGATAAAAAAAATCATTAGTATTTCTAAAACGGGTAAGTTCTTCTTAGTAGATCTTAAGACATAAGATAATAAAACTAGAGTCAAACAAGTAGGGAAAAGATAATTCACTATGCCGGGATACCAATAAAAAAATTGAGCTAAAGAATAGTTCTCATTAATAAAGCACATTATAAATATTAAGGTGAATATAAAGCAGAGTCCTTTATCGATTTTCAATTTCAGAAAATGAGTCAAGCTATTGAGAAATATATAAGTAGATCCTATTAGTAGCATTAAAGATGCAGGAGCCAAGAGGTGGTAAAGATCAAATCTTTTAAAAATAACAGGTGAAGTAGTTAAGAAAAGAGTTGCAAAAAATCGTGAATTAATTTCATTCCAATAATATTTCTGAGCTCCCCAAAATCCGCGTTGAGTTGTATTGATTGCATAACTAAAGTCATCTGCTGCAGGAAAGCTACAAAATGAAAGATATAGAAAAGGAATTAATAATAAGGCAAAGCAGGCTAACAGCCATATTTTAAATCTACTATCCATTTAGAGGCTCCACTGGTTGTCACAAGAAATATAAAATAAGTATGAGTAGCTTCTAGTCCCTAGTAAAGGAACTTGATGGAAAAGTGTTGCAATGCAGAATAAGAAAAATTGCAAAAAGGGCCACTTTGGGACTGACACCTTTGTATAAATTTACTAGCTTCTCAATAATTTATAGATTTCATCAAAGGGGAGAAAATGAAATTAGTCTTTAGTTTACTGGTTATTTTATCTACATCTGTTTTTGCTCAATACACTCCAAGGGTAGACGTTGGTTTGGGCTTGCAACAAGTTGGAGACTCAGTAGATGTTTTAGTTAAAAGTAGTGGTTATTTATATTCAGGGAAAGGAGGATATTTTGAAAAATATTATATCCTGACTTTTAAAGGAGAAGGGGCCATTAACTCTGATCAATTAACTTCTGTTAAGTTAGAAGTCTCTCTTTTAAAGGGTGACTATATTCATGATAGTGTTGGAAGTACGAAAGGATATTTGGGATTTAGTTTTTTAGATTATAAATATACAAAAAATATAGATATTGATGAAGGTGGAACGCATACATTAAATGTTGTTGGAATTAGAGCTGGAGGAGAAACTAGTTTAGATGGAACTGGGAACATTAAATTATTTGCTAAAGCTGCATTGTCTTTTGGTGGAATTTTTCAAAAAGCGACAAGAATTAGTGATGGTCAAGGACTCTCTGGTGAAGGAGCATCTGGTGCAATCAGCTATAATATTGAAGCAGGGTTAAAAGCAAAGGTTTTTAAAGATAAACTTTTTACAGCTTCTGTTGGGATAAATGGTCACAGTGCTCTAGGTAAAGGTGAGTGGTACTATACTCATACAGTGTGCAATGAGTATTATGATGATTATTATGATGAATTTTATATAACATGTAATGATCAATATGCGGTTGATTACGATGAATTTCATAGCTTTAGAGAAACTTTTTTAAACTTAAGTTTACAAATAAGTAATAGAGCTACAATATTTGCAAAAGTTGCGAGAAGATCATTTTCTGTAACAGATCAAACTGGAGTAATTTCTGAATCAAAAAATTCTGCTACTTATTATCAAGTAGGAGCTAGATATAAATTTGGTGGAAAAAAGAAAGAAAAATTACCTAAGAAATTATATTAATTAAATATTTACGAGCAGGAAGATGAAAGTCTTTCTGCTTTATTCTGCCGGTTCTTCTTCTTTTTTTTCAAAAAGCGAAGGATCGATTTTTTGAAGCTCATTCATTTCAATATAAAGCTCACTATCAAGCGTTTCATTTCCCCATGCAATAAATGCATCATCATGTTGATACATTGTTATTGTTTCCCAAGGACAATCTTGAGAACAATTTTGACACCCAATGCATCTCATCAAATCTATTTCTACTGTTTGTTGAAAAGTTGGATTTTTAGGATCAGGACCCGAAACTAGTTCGATTGAATCTACTGGACAACCTGCGATACAGATTTCACAGCCTGTACATCCGCTTTGGTGAACGACTGCTAAAAGTTTAGGTGGTTTTTTACCTTTTCTTTTAGGTTTTAGCCTTGCTGGATGAAATGGATTTTCTACTTTTACCTTGCTCATATTTTTAAGTATTATACCACTAAATATGCTAAAGATTGAATTTAGAAAAGGTTTTAAATGTCTGAAAGACTAAGATTTGTTACTGCGGCCTCATTATTTGATGGACACGATGTCTCAATAAACATTATGAGAAGAATACTTCAGTCCTATGGGGTAGAGGTAATTCATTTAGGGCATAATAGATCTGCTAAGGAAGTTGTAGATGCAGCATTGTCTGAAGATGCTCATGCTGTCGCCCTTAGTTCTTATCAGGGTGGTCATAATGAGTACTTTGCATACGTTAGGGAGCTTTTAGATAAAGCAGGCGGTCAGAAGATTAAGATCTTTGGTGGGGGAGGTGGTGTTATCACACCTAAGGAAATTAAAGCCCTGCATGATAAAGGAATAACTAAAATTTATTCACCTAAAGATGGTATGGAATTAGGTCTTGAAGGGATCATAAAAGATATGATTACCAAAGCGACTTACTCAACTATGGATGGCTTTGATGTCCACTCCTATAGGGGCAAAGATCTATCAAGTTATGAATTAGCAAAAGTTATCACTTCAATTGAGAATAATAAAAAATTACCTTTTGAAATTACTTCAAACAAAACAATGGTCTTGGGAATAACTGGAACAGGCGGAGCAGGTAAGTCTTCATTGATTGATGAGTTATTACTTCGATTTCATAGATATTATAATGATAAAAAAATAGCACTGATTAGTGTTGATCCAACAAAGAAAAAAACTCAAGGTGCCTTGCTTGGAGACCGGATTCGTTTAGGGAGCGCAAGCTTTGATAATTTTTATATTAGATCTCTTGCAACAAGGGATTCTAAAACAGAACTAAGTCCTGAAATTAAAAATGTAGTAGAGTTTTTAAAATCTCAGAGTTTTGATTTAATTATTGTAGAAACTTCTGGAATAGGACAGGCCAGTGACGAAATTGTGAATATTGCTGATCATGCAATGTATGTCATGACACCAGAATTTGGAGCTCAAACTCAATTAGAAAAAATAGAAATGCTTGATAGTGCATCTTTTATAGTCATTAATAAGTTTGAAAAATCTAGAGCAAAAGATGCTTTTAGAGATGTTAGAAAACAGTATCGAAGAAACCATAAAGATTTTGATGGTGATGATATAAAACTTCCTGTTTATGGAACAATTGCTTCGAAATTTAATGATCATGGAGTAAATCAACTATTTTATGATATTGCTAAAACTTTCAAGTTTGAATTAAGCGATGCTCTTGAGAATTTAACTAAGGATAAATCACCTAAAAATACGACGGCAATCATACCATCTTCTAAGACAAATTATTTAAGATCGATTGCTGATACTTGCCGAGATTATAGAGATCGCAGCGAAAAGATAATTTCTAAACTTAAAGATTTTGAAGTTTTAGATGGTGCTTCTAAAATTACTGGTAATGATTTTTCTAAAAATTTAAAAGAATTAAAAAAAGAAATTGGGAGTGATGTTTTTGAGCAAATAGAAGAATTTGATAAAACACGTGAACAATATAGAAATGGTAAGTTTAGCTATAATGTAAGAGGTAAAGAGTTTAGCATTGATACGAAGTTTGAATCTTTGTCAGGGTCTATTATTAATAGAGTCTCTTTTCCAAATTTTGAGTATTTATCACAAAAATATAGATTTATTGCTAATGAAAATCTTCCAGGTTTTTTCCCATATGCTACAGGGATTTTTCCTTTTAAAAGAAAAGACGAAGAGCCAAAAAGAATGTTCGCTGGTGAAGGTGGTCCGGGAAGAACAAATAATAGATTTCATTATTTATCAGAAACTGAAAAATTTAAAAGATTATCGACTGCATTTGATTCAGTGACATTATATGGAGAAGATCCTGATTTTAGACCAGATATTTATGGAAAAGTTGGAGAGTCAGGAGTAAGTATTGCAACGCTTAAAGATATGGAAGATCTTTATGAAGGTTTTGATTTAATTAGTAAATTTACATCAGTATCGAAAACGATCAATGGACCAGCACCAATTATTTTAGCAATGTTTATGAATGCTGCTATTAATCAACAACTCTCAGGGGCAGACCTTGAAGATCATGAAAAGAAAATTGAGATAATGAAGCAGGTTAGAGGCACCGTACAAGCAGATATTTTAAAAGAAGATCAAGCTCAAAACACGTGTATCTTTTCTTTAGAATTTGCTTTGAAAATGATGGGAGATGTTCAAGAGTTTTTCTGCAAAAATAATATTAATAATTATTATACAGTTTCAATCAGTGGTTATCATATTGCTGAAGCTGGAGCGAATCCAATAACTCAGCTCGCCTTTACGCTTGCTAATGGATTTACATTTGTTGAGTATTACTTAAATCGTGGTTTAAAAATTGATGAATTTTGTGATAACTTATCTTTCTTTTTTAGCAACGGTCTTGATCCTGAATATTCAGTTTTAGGTCGAGTTGCTCGAAAAATTTGGGCAGTAGCTTTAAGAGATAAATATGGAGCTAATACCAAGTCTCAGAAATTAAAATATCATATCCAAACTAGTGGAAGATCTCTTCACGCTCAAGAGATAGATTTTAATGATATTAGAACAACTTTACAGGCATTTTTAGCGTTATCAGATAATTGTAATTCATTGCATACTAATGCTTACGATGAAGCGATCACTACTCCAACAGAGGAGTCTGTTAGAAGAGCAATGGCCATTCAAATGATTATAAATCGGGAATTTGGAATGAATAAATCTGATAATCCACTCCAAGGATCATTTTTAATGGATGAGCTTGCTGTTCTTGTTGAAGAAGCAGTTCTTCAAGAGTTTGAAAGAATTTCAGATAGAGGTGGAGTTCTGGGTTCAATGGAGAGCATGTATCAGAGAGGAAAAATTCAAGAAGAGTCATTATATTATGAAAGGTTAAAAGACTCTGGAGAGTTTCCGATTATTGGAGTTAATACATTTTTAGCTGATAATATCCATGATCAGATGGATCAAGAGATTGAATTAACAAGAGCTGATGAAGCTGAAAAGAAAGATCAAATCTCACGTTTGAATTCTTTTCATGAGTTGCATGCCCATAAGTCTGATGCAGCCCTATTGAGATTAAGAAATGTGGCCTTAAAAAATGAAAATATTTTCGAAGAACTTTTACACACAGTTAGGTATTGCTCTCTTGGACAAATCACTAATGAGTTATATAAAGTCGGCGGAAAATATAGAAGGAATATGTAAGTGGCAAAGATTTATACAAAAACTGGAGATAAGGGACAAACTGCTCTAATCGGTGGAACGAGAATTTCTAAATCAAACCTAAGGATTGATCTTTATGGAGAGGTTGATGAGTTAAATAGTTTTATTGGTTACCTTCGATCTTATGAAGACAATGAATTGTTACAAATTGTTCAAAATCAACTCTTTAATCTGGGATCTTTACTTGCTTGTACAATAGATAAAAGAGCTGAGTATAAACTTCCAGCGATAGATTCTTCGTTAATTGAATCGCTTGAAAAATCCATAGATAAGATGAATGAAGAATTAGCTGAGCTAAAAAACTTTATTCTTCCTACGGGATCAAAGGCAGCAAGTGTTGCTCATCTTTGTAGAACAGTAACCCGAAGAGTGGAGCGAAAGCTTGTGAACTTTTCAGAACAATTACAAGGTGAAGAACCCGAGTCTTCGTTTGAGTTTATGAATCGGTTAAGTGATTACTTTTTTGTTTTATCTAGATACTTGAATAAAAAAGAAAATATTTCAGAAACGATTTGGACTCCCTAGTCAAAATCTAGGATGAGTTTTGGATTTGTAAGATCTCCATACTCTTCAACAAAAGCATATTTATCATCACGACCATTAGGACTTCTAAGCTTCATTCTTGATTCCAAAGGAGTATGGTCAGCATCTATGTGAATATAGGTAGCTCCAAGTGTGATAACATCATCTAGATATAAGTTTACTCTTTCTCTAACTCTTATCTTATTTAATCTAGATCCATTTTTAGATTCGAGGTCTTCAAAAAATAAATAACCGCCTTGCATTTCAAATTTAAGATGCTTGCTACTAGAAAGAGAATCAATGATTTGCCAGTCTGCTTCTTTAGATCTCCCAAGAGTCATTGTTTCACCATTTTTGATCGTAAAGTATTTCTGAAAAAGAATTTCAGATTGAAGATCTTTAGCATCTTCAAATTGAACGATTCGCAAAATTGCTAACATCTTACTCCCAAGAATCTTTATGATATTCAAAATCACAAAGTTTTTTAATTTGTTGAAGATAGTTATGAATCTTTTCAGAAAATTGAAACTCTGGAACGATATACATTCCCCATAAATGAGACGCAATTAAAATATCTTCTAGCTCAATTTTATCAGATTCATAGAAAGGTTCAAGCTTACTCTCTAGTTCCGAAAGTGTTTCGTTTAATCCACTTAAATACTTTTTTCTATCCTTGTATAATTGCTTAAAAGGACCTTTGTAAGCTTCTTTTTTTTCTTGGAAATACTTTCTCGACCTATCATTAAACTCAGGAGTGTAGATAAAGTAAGGCATTGCTAAAGGGTGCACAAAACTTCCAAGTTCACTAATAAGTGGTTCAATATTTTGATTCGAGCAAAGACGATTATCCTTATCAAGTAATTTTATAATATCTAAGCTTTCATTAATCGTTTTCCCATCAGGTTGTTTAATAAGTGGAAGCATTTTTTTACCACAAAGCTCTAAAGGTGTTTTTTCGTCATCATAGTCTAATACAATTGATTTATATGGTACTTTTAACAGACCAAGGACGAGCCTAATCCTCACACAAAATGGGCAGTGTAAATAATGGTATAATGTAATCATATGAGTGTCCTTTAGTGGGTTTATCATTGCAAAATTTAAAGGAATGTTCTACTTAAAATATATGGAAAATTTAATTCAATTAACACCTAAAGCAATAACTAAAATAAAAGAGATCTCTAAGGAAGAGTCTGATCAAAAAGGACTTCGATTAGCAGTGATTGGTGGAGGTTGTTCTGGGTTTAGTTATAAAATGGATTTTGATTTTAAAAAAGATAAAGATAATGAATTAATCTTTGATGGAGTGAAGGTTTATATTGATCCGAAATCTACTATTTATTTGAAAGGTATTGTTCTTGATTTTCAAGATGGTCTTAATGGAAAAGGATTTGTCTTTGATAATCCTAATGCCAAAAATAGTTGTGGTTGTGGTGAATCTTTCTCTATATGAAATATCTTGATCTCCTTCTAGATGGAGGGGCATTTCCTGTTAACTTGAGAAGGGTTGTTATAGAAGGCCCAGATGCACAATCTTATTTGATCAATCAAACAACAAATTCTTTATCTACAAGTCGAGCAAAAATTCATTCTTTACTTGATATTAAAGGGAAAATCGCATCTTTTTTTTCACTTATTAAGCTTAATGAAAATAAATTTTTAATATTTCTTGATTCGAAAGATTACGAAGCATTTCTTGAAAGGATAGAAAAATATAAAATTATTGAAGAGTTTGAAATTTCAAGTAAGGAAGTTCAAGGATATTTTGTTTTTGGAAAAAGAAATAAGATTTCTGGAGAAAAAATTATTATTTGGGGAATAGAAGGCGTCTTTGTCGAAAACTTAGATAATTCAATTAAGCTAGTTGATACTAATAAACTTAAAACTCTTCAGGGGATCACAGGAGATGAGAGAGGAAGATTTTTAAATGAGACTAGATATCTGGATTTTTGCTATGATAGATCTAAAGGCTGTTTTCTCGGTCAAGAAATTGTATCTAAAATTGATGTTCATAGAAAGAGCTCAAAGTTTCCAATACTTTTAGAAGATGTAAACACTTTAGAGCAATCTATATTTCATGCCGCAAGAGCTGATCGTATCTCAGGGAAAGAAATAGAGCATGAAGGAAAATTAAAAAAAGTATCAACCTATCCTGTGTTTATAAAAGA
Organism: uncultured Bacteriovoracaceae bacterium; assembly: GCA_938017795.1. Taxonomy (GTDB): domain Bacteria; phylum Bdellovibrionota; class Bacteriovoracia; order Bacteriovoracales; family Bacteriovoracaceae; genus JAHDHG01. The sequence continues at coordinate 46,935 of CALIJZ010000091.1, forward strand.
TGATAATGATTTGGCGCAAGACTTATATGAGCAAGCCTTAAGAATATTTACAGAAGAGGAAGAAACTACTCTTGCATTGGAGCTTTTGGATTATAGTCTTGAATATAAGCCAGACTTTCTAGATGCTCTAGAGATGAAAGGAGTTATCTTAGGTCGAATTGAAAAATATCAAGAGGCCATTGAGGTGATGAAAAAATTATCTAGTTTTGATGAAAGTTCAGTGATGGCTCATACAAATTTATCTCTTTTTTATATGAAGATAGGAGATATTGAGAACGCGGAAATAGAAAAATCAAATGCTACTCTTAAGTCTTTTAAAGAAATGGGAGTCAAGGCAGATAAAGAGGAAAAAAACTTAGAAAGAAAAAAAATGTTTGAAAGTGTTTTAGAAATTGATGAGTTTGATGAGATTGCAAATTATGGTTTGGGTACGATTTTCTTAGAAGAAGGTGACTTGGATCGAAGTGAGTTTTATTTAAAAAGAGTTTTAGATCATAATAAAAAGCATTCAGTTTCTTATTTGGCTTTGGCTAAGCTTTATAAGAAAAGTAATAAAGATTTAGAGTTGAGAGAAATTTTAACACTTGGCCTTGATGTGTCTTCTAAAAATGGAGATTTTCAACCTGCCAATGAAATGCAATCAATGCTCATTGATTTGAATAAAGCTACTTAGTTTTTACAGTTAAAATATTTGTGAGTTGGAATAGTTTGATTTTTTTCTAAAGTACAATCAAGAGTAATAATCAATTCTTGGCAAGTTAGTCCATCCTGAGTAGAAAGAATTTTTTGACCGTAGCTATAAGTATGTTGAACTTCATTTTTTACAACGTCTAGATTTTCTCTAATTTTTAGATGAAGAGAATAATCAATATCTCCAGATATCATATTTGAGAATTCATCGTTTTCATGGATATAGTCACCTATAAGAGCGATTGATTTATCAATATTACACTGAGCAAAAGTGGATAAGTTTAGTAAAATTGTTAAAAAGATTAAAATTTTCATAGCTCATTTTCTCATAGAAGAACAATCAAGATTGGAAGAGATATAGATTTTTCAAGGTTTCAAGGTCACCGTGCCTAAGTATCTGTATTTATGAGAAAAAAGTGTCAAAAAGTTAATCAAATGAGCTGGGCCATTACTGATAACTCATTGATAGATAATGGAAAAAAAAGGCAAGTCCTTTTATTGAATCCAGTGCAAGTTTAGAATATTGGATGAATAAAATTTTAATAGCCTTCTTGTTTCTAATAACTATTTCTTGCAATCAAAAGACTGCAGAAACTGAATCCTCTAATGTATCACCGGAGTTTCAATTTAGTGAAAGTGATTCAAAAGAAATTAAAAAACTTTTGATAAAAGGTGAGGCTTTAAAGTATTTTGAATTGATAGAAGATGACTTTGATAAAAAAACATCACAATCATATTGGGTTCTCCAAAATAGCCAAGGAGCTGTAAAAATAACAAAGATACCAGGTGTTAGCTCGGGAGAATATGTTTCCTTTAAAGACATATCTAAACTCAAGCTAGAACAACAAAGAATTCCTGGAGTTAAAAATGAAAAAGTTTTTGCTAGAAGCTTTGGTCCTTATCATGTCTTGGCAGTTGTCCCTGAATTCAATGACGTAAAGTTCAGTGACTTCATTTCTACTAACGATTTAAGAGAAAGAATGGAAGAGTTCCAGCAATATTTCGACACTGTATCAGAAGGGAAAATAAAGATTAAGTTTTCAGTAAAAGAAGTAAAGGTAAATGATGGTTTTTTTACCAACAGCTCAGGATCGATGTGTAATTTAAATACAGTGAGTAGAAGAATTAAGGCAGTACCTGGTATTTACGATGAACTTACTCATACTCACTTAATGACATTTTACCCGGCAAAACCAGATGTTTATACCAAGTGTCGATTTGGAGGCGTTGCAGCTCTGAATGGAAACCTTTCAATAGTAATAAATGGAAATGCTCAGACTGTTGCACATGAGTTTGGCCATAATTTAGGCTTAAGACATGCTGGGGGATATAGATATGATGAAAATGGAGAGATAACATCGAGTTATTCTTATTATGGAGACCATTCTTGTCCTCAAGGAAGCGGTTATCATCATTTTAATGGTTTTAATTTATATAGGTTAGGGACAGCAAAGACGATAGATATAAAGGAATCAGAAGAGTTTGATTTAGTTCGATTTTCATCTGAAGGAAATAAAGTTGCTAAAATTTCTTTACCATCAATAAGTGCTCCTGAAGAAACCAAAGATTTCTACTTTTCCTTAAGAGATGATGAGTCATTAAGTCATCAATTGCACGGTAGATATTTTGGTTTAAATATTCATGCACCAAGAGGAAGTACAGGTCACTCAGCTTATATCGGAACGCTTGGAACTGGAGATAGATATTTAAAATTTAATAATGGTTATGTCCTAATTGTTCTTGGCTCTGAAATAGATGATTCAATATCAGGAAGAGCATCGATTTTTACAAGAGGAAGGTTTATCGTTAAGAAAGAGTCTGAGGTTGATTTTGATAACTTGCCTAAAGTCACTTCGACAACAACTTCGACAACAACTTCGACAACAACTTCGACAACAACTTCGACAACAACTTCAACAACAACTTCAACAACAACTTCAACAACAACTTCAACAACAACTTCAACAACAACTTCAACAACAACTTCAACAACAACTTCAACAACAACTTCAACAACAACTTCAACAACAACTTCAACAACAACTTCGACAACACAACCAAGAGTGGATAAAAACTTTAATGATAAGACACTAAATCATATTACTGCCAAGTATTCAGAAGTTGTTAAGAGAACAATAGTTGTTGATGATAAG
>CALIJZ010000092.1 GCA_938017795.1 uncultured Bacteriovoracaceae bacterium
TAAAAAATTCCTTCCAGTTTGATAGACGAAATCCATAAAAAGAGATAAATTACAAAAATCAGATTTTCGGGGTGTAGCGCAGCCTGGTAGCGTAACTCGTTTGGGACGAGGAGGTCGGAGGTTCAAATCCTCTCACCCCGACCATTTGATAAAACCAAAGGGATATAAAAGACTTTGTCCCATACTTTGTTAAATCATCGTATAAGTCTTTTAAACCTTTTTTTACTCATCTTATGGTGCTAGCAATTATCTAAAAAAATTTGGATTAAAATTAAAAAATTCTTTAAGGATAAGTTTTAAGACTTAGGCTCAACTACTTCTAGATAATGAGTATATAACCTTGAGCCACCATCATTAGGTTTTACAAAAATTCGAACATTATTATATTCAGTGTCAGTACTTTTATCAGTCCAGGGTCTTAGAACATACCTATGCTCTTCTACGATTGATAATAATTGCTCTAAGCAAACATCGACATAAAAGCCTTCATCACCTGACTTTAAGGTGATCATATTGGCACCTGAATTCATATAATGTCTAGCCATTGATACTCTCCTGATAAAACTATTATATATTACATAAGTGAAAGTATTCGTTTTGTATAGTTTATTAGCAAATCAGAAATTATTCTAAAGTTAATGAGCTCTCATTCTCTTTCTAAAAAGAAATTTTCTTATGTTATTAGTTGTAGCAACTTTTTTCCATTCTTTCTCAGGTAAACATCTATTGGCCGTTGCTACAACTTCAAGAAAATCCCCATCATCGCAACTGAGATTAAACTTCTTACGAACCTTAAATGCTTTCATACCTTTTATCCATATTCCTCCCTTGCATTGATTTTCTGAGAAGACTCTTTTTTGTTCTTCTTCTGAATCTCTAAACTCGGTTGAACATCTATAAGAAACCTTATGAATTACTTTTTGTTTCTTATTAGTTTTCACCAATTGAGAAAATGCGATATTTCCACATATTAAAATTAGTATACATATTTTATTCTTCATCTTAGCTCCTTAAAAAATAATTATTCTTTTAAATACAAACGGCTCTTGAGCTACTCGGAGCTCTTTTTCCATTATTACAATAAACGCTCTTCCATTGCTTAGTACAAGAGTTCCTCAATCCTCCTCCCATATTTCCACCGAAAGTTCTTTTCTCCCACTTACATGAACTAGTAGTAGTTCTTGGCTTAGTCGTAGTAGTTCTTGGCTTAAACGTAGTAGTTCTTGGCTTAATTACAATTGGTGAAGACTTACACTTAAAAGAAAACTTACTATTATTATAAACAAAACCATTCCTACAGTACGACGATGGAGCCTTTGGTGTAGGAGTTGGTTTCCAGCTTGGAGTTGAAGTTGGTTTCCAAGTAGGAGTTCTAGTAGGCGTAGAAGTTGTTACAGTTCCACTTCCACAATCCAATGAACTCGTTGATTTAAATGAAGTACTACAAACCTGTCTAGACTTAGTACATGACATAGTTCCATATTTCGTTTTAGTACAACTACCTTTAACTGTTTTACATGTCCTAGTAGGAGTTTTCTTAATTGTTTTTCGACAACATTTTGATCCAATTTTTAAATTAAATGTCCCTGAACACACCTTTGGTTTTATTATTGGCGTTGGAGTTGGAGTAGATATACTCACGCAACGATTAATAATTTTGTTCCATGTCTTTCCAGAGCCACAACTTGGAATCGATGGTGTAGATGGACCAGGATTACTTCCAGGAGAAACACAGCTTGTTGAAGATTGAGTGACAAAAGTAGTGGAGCAAATGCTCGAAGTTTTCCAACTTAGACATCTTCCTTGATATCTTCTACTACAAGTCTTTGTAGGCTTACAAACTCTCTTCGGAACTTTTGTTGTTGTTTTTTTACAACATCTAGTTCCATTTGCACTATACCCCGATGGACAAGTTAAACTTGAAACACATTGACCATTAGAAAGTCTCTTTTTTCCAAAGCCACAACTAGGTGTTGAACAAATAAATTTACCACCCACACTTATAAGTCTCTGCCATGACTGACACGTTGGAGGAGGGTTCGTTACAATAATACTTTCACAAATATATTTATCTTTAGAACCTTTTACTAGTTTTGGCTTATGTCCTTTTGGACAAACAAACTTGTTCTCACACTTAGTCTCTAAGTTTTTACACTTTCGAGCATAATTTGCAGCATGCTTTAATCCATTAGGGCCAATAATATTTGCATACCAAGTATGATCTGTTCCATTTATTGAACCATCACCATTAAGATCTGGTAGGTTTATACATTGCTTTTTTCGGGCATATGAAGCTGCAAGTTGTTTATAAATGATCGTATCTTTTTTATCTATTACATTGTCTGAATTCAAATCAATATCACAATCAAAAACACCTGGATCGACACTATCTTCCATGTCACTATACGAACCAGGGTCTGCACAAAAATTATCTGTTAAGGACATTTCTAAATCTTCAGCTCTATATCCAAGATCTTCTTTCATAAATGGCGACAAACTTCCATCAGCGTGTATGTGTAAGAAATCATTCGCTTTTTTAATTTTACTGAATCTAATCTTTCCGTATTTGCTGATCATCTGACTAGAGTTTAAGTTTAATCCATCTTGATCGTTAGGATTATGTTGAACAAATGCTCCAGAATGGCATCCGGCACATGAGTTTAGGCTATATCTATATAAAGCAAATGACCTTTCAGGTTCAGTTAAATTATCTAATGCTTGATGACCGTTTAACTCTCTAGTCCAAGAATGATTTATAAAATAAGTATTTTGCCAAGCAAGTTTATCAACAGTATATCCTTCGAATGGATCTGAAATTTTGCTAAATTGACTAACAAAATCATTTGCAAGATCATTTTGATAAGCTTGTTTAAATACTTGTTCCTCTGCTCTTATATCTTCATGCTTTCCTCCATTATCAATTGGAGTAAGAGGCATTTCAACTCTTTCTAAACTATTACAACTGGATCCGATAGGTCTCATTTCAAACAAGGCCCAACTAGTATTTGCATTAAAGTCTAATTCTCTTAAGTCATTTACACGGACTTGAGAGAGTGGTTTTCTCATTTTATTACATTCTTTCACTCTAGTCGTATGACCGTAAACATCAGTAACATCACTAGAAGTACATTCTTTGTAATTATGATCAGTAAAAGCAAAAGATTTTATAATATTAACTAAGTGATCTTTATATGCATCACCTTTTAAACATTTAAGCTTCGCCCAGTTATAATGCCAATCCAATTCTCCCGGAAGATCATATTCAAAAATAACATGACTCGGCTCTTTCGTTACAACTTTTTTATCACAAGTTGCATTTACAACTTTAGTAGTTTTCCTACATCCATACCTAGAGCTACTACAATCATTGGTTGTGACTGTTGTGTTACATGGAACTTTCACTGTTTCTTCAACATCTTTTAGCTTAAATACAAAACGCCCTTCACCGTAAGAAACAATTTTCTCTTCATCATTTTGTTTTTCAAGGTCAGGTCTAAATACAATGGCAATTAATTCATATGGAGCTCCATCGATAAAGTAATCTCCACTTGCTCCATCTCTTTGCCAATGTCTATCTAGTAAGTCTCTAACGTTTTCTCTAGGCAATACTTCTTTATCTGCTAGTTTCTCGAAATCATATCCATCTATATAAGATTGGAAAACTTTTTGCTGGCATGTTGGATTTGGCGCAAGTGCTCCAAGCAATCTACCAAAATTTAAAGTAAATCCTTTGTAACCATCGGCTAAAGAGTTTAGTATCGATTTATTTGTAATTACGAGTGATTTCATTTGTGCACCCGTTCCATATTTAGTTGCGGAGCCTCTTGCATCACACAGACATGAATAATGCTCATTAAATTTACAAGTGCTAGTTATGGCAGGCTTGTAATCTAGTCCCTTGATTATATTATGAAGATCCTGATCATAATTAGAAGCTTTTGGATCAATACATCCTGAAAACTTACATGTCTTATCATCAACTTCTGCTTTAGGGTTAAAATTAGTTGCACTTTTTTCAGTACAACCTTTTAAACCAGTACATTTGTTTCTAACAATTTTACCAGAAAAACTTAATCCAAGTTGTCTTAAAGTCTTTTTATATTGATTGATTTTTCCATTAAAAGTAGGATCGAAACTTTCATATCTTTTATCAGTACAGCCGACAAAATTACAACTCCCATCTTCTTGTGCTCCAGCAATATCATTTTCAGCAGGCTCATAAGCACAACCTAACTTTTCTCCACATGATCCAGGAAGTAATTTCCCATGGCCATAAGCTTTCCAAGCGTCTCTAATTGGTTTATCTTTTTCATAATTAGCAAATCCTGGATTATTACAAGCAGTAAATTCACACTCAAAGTTTGGATCTGCTTCAGCTTTAGGGTTATAATTATCAGCAAGTTTTTCCTTACAACCAATTACTTCACCACACTGAAAGTTTTTCGACAAGTCTCCTGAAGGAGCGATACTTCCAAGCATATCAACATAATCGTCTACTTTCGCCATACAGTCTTTATCAAACCCAGTAAATCCTTCTTTTGCACAACATTTGATATCACAACTTCCATCTTCTTTTTTCACACCGTTATAATTATCAGCCTTCGTATAGTTACAACCCAATTTTTTCCCACATCTAAATCTGTCGTTTACAACTCCTGTACCTTGTACTCCTAGTTGAGCTAAAATTGCTGTATATCCACTTACAACATCTTTACAGTTTGGATCAAAGTTTTCATATCCTTCTCTGGAACAACATTTAATAGTACAAGAACCATTTTCTTCAAAAGTAGGATTTGAGTTTTCTGCTTTATCATAAGCACAACCTAACTCCTTACCACATTCATGATTTTTATCTATAGATCCAGTCATTGGTATATTCATTCCAGCAAGTAAAGTAGTGTATCCGTCGGCGACTGTTTCACAGTTCTTTTTAAAGTTTGCAAATTTATTATCAGCACAACATTTCACAATACAACTTCCATTTTCTTTAGTACCGCCGACATGGTTTTCTGTGTATTCTGAATCGTAATTACAATCTAATTTCTTTCCACAACCAAATTTACTATCTAAAACTCCAGAAGAAGTTAATCCTGCTGCTGTTAAAACTTCCTTATATTTATCTATTCTAGGTGCACAAGCTTCATCAAAATTTTCAGAATTTGCATCAGCACAACATGCGATATTACAAGTTCCATTTTCTTTAGCACCGGCCAATACATTTGAAGCTTGATCATAAGCACAGCCTAAAGTTTCTCCACACCCTACTGTTAATGAAGCAGTACCTGTATAAGTTAATCCAAGACCAGCAAGAATTCCTTTATACTCATCTACCTTTGCAACACAATTAGGATCATAGTTTTCCGTTCCTTTAGTAGAACAACATTCAAAGTTACAGCTACCATTTTCAACACCACCAGCAATAAAGTTTTTAACTCTAGAGTCCATGAAAGAACATTGTTCTGGCTTACAGTGAGAATCTAAAATATTCACTGATCCAGTGAAAGCAACTCCCAATCTATTTATCATAGATTGATAAGACGATACATTATCTAAACAAGCTTGATCAGTTTCTCCTGAAAAGCCTGTCTCACATTTCTTGCATGTAAATTGACAACTACCATCGTCTAGTGTCGCTCCTGGAGTGGTGTTTATTGCTTGAGCTGAAGTACATCCCTTTTTTCTTCCACACTGAAAATTTGTAGAAACTTGGCCTATGGATGTTAGACCCATCCGAGATAATATTGCAGTATAACCACTTACACTTGTCTGACAATCTGCTTTATAGTTTTCAAAACCTTCTTGAGCACAACACTGAATATTACATGATCCATTTTCTTTAGCATCAGGCACAAAGTTAGGAGCACCTGGATAAGCACATCCCAAAGTTCTACCTGGACAACTATCTCCAATAAGTTTACCCGTAGATGGTTTTCCTAATACTGTTAGTATATTTTTATAAGCATTTATATTGTTCTGACAACTAGGATCATAATTTTCCTTACTTGGATCAGTACAACATAAAATATCACAACTTCCATCTTCAACAGAGTTTGCTGTAAAGTTTGAGGCACGCTCATAAGCACAGCCTAGCCTTCCACCACACATATGATTATTAATTAATTTGCCAGTTGGAGCTAGTCCATCTCCGGCTAAGATTCCTTTATATGTATCTATAGTCCCCTGACAACTTGGATCATAGTTTTCAAATCCAGGTTGAGCACAACACTCTACATTACAAGTACCATTTTCTTTTGATCCAGGTATATCGTTACTAGCCGGCTCATAAGCACAATCTAGCTTTCTTCCACAATTTAAATTATCAACAATATTTCCAGTTACTGCTATCCCTAAGCTTTGAAGAATTGCAGAATACTCATCTATTGATTTCCTACAATTTGGATCGTAATTCTCAAATCCTACTTGTCCACAACAAGCGATGTCACAAGTTCCATCTTCTTTTTTATTTGGCGTATAGTTTGAGACATATCCATTCTGAAAGCTACATCCATTTACAGGATAGTTACAGTTGAACTTATCAGAAAAAGTTCCTTTGAAAGAAACATTCATTGTTACAAGAGCATTTAAATAAGTAGAATAAGTTGTTTTACATTTTGGATCATAGTTCGTTGCGTTTTCATCACCGCAACATCTTATATTACAACTTCCATCTTCAGAACAAGCGTTACAACCTGTCCCAGACATTGAATTTGTTACATAACCTGGAGCATTGAAATAACATCCAAATTTATTACCACAATTTGCTTCAATATTTAGATTTCCTGATAAAGTTGTACCCGTAATATTTAATAAGTTTTTATATGAATCAATTGTTGACTGACAACTAGAATCATAAAACTCATGTCCCTCTAATCCACAACAAGCAATATTACAACTTCCATCTTCAAGGTTTGCATTTGCATTTTGATTACTCGCTCCTGTGAATGTACAACCAGTTCCTCCTAAAGTGTCACAAGTTTTGATAACTTTCCCAGTAAATGGTTTCCCATTTAATGAATTAACATAACTAGTTACTTCATTTGCAAATGCTTGAGAAAAGTTTGATGCTCCATAAACATCACATCCTCTAAAGATACATGAACCATTTTCTTCAATTGCAGAAGAATCATAATTTGTAACGTTTGGACTATTTTTCTTACATCCACCAATAGGAGTAATACATAAGCTTTGATTGTTTAAAACTTCACCGCCATGATTTAAAGTATACTGCTTAAAGAAAGTAAATTGCCCAGAGTGAAACTCTTTAAAACTAGGATCAGTACAAACCTCAAACCTACAAGGTCCTGGATCATCACAAGCTGGTCCAATATAGTCTAATGCATCAGGATGACAACACCCTTTTCCATATTCTTTTTTTGTTTTACAAAGATCTTCTTTTTCAACAACTTTTCCGCCATGTAGATCTACATATGCTTGATATTCTTGATGTTTTGCAAATTCAACATAGTCACTATCTGCACAAGCATGAAAAAGACACTCTCCGTATTCAGATGTAAAGACTCCTGTAAAGTTTTGTCCTTCACTATGTCTACATGTATGACCATAAGGATCTGATTGATCTGGTAAAGTCGTCATAGTGGTAACTGTATTTCCACCGCTTGTTCCAGTTGCTCCTGATACTGTCTCACTAGTACCTGGTTCATCATCGAACAAGTTTGCATTGTTACAAGAAATAAGTTGAAATACCATCATTAAAGATACTGCTAAGCTACGCATAAGTTCCTCATTGTTTTATCAAAAAAATAAATGTCTCTTGGATTATATCGGTTAGATAAAATTGAAAGTTAGTAAGGGAAAAATTAACGGGTAGAAAGTGGATAAAAACTGATTAGAAAACTATGACATTGAGTCAGTTGTGTCATTGAATTGAACATCAGCTTTTTGGTGGAAAAAAAGAAATTGAAATAACTAGAAGCAAAGTTGTTATTAAAAACCGATAACCACTCCTGTAGAAATACTAAAGGCGTTATCGTAAAAGGATTCATCATTATGCAGAAGATCGTAAAAGACCCCGATTCTGTATTTCAGTCCAATTGCCCCCAAGACATAACCTAAACCAACCTTTAAGTGATGAGAATTTGTCTTCGTGCTATCTTTTACCCCAGAAGTAAGGTTCTGCCGAGTTACCTTGTGAGTTAAAAATTCATATTTTGTCTGAGCATATAAGTTGCTTAAAACTTTATAAGATAAAAAAGTTTTTGGTCCATGAACTTTATTTGAAAATTTATAAAATGAGTTGGAACTTGAGTTCACTCCATAACTATACCCCACAGCATACCCTAGTTTTTTAGTAAGTTTATATCCTATCGCAGGAGTTGCTATAAAGTTTAAAGATTCACCAAAGTCTAAACCTATGTTACCTGTATAATACAGCCGTTCTCTAAAACTTCTTTTATTAGAACTTTCTTTACTGTCAATATCTGAAAATCCAAAAGAAGCAGTAATGAACAAAGTAATGAATAAAATTTTTTTCATAAAACCTCAAAAAAAAAGCCGGAAGTAAAACTTCCGGCCCAATATATTAATAATTTCTTATTAAGATAAAACTACATGCTAATGTTTAACTTATTTAAAGTGTCATAAGTTAAAGCACCTACAGAAAGACCTTCTGTTCTTTGGAATTTCTTAATTGCTCTAGCAGTATCTGAACCTAAGATACCATCGATCTTACCTGGGTTATAACCAGCACCTTTAAGGGCTTTCTGAACTTCTACTACAGTATTAGTGTTAGAGTTAGTCTTACAAAGAATTCTAGCCCATACAGTTGTAGATGGAGCTTCAAGAACTCTCTTAGTGATTTCCTTATATTTAGCTGGAATAGTACTTGGAACTTTTTGAGCTGGCTCTAAAAGTTTTTTAACTTTAACGATCTTAGTTTTAGCTGGGATCATTTTCTTCTCAACTCTTGAAGGAGTATCAACAACTTTCTTTCTAACAGTTTTATAAACAGCTGGAATTTCGATTTCTTTAACACCTGCTTCAACATCCATAACTGTTTCTTTAACAGTCTTATAAACAGCTGGCTTTTTAACTAAACATAAAACACCATCAGTGTTTGAGTGATCAAGAGCTCCTGCTTCACCTTTTTTCCATGCAGTTGATTCAGGCTTAACCATAATTTTCTTAGTAACTGTCTTATACTTAGGAGCAGTTTTTACTAATTTTGTACCAGCTTCTTTAACTAGCATTTTCTCTTCAACCCATTTGTAAGTTGCAGGGATAACTTTAAGAACTTCTCTTTCCTCTTCAACAGTAATTGTCTCATTAACAAAACCATATTTTGGAGCAACAGTCTTATAAGTCGTTGTCTCTGGTCTAGTCATGATTTTTTCACTAGTAGTTTGGTATTTTGCAGGAGTAATAACTTTTGCAAAACATTGTCCTGGAACCGCATTAGCTGGAATATCACCACCACCTAAATTAGAAGTAGTAATAGCCTTTTCGCCTTGATTAGCTAGTAATCCAAACGAAAAAAGTAGAGTAATTAAAAGAACTTTCATGTTGTATCTCCTTTATAAAAGTACCGTTGTTTAGTATTCATGTTTAAGCCTAGAAGATAATCGATTGCTCGGGTATAGGCAACTAAAGATGTTTGTGGGAATGACTTTTTTGACCAACCGTCGCTGTGCGTCAGTCTAGAGAGTTTCTGATTTCGTTTAACTCTGAAGAGATTAATTTTTCTGAAATTTCAGGGACAATCTTCCAGATCTCTTGTACCAATTCGTCAGCACAAAAGTTTTTCACAATCGCCGGGATTTCTTGTCGTATTTTCTGTAATACTTCTTTACGTATTTCAATTTCTAGTTCGTTATGAAATTGTAGTGTAAGCTTCTCAATGATTTCTGTCTTAATTTCAGTTTGTAATTGCTCTACTAATTCGGACTTTATTTCGGCCTTTAATTCTACAAGGTTAGTTTGTAAGTCTTTTGTATTTTCATTTGAATTTATCTCAGTAAGAGAGAGAGTTCTTGTATTTTCGTCCCAAAGGTCATCTTCTAACTCCCCAAGTATTTCTTTCTTTAGCTTAGAGAGTTTTTCTTCATCAGCTTTTAAATCTAACTTTTCCAAATGAATTTTTTCAGAAGTTTTCTCTAGATTTAATGTCTCAATTGGTACTAACTCTGGAATGCTATCATCTAGTTTACTAGGAAGCTTTCCAGGGTATTCTAAATCATCGTTAGAAGGAAGCTTAGTTTCTTCACTCACAATTGTGCTACTGACTTCTGGAACAATCTCAGGTAAAGTTTTTGTTTCTATCATATCAGGAAGTATGACTTCCTCTTCAATAAGAGGAGGTAAATCTGGTACCTTCTCTTTAATAATATCAGCAACTCCAGGGATAGATGCAGCAACTGCCACACCTGCTGCCGCAACACCGGGAATAGCGAGGTCACCTTCATCCATTACAGGAGGGAGGGCCGCAATAGCAGAAGACTCATTCATAGGAGCGATTGGAGGAGGTTCGTCCATTAAAGGCGTATCGATAATTTGTGGTAACTCATTATCCAAACCAACAGATTCAAAACCAGGGTTAATACTTTTATTCTTCTCATCAAGCATTGGAGGTAGATCCATCCCCCAGTCTTGCTCGCTTTGCCTCTCATCGATTGGAAACTCTTCGTTCGCATCTAATGAACTTACAATTTCATCCATTGGGTCATTATATAATTCGTTAACACTTTCTTCTACGACACTCTCTTCAATAATATTTTTGGAAGTTGAGCTTAGTAAGATAGCCTTATCAAAAATATTTAAAAACTTTTCTGCATCAAATGGTTTGAAAATATAATCTTCTATTTTATTAGCTTCTATTTTATTTTCATCTACAGCATCAAACGTTCCAAATAATATAATAACTTTTACATCATTTTTATTTTTTAAAATATTTGCAAGATCATAACCATCTTTGTTTTCACTTAAACTAAAGTCTAAAAAAACAATATCCGCTTTTTGAGCTTCTAGTTGTTCAAATAATTGAGCTTCAGATGAGCATGATTGAATTTCACACTCTCTTTCGTCTAGAATAATTTCAACAACTTTCTGAATATTTTTACTATCATCAGCAATGATAACTTTATGAGTCATACTAAAAGTATATTAAGCTATGTAGGTAGTTGTAAATTTCTAATATTCTAAAATGATAACTGACTGATTATCTTGGTTACCTTTTGTATTATTAAGCTCCAAGACTTCTTCTAATTTATCCATACTAAGGTCTTTTTTACTTAACCAGTTCAAAACCTCTGCATCACTCAAGTGAGAAAATGCTCCATCGGTTCCAAGAACAAAACGATCACCTTGAAGGATTTCAAACTCTTTTACAAAATATAATAAATCAAAGTTCATCCCCAAGGGAGACATAGGTACGTAACTCATCTTATCAGAGCTTCTAATTGAGTTTAAACAGAGATCATTTTTGTAAATACAATGAATAGTTCGATCTCTTATTAGGTAACAAAAGCCAGAACCTATCGAAACAATATTCAATTTATCTCCTGCCTGACTTGCAAATTGACCTGTAACTGCAGCTCTAGTCGAACTATCTTTAGATAGATTTTCTTTGAATAAGTCTTTATGAGAAAAGTGTAAGCAATTAATTAATGAATTTAACTCTAAGTTATAGAGATTATTGAAATAAAAAGGCATTGTAGTATCAGGGTCTTTAGAGAACTTCAGATAATGATCTTTGATACTTATAGCTGTTTTCTCAGCAGCAATATCACCTACTCCTGATCCTCCCATCCCATCTAGAACCAAAAATAGCAGATGCTTAAGGTCGTATAGACATACATCTTCATTTACATGCAGCACTGGACCTTTCTTTGAGGCAGTAATGTACTTTCTTAAATCCATAATTATTCAATATTATAAAATTTCACTAGTCTTTCTTTGGCCTTAGTATAGTAAAGGCTACCACTTGGAGCAATTTGTAAGACTTCTTCAAACTTTTCCTTTGCATCAGCATGCAAACTAATTGATTCAGATATTAATCCTTCACGATAAACATTCATTGCCTTAGATTTAATCAAAGTTTTTATAGAGTTTGACTCATTGATTGCTTCAGTATTAGTAGGGTTCACTTTTAAAACTTCTTGGTAAGACTCAAAAGCATTTTTAAAGTCTTCCCCATTTTTAAAAGCTCTGGCCTTAGCTAAGAAATCACCCTCAAGCCCAGTCATTTTTTCATAAATTTCTTTCCTTAAATCTTCACCTTTAACTGTCAAAGCACTATCAACATTAGAAATTGCTCTGTACTCATTTGTTTTTTGATAAGCTTTAAAAAGTTCATTTTGCTCAACAAGGTTCTCAGTTTGTTTTAGCTTAGACATAAAGCTTTCTTTAGCTAGTCTCATTGTTTCTTTTATCTTTTTCTCTTTGGCTATAGAGTTTTTAATTAATTCAACTTCCTTTTTAATACTCACTACTTCAATATTTTCTGGGTCAATTTCATAAACTTTTGAAAGATAAGTTTCAACTAATTCTAAATTTCTAGACTTCAAAGCTTCTTGAGCTTTTTCTATATGAATAGCAACCTTTTTACCTCTTGCTATTCTCTCTTCAGTTTCTATTCTTTTCTTTTCTAGCTCCTCAAGATTTTCTAACCCTTCCTGAGAGGCAAGGACCAGTTGTTGAGTCTGTTTAAATTCTGGATTAATAGATTGAACAAGATCTAATTCATAAAGAGCTTGAGCATAATCACCATCTTCAAAAGCTGTTTTAGCTAAATGATAATGATCATTTAAATATTCGATCTCTTCTTCATTAAAGCTTGGCTCTAGTTCTAAAGGTTCCTCTTTGGTAGTATTAGCCACTTCTCTGTCATTATTTTCGATCACCGTGCTAGTTTTTACAACAGCACTGCTTTCATTTCCTTGTCCTTCATCATCCAAAACAACCCAAGCAAGAGCGAAAACTACAACTGAATAGATAATATATTTTCTTTTTTGTTCACTATTAGAACCAGTCCCTTTTGAAAAGAACTTAGCAAATATACTCTTGCTCTTTTTTTCAACAGCTTCACTTTCTTCAGAAAAAACAGCAACATCATCATAACCACTTAATGTTTCTTCTTGATAGTCTATCTCTTGATCATTGATTGGCATTAATCTTTTAAGTTCATCTTCGACAAATTTACTTTCAAGATTTAATACAAAGCTGATATTTCCAATTAAAATTTCATCACCTTTAACAAGATTCGTTTTATTTACCTTGTCCCCATTGAGATAAATTCCATTTTGAGACTTTAAATCTTCAATAACGATATTCTTACCCTTAACTTCAATCTTTGCATGCACTGAAGATATTTCATCATCTTCTAAAACAATATGACATTTTTTCTTACTTCGACCGATATAAATTATGTTTTTATCAATTGCATATTTTTGATTTGCAATATCAGGGCCGGAGATTAACAAAGAGTAATTTAAAAAATCTGTAATCACTGCAGTATTATCAGAACCATAAGATCCTTCACTCACTACTTCCACTAAATCAGCATCAAGATCATTGAAGCTATTTGATTCAAACGAATCATCTAGACTTGAAAAGCTTAATTCATCTGAGTCAGAGTTCATCGACTCATCATCAGAGTTTGAAGAGAGTTCCACCTCTTCTTGTTCAGAGTCTAATATTTCGGTAGCTTGATTGAGTAATATCTCTTCATTTATCTGTGGAGCATCTTGTTTAATGGTACTATCCATTTCCATACTGACAGGAATACTTTGAGTAAAGCCTGAAACTCTAATGACATAATCAAAAAATGTGACTGAATCATTCTCGGAAATAATTGCTTGAGTAACGTTAGATCCATTTACTTTAACATTTCCGGAACCAGAAACATCTTTAAGAGACAAAATATCGTTTGAATAAGATAGAAGAATATGTTCACGAGAGATTCTGTGATCTTCAAGCGTGAGGTCACAAATAGCAGATCTTCCTACTAAAATCTCAAACTCAGAAACATCTTTTTCTAAGCTTCTTAATTCAATGTCAGTTTTGTAGACAACGAACTTCACCTAATTCATACCCCTGTTCTTTTTCTATTTTTTTTATATTTTTCATTGCTTGAACATACCTAACATTTTTAGGATATTCCTGCAGTAACCTAATAATAGCACAATACGACACTAATGCCCTTTCTGCATTAATTGTCGCCAAATTCCTCTGAGCCTCAATATTGTATTTTGTAACTAAACTCTCAATTCCTTCATAGGCCTTCTTCTTGTAAAACCTTGCCTGACTATCTGCAGGATTTTCATCTAGGGCAGCATTGAATTCACTTAGGGCCCTAAAATAATTTCCTTCTCTTAGCTCTCTCCTACCTTGTTGGATAAGAGAAAGAACTTTTGAATTCATTTTTTTATTTTGAGACCTTGTCTCAAGATTAATCTTTTTTGATAAACTTTCTTGATTGCTAATTTTTCTAGTAATTTTCTTACGAGTTTTTACAACTTTAACTTCTTCAGAGCTTTCTTCTGTTAAGATCATCAAACCAACAATTAAAATCATAACCCCTGAAAGAAGTGGAATAATCGACTTCTTTCTAACTTTCGACTTAATGGAAGTCATCCCCTGACTAAATGAGGACTCAAATGGCTGAAGACTTTCAGCTGTATATTCAATATCAATTCTAAAAATTGTATGACCAACTATTAACCGATCATGCTTAGTTAACTTATCTTGAATGACTTTTCTATCATTTAAAATAATACCATTTTGGGACTTTAAATCAGTAACTAATAACTCTCCATTGAGCCAAACTAATTCAGCGTGGTTTCTTGAAGTTTTAGAATCATTTAGCGGAATATCACATTTCGGGTCACGCCCTACAATTTTTCTCTGACCTTCTTTTATAGTAAATGACTGCCCTCTTCTAACACCTGTTAAAAAAGTCAATCTAAAGAAATGCCTCGACTTCTTTAAATTCGGAGAATGTATTTTTTGTAATCCTCTGTTCATAGTTATGCTTGTTTAAATCCAATTATATGAGCTTTGGCGTAGCCATCCTTACCCATTAAAGTACTCACTGTTATAGTATACTCTGTGCCGCTAATATCACCTATTTCCTCGCAATTTGCTCCCAGTTCATCACTAGATTGATCACAAAGAGATATTATCTTGGCAACTAAAGACTGATCTCTAATTATATCTGAAAGGTCTTGATCCAATGAAAGGTTCTCTCTAATACCAATTAGATCTTCAGCTTCTTGATTTATTCTTTTGATTTGTTTTTCAGCGTTTAAAACTAACCCAGCTCCAGGGTATCCAGCCACTATTTCACTTAAGCTAGTGATATAATCTTCATCACTTTCCATAGAATCAAATGAAACTTCTTCTCCGCCTTTTAATTCATTTAACTGACTCACTGTTTGATTGATAATTGACTCAAGTGGTTTCATTTCATCAAACAAGATTTTCTTTTCAATTTTATTTTTACTTCCTTGTATTAACTGATTTGACTCTTGAACTAAAACCTCTAGATGCTTTTGAGTTAAAAAGTAAATTAATAAATAACATAAAAAACCAAGTAGTGCTGATTTTAACAATGCTTCGAGATAAGAAACACTGCTTAAATTCTCTAATTCTATTAAGCTTTCTGGATTAAAGACGATCGAAATAACTCCTACAACTTGATCCCTTTGGCTTTCTAAGTTTCGAGCAAAAATTCCTTTGGCTACTCCAATCTTTCCTTCGCCTAAATTTTCAACATAGTAGTAATTATAATCATTTTTGCTCTCTATCGCTGACTTCGCATCAACTGTAAAAGGATGATTTACATATACATTTTTTCTTTCCGTGGACTTTACAACGATCCCCTTTCTATCCAAAAGGTAGTATTCCACAACGCTTTTTTCTCTTTCTAGAAAATTTAAGTTAATTTGATCAAACTCGTTTTGATAGAGATATGCAGAGTTTCTCCTCGAAACTTCTTCTGCGTGTTGTTTCACGCGGTTAACAACTTCAGACAAGACCAGTCCCTCGGTACGATCAAGCACTGAAGAAACTGAAACAAATACAATCAATGCAACAGCTGCAGTAATAAAAAGTCCTACAAGGTTTTTCCACTCAGAATTTTGATTCATCGAAAAAATCATTGGCATGAATTTGTTTTTAAAATAAAAATTTACTTTACCAGACAATGAGTTAGGCACCTCTTCTTTTTCCTCAACATAAGTCTGTTTTTTAATTTTCTTAATTTTTATTTTAATAAGCT
Source organism: uncultured Bacteriovoracaceae bacterium (assembly GCA_938017795.1). Lineage (GTDB taxonomy): Bacteria > Bdellovibrionota > Bacteriovoracia > Bacteriovoracales > Bacteriovoracaceae > JAHDHG01. The sequence goes on from CALIJZ010000092.1 coordinate 16,232, forward strand.
TAAAAGAAGCTCCGGGGATTGAAATGACATCACCTTCTCTTAGAGACTTCTCTTGAACAATCTTATTATTTACAAATGTACCGTTAGAACTACCCAGATCTTTTAGACTTACAAAATCACTATTAAGCAAAACTGAGAAATGTTTTTTAGAAATTCCTTTATACAGAATTTGATTATCTGCACCCATGTCACTGCCAAATGTATTTTCTCCCTCATCAAGAGAAAACTTCTTGCCTCTAACATCTCCAGCAACTCCAACTAACCTAAACATCTGAGACCTCCAACAGAGATCCGACTTTTATTCCATATTTTCTTAAACTGCCATTTGGTAATTCTAGTGCTGCTTTGGCCTTTAATTGATAAGAACTAATCCTCCAAGGCTTCATTCCTTCAATAACCTTGATAACTTTTTTATTTTTATCCCAGAAGAGGACATCTATTGGCTTGAACATAAAAGATGTATGCAGGCTACCTGGATTTGAAAAAATTAGTCCATAACTAATCTCTTTTTGAAACATCAATCCTTTAAAGCGTTCAAAGAACGATTGGGCCCAAAAAATTGGAACATCTATTTTTTGATTATTTACTATTACGCTCATCTCTTTCATCTTGTTAAATATTGCAATGCCATTGGAGAGAAAATTACGATAACAACTGCAGGTAAGATAAATACAAATGTTGGCATCAATAATTTTGTTGCTGCAGTAGCTCCTTGTTTTTCAATTAAGGCAGATCTTTTATTCCTAATTTCACCAGATAAACTTTTCAAAATAGGTCCAACTGACGCCCCTACTGAATCTGCAGCAATTAAAGTTGCACAAAAAGAAGTTACTTCAAGCGTATTAACTCTCCATGAAAACTTCTTTAAAGCTTGAGCTCGCGTTGCTCCAAGTTGTATTTCTTTTATCAACATTTCTAGTTCATCTAACAGTGCTGACTCTGGAGCTTTTTTTAATACCCTATTCATGGCTGCAATAAAATCTAGTCCCGCCTCAACTGAGAGTGCAAGCATATCTACCACAAAAGGAAGTTGCATCACTATCTCTTTTTTTCTTGCTTCTGCTCGAGATTTTATCCAAATATCTGGGTATATATATCCCAATGCTGCCATCACTGGTACTAGGTATAATGGTAACCCTGGGTTTAAGAACTCTCTTAAGAAAAGATAAATAACCGGGAATGTAATAATTGAAAACAACTTAAATGAATAAAAATCAACTGGGGTAATGAATTTTGAAATACCTGCAGTAAAAAGTATTCTTTTGAATTTTTCTTGAATTTTTCTTTTTCCCTTCATCCCGTTTACAACAGGGTTCATATATCTTCTAAAAAATGGAGTCGAGTATTTTAAAATTAATCCGTCTTTATTTGTAATTGCTTCAGTCTTTTGCTCATCAAGTGCTTCTGAAGTTTTAAACTCACTCTCATCATCGAAAATAGATTTAGCAATACTAAATGCTGCAAACCCAATCAAAAGAATTGAAGCTATATATAAAATCAAATTTTTATTTGCTATACTTTCTGAGATATTACCGGCCTTCCAAATTCCGCCTGATTTAGTTTCTAAATAGCATTCACCATTGCCATCTTTTTCATCAAAGCTCCCATCAGCTTTTAACTTACCTTTATAATTTAATAAACTAAGTTCACTTTTTATCCCAGCACTATCTAAGTTTACCGTTCTCTTATCCCATACGCCTAAATAATTTCTAATATTTAAAGAAGTACTCCTTGAAAACTCTTGCTTTTCAAAAGTGTGAAAATCTAAATGTAACGAGCACTTATAAGAATCAGAATTTGAATCATGGAAATATATTTTCCCTAACTTCCCTTCACTCGTTTTATAAAAATAGACGTCTCCATTTTTAATCGACTTCGTTGGAATAATCATAGAGTTTAAATTTTCAGAATTTTCTTTTAAGCAATCTCTTTGAATATGCCCAAACTTCTTTTCATTACAAATCGAATCTGAATAGACAGAATTGCAGAAGAATATGGCCATCAGCAATAAAAAAAGTTTACGGTTAAATTTCACGATTTTAGTATAACAAACCTACGACGCGTAGTTTCAAAACAGAAAATTCAACCTCTAACCTGATTAATCTTCTCCAACAAGTTATTTCTATAGTCTTCATGCTTTGAAAACGGGAATAATTGAGAAACTTGCTCAGGATTTAACTTATTAAAAACAGGAATACACCTTTTCTTACAATTTTTAATCCTTTCCTCTTTGAGCATAAAACTATCAGCTTCAAAAGTTCCATTTCCATAAACTGACCTTAATGCCTCAAGAGATTCTAAAGTTTTCTCTAACGACCTATATTCAAGAATGTCTGTACCTGCTTGAAAACCCAAAACAGTAGCTTCATCAATTGAAAAATTATCTTTTATCGCACCCATTTCCATATCATCACTAATAATTATTTTCTGATATCCAAGTTCATTACGGACATAATCATGAGCTTTTTTACTAAATGTAACAGGCAGCTTTTCATCGAAGCATTCGGCTATCACATGAGACATCATTAAAAACTCCAACTTTGACCTTACAGCTTTCTTGAAAGGAATGAACTCATTTGCTTCTAGCTCTTCTAAACTTTTCTTAACAATAGCAAATTCAACATGGGTATCTTCTAATGTATCACCATGACCTGGGAAATGCTTGGCACAGGAAAGAACCTCTTCAACTCTTTGACCTCTTATCGCTCCTACTAGCAACTTTTCGACAATGCTTGGATCTGTCGAAAAGGCCCTGTCTCCTATTACATCATTCTTAGGATTTGAAAAAATATCACAAACTGGTGATAAGTTAAGGTTAATAC
>CALIJZ010000093.1 GCA_938017795.1 uncultured Bacteriovoracaceae bacterium
CTCTTCCAATACACTTATTTTAGTAGAAGCATTGAGCTCATCAAAAACTTTGACAGGGAATCTTGTTGAGAATTTTTTGAAATTGTTCTGAACTTCTTTACTTGTATAACTCATTTCATTTATAAGTTTAGAAATAAAGACTATTTGCTTTTCACTTAAATTCTTCAATCCTAATGAAGAGTTTAATAACCCCTTGAATAAATCATCTCTTTTCTTAGCTCCATAAGATGCTTCTTGAAAATTAAGATTAAATGGTTTATTAAAAAGTTCATTTTCAGTTTTTTTTATTTTTGTTTTAGAAAAAACTTTATAATCTTCCCAATCAAGACCATACTCTGAAATTTCTTGGAAAACATTTGATAAAAGATCATTACGACTTTTCTTTTGATACTTATCAATTTTTGCAGAGAGTTCCTGGCCTTCGGAAATTTTCTCTTTCACATACCAAGCTTGTGCTTCAAAGAACCTACCAAGTAAAGATAATTCATTGGAGTTTTTTTGAGGTCTAATTGCTCTATTTTCAATCATTTCTCTTTTTGTGTCTGGTCTTGAAGCTACGTATTTATTCTTAGAACGCATACCTAATAAAGGGATTTCTTGACGAGGATTATGATATGTTTTTAATAAGCTAGACATAAGACTTTTCACATTCATTGTTTTTCTTGAATCAAAATATTCAATTATTGAATCTAAATTAGAACTATCCTTAATGAGCAAATCCTCTAAACCTATTAAAAAATCTTTCCAACTCTTATCATGATCCTTAAGAATTGATTCATATTTTAATCTTTGACTATCTTCAAACCTGGCGACGATATTAGCATTATAACTATCCTGGGCCCAAAACCCCCAATCTGTATCATAGTATTTTGCTTTCAATTTAAATAAGTTTGCAACCCAAAAACTATCTCCTCCATAACCTGAAACACTAATATGCCCACCCATACCATCAAATTGACCAGAGATTCCTATTTCTGCTGTTAAGTCATAAACATAGCGTTGAATTTTATCTTCAAAGTTTTGAAAAGAATTTACGCTAACTGGCTTTGTTTGCCATTCAAGCCCTCCCGCATCAACACTTGATACGATATAAAAACCATCTGGGAAAGTAACTTTGTATGAGATAAAACCGTGGCTTTCACGAATGACATCAAAAATACAATCCTTACATCTAGATTTTAATAAATCTAAATATTTTTGTTGGCTTCCTAAGATGGTTTTTGTTTGAGCATCTAATACCCCTGATCCTTTTCCTAAAAATATTTTTCTAAAAATACTCTTTACCGAATCAAACATTAAAACATAATTTGTTCTAGCAGGTTCTGTTCCCATAACAATTTGATCAGTTCTTATTGAGTCAGTGCTAAAACTATTTAAGCTAAAAAATATTAATAATATCAAAGATTTCAAGAACATTTGATTCATTTATAGGAATCTCCTTAACTACTTATTGAATTAAAATTTTACAATAAATGTTCAAATTTATCTCAATAGTTAAAAAACACCCTGTACCCGAGTGTTTCACTTGCCCCAAGTCAATCATTTATGCCTTTATTAATAAAATAAAGAAATTACCGCCTTTTGTTCCACATCACTTTCGTTGATAATTTAAGAATGAAATCAATTATAATTCTATCTATTCTCTCTGTTCACTTAAGCTTAAAAGCAAATGATAATATTCTCATCCCACCTCATGTTAAAACACAGAAACAATTATCTAAATATCAAGTCAAACGATATATTAAGTCATTTCCTAAAATTGCATTAGAATGCTCAAGACATTTCTTAAGAGGTTCTAGTTATCATCGTCTATTAAGAAACCAAGGACCTGTCGCTTTTCAAAACGCATTTAAACTTAATTATACTAAAAGATTTCCAAGAACTGAAAATCATTTTCCATTTGATAATGATGGAGTGTCTGATGTTTGTGATAGAGATTTTGGATATTGTCATGGGTTCTCAGCCGCTCTAACTTATTGGAATAGATTAAGCCATTTTGATCCTGAAAATATTAGCAAAACAAAATATCCTAAGAATGTAGGGAGTGATGAATGGTTTGAGTATTATAAAAATATTATCGACAAAATAATGAAAGATAGAAAACCATTAATTGTTCCTGGATATAATCATCTATATGAGTTTGCTAGTTCACATCCAAGGATTACAAGATATTTAAAAGAACATATTGCTCTAGAGTGGGCAGAGAGAAATATTAATATCTCTAGTTATTTTAAGGTTCTAAGGCAGGTTTATCATAATTTCACTTTGAAAGAATCAAAGGCATTATATAAGAAATTAAACTTTCAAATTAATGAACTTAATTTTAATCCCATTGTTTGGATTGCTTCTTCAACCAATGAAAGAAAACGCATAAATCCATTAGAAATCCCTGGATCTATTCATAATATGCAAGCCTATAGAATTGATCCAATCGATCAACAAGGAAACTTCAAACTATATTTCTGGGATATTTACTCAGCTCAAGATGCTGATGAGGCAATAGATGTTTATACTATATCTACTACTTCTACAGGAGCAAACGGTAAACCTGTTATTTTTAGAGAAGTCAGAAATTCATTAGGGAAAATAGTAGGAAAAAAGAAAAGATTTGATGGAGCATTTAACTTTGCTGATATGGATACTGTTCCTTATGATGAAATGAAAATTGGTGAAGACGCTGTCAACCTTATGAACTTTTATAAAGCTCACCCAGAATATACAAAATACCTTGAAGAAAAGTTTGAAAGTGATCTTAAAAATTCACCACTTCCAAAATTCCGAGTTCCATATAAAGGTGAAGAACCACCACCCAAAATTAAACTTGCTGATGGGAGTATATGGGAAGTACCTAATAAAATGCTTTATTACACTGGTGGCATATGGATTGAAAAAAATCAGATTGATGAAGTTCCTGAAAAAGCAAAAAAAGTTCTAGATTTACTAGTTGGCTCTAGATGGCGTGAAGGAAAAAAAATTCAAAGGCATGAGTTGCAATTACCATATCCCTATCAGTACATGGATCATAATGATATTAAAACTTTTCAATTTAGTATGGACTGGTTTGATTATAAAGGTAACTTCTTACCGGATGAAAAATTCTTTGATAGTGCTCCTGAACAATTGATTAAAGAATTAAAAGAATATACTTTAAATTGGCCTCCAACTCGACCATTAAACTTCAAATTTTTTAGACAAAGATCATATGTAAGAGACTTTCCAGACTTAAGTGATGAAATGGAAGGTTCTCTTTGGACAATGCCAATCGAGTTTATCACTGCCAATGGTTTATTTAAAGTCCCAAAAAAATACGAGTCCCATGTCCCTGCTAAAGTCATAAAAGTTTTAAAGAAAAATAGACTCTGGCCTGTAACAGATCCAATAAACTTGCAATACTTAACTGAAGAAAGTCGAACTATCAAAATTGGAAATATGAAAACAGTATTACCTCTAAGTTGGTATGCTGATAATCTAGATAATTTAATAAAAATACCCGTTGGTGATCTTAATCGATTACCTAAGCAATTATCGACTTTTTTCTATGGTTTTGGTCCAAGAGCACAGGTGAACTATTTTGAAGTCAGCCCTCAGGTAATTAATGAATCACAGATATACTACAAAAATGATAAATATTTATTTCCTAAAGACTGGTTCAAAAAGACTAGTGAAGACAGTCATTTCTCAGACAGTTTTCTTGAAATACCTGAAAGTCAGCTTAATCATGTTCCGAAATTTTATAAGGAAATAATAGTTGGACCAGGTGGACAATGGCCTCCTGCCAATAGAAAAATAAACAAATATAGCCAGACAGTAGAATTGAGTGATGGAAATGATTATCACTTCCCACTTAGTTGGATTTCACTTAATGGACAACTCATTATACCTAAAGGGCAAGAACATGTTCTTCCGCAAAAAGTAATTGATCAGATATTTACTAAAGGTCCATATAAGTGGCCATTAAAAGGCCCTGTAAGAGTTTCAGAACTTCAATATCCAAGTATGGAGTTAAAAGATGGTTCTAGATTTTTTTGGCCAAGAGAGTGGATGAAAGTTGGTCAAAGCTGGGGTATCAAACTTCCGAAAAAAGTAAAAAACATTGAAGCTAAGATACCAAAAGAAATTCAAGATAAAATTAAAAAAGCATATAACGGAAAATATCCAGAGGATCGCAAAGTAGATATTTGGAGAATAAGAGATGATATAGTCTTTCATGATTCTCCAGTTTTCCCTGATGCTCCAGGCTTTCCTGATGCTCCAATCTTTCCTGACTCTCATAATAATTCTGATCCATTTGATGCACCAGATCCTTTTAATGATCAATAAAATAAAAATAATTACGAGAAATGATTAAGATAAGTTTATCTTAAAACTTCTTTAAAATATGGACTTAAATCATAACTAGCTGGAGAAATACCTAATTGTCTTGAAGGGATATTACCTTCAAAATATTGTTCCCAAAATTCTTTTTCTCTTGAAAAACTCATTATTTTAGGTTCAGGCTGAGAGATATTATAAAACTTAAAAAGTTTATAAATTAATTCAGAACAATAGAGCTTGTTGTTAGACCATAGAAATTTAGAATCATAGGGTAGGCCAAAAAAGTGGTGATAAAAGTCATTAAGAAATTGATCTTTATCAATATATTGAAATTCTGGGTTTCTTATCACTTTCACGTCTTGATTTCTTTGGGTCTTAGATAAAAATTCCTGTAAGGAAACAACTCTAACTTCTTGAAAAGCTTCTGCTACTAAGATTGGATTTTTTTTTATAACGACACCAATATGAGAATAAATACTTTGTGTTTCATTTTCAATGACACTACATATTCTGCAATGAAGGGGCTGAAGAATTACGTCTCCAATTTCTAAAGAGAAACTCGAAAAACTAATAAATAATAAAAAGTATTTCATTCTTAAGCAGTTTCATTACCTTTTCTAATATACAGACCCAAGAAACCGACAATCACAGAAATAATTGGACTAAGAATATTGAAAAAACAATATGGTAAATATGAAAGAGTAGGAACACCTAAAATACCACTGAAATATGCCCCACCTGAGTTCCAAGGCACAAGAACAGAAGTGACTGTACCTCCATCTTCTAAACTTCTTGATAGATTTACGGCCGCCAAGCCTCTTTGTTTAAAGGCATTTCTAAACATTCTTCCAGCAACAACAATCGCAAGATATTGATCAGAGGCCGTTATGTTTAAAAAGACACAACTAGTAATCGTAGCTAGAATCAGTGAACCCGTCCCTGAAACAAAGTCTAGCAAAACTCCAGCAATTTTTTGTAAATAACCACATGCTTCCATCATTCCACCAAAGAACATAGCAGTTATGATAAGCCAGACAGTATTTAGCATACTGGACATCCCTCCTCTAGAGAAAAGTTTATCAACTTCTTTAACTCCAGAATCAGACTTGAAACCATCAGCTGCAACTTCCATTATCGTTTTATATGAATTTGAATCTAAAAGATGAGGTTGGAAAATGAGAGCAAGAATTCCACCTAAAATAGCTCCTAATAACATAGAGGGCAACGCTGGAATTTTTTTATAGACTAAAAATAAAACAAACAACGGAGCAATAAATAAAAAGGGAGTGATTTTAAATTGATTATTAATAGTTTCTAAAAAACCTTGAACTTTATTTAGGTCAACATCTGTTGGAGCATAGTTTAGACCAACAATAGTGAATAGAATAATTGCAATAATGATTGCAGGAACAGTTGTAATTAATAAGTAGCGAATATGTTCAAATAAATTCGCTCCGGCCATAGCCGGAGCAAGATTTGTAGTATCTGATAAAGGTGAAAGTTTATCTCCAAAATAACTTCCACTAATAACAGCTCCAGCGACCATTGGTAATGGGATATCTAAAGCGGCACCTATACCAATTAATGCAATTCCTACAGTACCTCCAGTTGACCAACTACTACCTGTTGATAGAGAAACAAAACAACACAAGATACAAGCAGTGGGGAGAAAAAACTTGGGACTAATAATTTGAATTCCATAATAAATCATTGTTGGAACGACACCGGATAAAATCCATAAACCGATCAAAGATCCAACGAGTAAAAGAATTAAATTGGCTTGAAGAGAATTTTTAATTGAAGAGATTGCTACATTTTCAAGGTCTTTATAAGATACCTTTTGTAGTGTTACTCCTAAAAGACAAGCAACAAAACCACAAAAAAACAAGGCCAATTGGTTAGGACCATATGTAGCATCATCTTTAAAGATTTTAACATTTATTATTAATAAAATGATAAGAATAATAACAGGAATAAGGGCTTCTATTAATCTAACGTTTTTTTTCAAATTCACTCCTAAATAGCGAGTAGACCCAATTAGGATCTCCTAATTATTTACATTATAAGAGGCCCTATAAATTGACAAAAATAAATGTAATTGACACAATTTTGCTAGGAGTCAAACTATGTCCAAATCTCTGGGAGTTTTCTGTTCAGCCAGTAGTCATTTAGATGACAAGTTCTTTGATAAAGCAAAAGAGTTTGCAAGGAATATGTGTCAGCATAACTGTAATTTAGTCTATGGAGGAGCAACTATTGGGCTTATGGGCTGTATTGCAGATGAAGCTAAAAAATATGGTGCTCATGTTTTAGGAGTAGTTCCAAAGGTTATCACCACTCGAGAAATTGCCAATGAAAAAATAGATGAGCTTATCATTACTGAAGATATGCATGAAAGAAAAAAAATCTTATATAAAAGATCAGATGTGCTTGTTATATTACCAGGTGGCTTTGGTACTCTAGATGAGGCCTTTGAGTCTATTACTTGGAATCAATTAGATATTCATAAAATACCAGTCATTTTTATAAATTGGTTTGGATACTATGATGGAATTAAGACATGGATGGAAAATGCTGCCAAAGAAAAATTTACTAAAGTTTATGATAGCTTTGAGCCGATTTTCCTAGACAATAATGAACAATTTTTTAATTGGTTAAAAGAAAATGAATAAAAAACAAAGTGAAGTTATTTTTTTTACTGTAATATTTTTAATTCTTATCTATTTTTTATATTTGATATTTAAACCTTTAATTGGACCCATGATCTTCGGAGGAATCCTTGCCGGGAGCTTTGTTTCTTTATTTAGGTTTTTTAATAAAAAGAAGAAATTATCTAAAAATATTAGTGCCCTGTTAACATGTTTGCTAATTACTATTGGAGTTGTATTACCTCTTTTATACTTAATTGTTCAAATTTCATCTGAAGCCTATCAATTCTATTCAATTACTAAAGGCTTTATTGAAAGTGGAAAGCTTGAAACATTCTTAGCTGGAGATGGCTTTGTAGCCAACCTTATAACAAAGACAATGGCATTTTTTGGAGTAACTCCTGATTTAGAAACTCTTTATGCGAAAATCTTAGAACTTTCTCAAAATCTATCAGGAACCTTTCTTGGCATTTTCAATAAAATTGCAGGAAACCTCTTAGGATTTTTCTTCGATTTTTCAATTGCTATCATGACGACTTTTGTTTTGTTCTCTCAAGGTGATATTTTAAAAAAGTATGTCATCGCTCTATCGCCTCTTGAGAGTAAAGATGAAGAATTACTCATCTCAACTTTTAATCAGATGAATTATGTTTCTTTAGTTTGCAATGGACTTGGTGGAGTTATCCAAGGTGGATTAGCCGGAATCGCATTCTTATTATTAGGAATTGATTCCCCATTTTTGTGGACTGCCATGATGGTAATTTTAGCATTTATCCCCCTACTTGGAATTTCAATTATTTCAGTACCGGCGAGTTTATATCTAATTTTATTTGAACAACGTTTATTTGCTGGAATATTTTTATTGGTCTTTACTCTTGGAGTTGCCTTTCTAGTTGAGAATTGGTTTAAGCCTAAGTTCATTGGAAATAGAATTAAAATAAATTCGATGTTTGTTTTATTTACAATTATTGGAGGAATGTCTGTCTTTGGGATAGCTGGTGTTTTTTATGGCCCATTAATTGGAACACTTTTCTTAACAACTGCAAAATTGTTTCAAGATAAATATTTAATAGATTAAATTAAAACCTTTAGAGCTTTTCTAACAAAGCACAGGTAGATTGAATTTGAAAATATGGCCCTTCACTATCTAGCGTAACTCCATCTTCATTTATGCAATTCACAATAGAATCAATACTATGCCCTCTCACATCAGATAAACTATGCGTATCATAAATTCCTTCTCTTATATACACTTCCCTTTTGTGGCAATCATCTTCAACAATCGTACTTGCAGTTGTTCTTAATGGACCATCAGTTTCTATGCCTAGAATATAATTTTGAAGTCCTTCATTTAAAAGCTCAGAAATTTCATCTCTTTCAGTAGCTGTTAATTCACTACAAACAATGATTTTCGAACTACCATTTTCATATATTAATCCTTCCCTCAGTCCCCATGGATAACTAATCTCAAAAGTTCTCTCAATTACTCGAGGAACCTCTACAACAGGTTCTTTGGGTTCAGAAGTTAACTCTTCGTTTAATGTTTGATTTTGGCTCTCACTACTAATAGGTCCGCATGATATAATAAAAAATGATAAAAAAATAATAAAGTATTGTTTCAATGCAAACTCCCTTAAGTAATTACTATACAATCGGGAATTTATTGAACTAAATTTAACAAGTTCTTAATTATTGATTAAAAAGAAAAAATTTCCTCTCAAAGACCAACCTTGCAAGTTGGTCTTTGAGAGTCTTAAGCTTTTACAAACACTTAATTTCACAACCTTTAAAGTTAACTATTCTTGGAATGGTTCCTGATCCACACCTCATAACAGCTCTCATTCTTTGTAGTTTTTCTTTACATTTTAAACCATTTTCTTCATCTTCAAGTCCAAACTCAAAATCATCATCTTCATATTGATCTCCAACACATTCAAAGATTGGACATCCTTCAGTCTTATCAGTTCGAACATCTTGGGCAATAAATCCACTTTGACACCTTGGGATTGCCTGTAAGCAAGCAAACCTTGGAGGCTTAATGACCTCCATCCTATCATCTTGCTCTTCACGCTCTCGGTCTAATCTTTTTTCTCGTTCTTCAATCCTACGTTCTTGAGCTCTTTGTCGAGCCTTTATTCTTTTTTGCTCAGCTTTCTCACGAGCTTCTAGTCTCAATTGTTCCCTATCTTTTTTAGCTTCTGTATTTTCTTGTTCTAAAACTTCTTGCTGAGGCACTTCTTGGTTGTTAGTGGTTAAATTACAACTTAAAAATCTCCTTCTCTTCTTAAATTTAGTAAGAAGTTTAGACTTTAATAATTTATCACTTAATTTAGACTTTAATTTAATTATATTATTAACTTCCTTAATGTTTTCTTGTAACAACAAAATGTTTTCAGCTTTAACACATGCTTTGATCACTAAATCTTTTGATTTTTTAATTTCAGAATGAAATTTCCTCTCTTTGTTTTTACTCTTTATTAGATCTAATACTTGATTAGCTTGAGTCAAACTAGAACTTAAAGCTTGAATTCTAACTAACTTAACCTCTTCAGCTGATTTAGGAGCTTCCTTGTTCTCACCTGATAATTCTTTTATTTCAACTTCACTCTTTTTTTCTTCTAACTGGTTTTTTTCCAGCTCTTGCTTTATTTCTTTTAAGATCTTGCTATTTGCAATCTTTCTCTTCTTAAAGCTCACAAGCTTTTTCTTAGCTTCAGTTTCTGCTGCTTCATCTTTATTCTGATTTTTCTTAATTCTCATTCTAATCTGAGCTCTTCGTAGTTTTACAAACTTATTCTTCTCATCTTCTAGAGCATTTTTCTTTTTTGTCATTTCATCTAATTTACCTTTTAGTGCCGTCTTTTTTAATTTCCTTTCTATCAATCTTTTTTTAAGAGCTAATAATTTTTCATTAGCTTCACTCTTTCCTTCTAGAGAATCTCCCTCCCCAGTTAAGCTTAATTGAGACTCAACATTACCAACAAGATTTTCTAAACTGCTAATATTCTTTTTCAGATTCTGAATCGCTTTAGTCCTGTCTGATGAGCTTTTAATTTTTGTAATCTTTCTTATTTTATTCATCAATACAGCAGGAGCTCTAAATATACCTTTCTTGTTAAGTTCTTCTAAACGATCTAGAGCAATATTTAATTTCTCAATTATATCTTCATTCACTTCTTGAGCTATGATTAAGCGAGTTTCAGCACTTAGTTTCTCTGCTTTTCTTGCAACAGACTCCTCTAATAACTTTTCCATTTCTTCAATATTATCTAAACTACATATCTCTTGTAGTTTCTCAATAAGAACTTCTTCATCCAAGATTATTGAAAGATGTTCCATTAACATGCCTTCTTCTAGAGACTCAAGTTTTATAAATTTAACTTCTCCTCCAATACTCTGAAATATTAAAATTTGAGAATTTGTTAAAATACATTGTTGAATCTTTTCTTCATCTTGAACTTCTAATATTTCTTCACTATTATTTTGGATCTCTTCAAGAATTTCATCAGCGACAGAGTGAGGTATAATTGACTCCGCAGAATGTACAACATCTAATTTTAAAAGTTGTTCACTATTAGCTTCTCCTAGATCTAACTTTCCCTCCATCGCTTCTTGATTCATACACGATCCAAGATATAGACTAAAAATAAGTATTTTGATTGAAAGTTTCATCTTTTATTCCCTTGATTTTAAAACGTGTAAATATCATAAGCCCTGACAGGAAATTTACTGGCTTTTTTTTATTCCATAAAATGATTTGCTAAGTTATTTAAATTACTGAAGAATTTCTTAGGATTTTGATTTTAGATGAAAATGATAATTTGAAGTTGTAGTTACAGTGATAATTTATAATGGCATAAGCTCTCTAGGGCCTAAATTATAAAAAAGCGGTTTTAGAAATTAAAACCGCTTTTGATATTATTTTTTTAGTCTCTTCCCATATAGTTATAGATATACCAAAAAAGTAAAATGATTGATGAAAACAGCTCTAATGAAGCTGCAACATGTTTATCCACAGGGAAATCTCTCATAATTCTAGAAGTACTATAGAGAATAGATCCACCTGCATAAGCTATCATCATTAAAGTAAACCAAGTCCCTAATCCAAAACTAAAACCACCGCCAAATAGCATTGGTCCAAGAATCTGTACAACAATTAAAGAAATAGCAAGAATCCCTATCCATCTAAGAAAAACTCCCAGGAAAGAAAAATTTACTTTAGTTACAAAGGTTCCAATTGTTAATAAGGAAAAGGACACTAATGTTAGTAAAGCAGCATTTTTAACGACATGACCTGATCCATAATAAAAATTAGCGACTAAAGATAGTGAAAGAACTGCCCATAAAAAGACAAAAGCAACAAGGGCCAAATATTGTCCACCCAGTGTTCGAACCTGATGGGCCATTCTTGAAGCCATTGAAGATAAAATCCCGAAGGCCATTAAAATTAATAACCAATTTATACCTGCCATCTTCTGCATGATTACATTTGCAATACCCGTTTGAAACATAACTGCTTGCATACATACAAAAAGCAACAAAGCTAAAAACACATGAAGATAAGTCTTGAAAAGAAAACTCCTTCTTTGAGCTGACTCAGCATTAATGCCTTGAAATCCTAAATTTTGCATAAAAACTCCTTATTTATCTATTATCTAAGCTATAGATTGGGAGGTCAAATCAAGTTAAGTTTTATCAATCCACTAAACTGATTTTTTCTAGACATAAATGTCAAAAATGATGTTTTCTTATAGAAATAATAACAAACTAACGGCCATAGTCGCCATACCTAAAATAAGCCCATAGATAGAGAGGTGATGCTCACCATACTCTCTTGCAGCAGGTAATAGTTGATCTAAGCTAATAAAAATCATGATCCCTGCAACTCCACTAAAAATACACCCCACTAAAGTATCTCCAATGAATTGTGATAAGAAGAAATACCCAATCAAACCACCAATTGGCTCAGAAAGTCCTGATAACATCGAATAATAAAATGCCTTTTTTCTATCCCCAGTTGCATAATAAATTGGAACTGACACTGCTATCCCTTCTGGAATATTATGAATTGCAATAGCAACTGCAATAACGATTCCAGTAGCAGGGTCTTGAAGAGCTGAAAAAAATGTTGCTAAACCTTCAGGAAAGTTATGAATTGCAATCGCTGATGCTGTCACTAATCCAGTTTTATACAACTTTGTATAATCTTGCTTCTTAACAAGATCATCCATGTCCTCAATCATCATATCTTCATGGGGGTTTTCAATACCTATTTTATGGATAACTTTATCAATAATAGCAATTAGAAATATTCCCACAAAAAAACTTAAAGTATTATAAATTGATCCTAGTTTAACACCATAAGCTTTAGTTAATAAGCTATGACCTTTAAAGAAAATTTCAACAAAAGAAACATATATCATTACTCCCGCGGAAAAGCCTAGAGCGATTGATAAAGCTTTAGTGTTAGTTCGTTTAGTAAAAAAAGCTAGTGCACTTCCAATACCAGTTGAGAGACCTGCAAAAACTGTTAGCCCTAAAGCTAGATAAATATTTGATTCATCCATTATAGACTCACTTTAAAGTTAATAGTTTCCCATTCAAAGCACTGAGGACATCTCCAAAATACAGCATCGGATTTATACCCACAGTTTTTACAAAAATGATTTGTTGAAGTTTTTTGCAGCTGAGTGATTAAGGAATCAGCTAAAGCTAAGGCTTCTTCATCTTTATTGAGTTCTCTCAGTACTTTTAAAAACTCTAATTTTACAATCTCTGTAGTATTTTTTTTATTATCAATCCAAGATTTAAAATAATCATAAGTTTCCTTTAAGTTTCCCATGTTTTTCATCATCTTTGCTCTTGATAAAAATACAGATGTCTTTTTATCAGCTTCGTTCATATCAGCTTCAAGGAAAAATTCTTTCAACTCATTTAATCGTGTAAAGTATAATTTTTTCAATTTTTCATCTTTAGTTTTAAAAACTTCGAGATCTTGAAACATAAAACTTAAAAACATTTCATGTTCATTTAGAATTTCAACTGTAAGACCTTTGGCCGCATCCATTTTCCCAGTTATTAGATAAATTTTTAATTGCAAAATTTTGGCTGAAATACTTGGAGCGTATCGAAAGGCCTGCTCAATTTTTTCCATCGCATCAGAGTATTGCTCCATTTCTAATTTTTCAGTAGCTATTTTGACATAGATGTGAGAGATCGTATCAGAGTAATTTTCACTAGAGACATTTGATAAAAGCCTTCTATACTTGAGAGCTTCTTGCCACTCTTCTAAATCTTCAAGTATCCGACACATTGATTTAATGACTTCTACTTGCTCTTTATTCATTTCTAAAACATCTTTATAAGTAGACAAGGCCTTATCCAAAAAGCCTCCTTTTTCAAAATCTTTTCCCAATTCTTTCAGGGCATCCAAGCGAGTTGATTCTAAAATGTCCTCTCTGGCTGCAATTGAGCGATGAATACTTACGGCTTTATCAATCTCCCCGTTAGATCTAAAAAGCCTTCCAAGAGTTAAATAGGTATCGATTGTTTCTTTATTTATTTCAACAGCATTTAAGAACTCTTTAATAGCTAAATCTTTTTCACCAGAAATAAGATAATGAGTCGCATTTAAAAAAATTTGAGATTGTTTTTCATAAATTGAAGACTTATATTTTTTTGAAAGACCTACCACTTTCCTACGATCTAAAAAATAGTTATAAAACAATGCAATTGTTACAATGACAATTAAGATAGTAAGTAGATGCTCACTTAAGAATTCGTAGTTTAAAAAACTTATTCCTAGCATTTATTTATAAAGAAACATTGGCGTTTCACCAGTTTGATGGAGAAGTAATTTAGCCTCTTCTTCAAGGTCTTCAAATAAACTTATCATTTGAAATTTCTTTTTCTTTTTTATAAATCGTAAATCAAATTTTCCATCAAATTGCATTTCTTCATGAATCATTCGACCAGCTTTCCAGAGCCCCGCTACTTCATCAACTAAACCAAGCTCTTTAGCTTCTTCACCCGAGAAGATTTGTCCCTGAGCTAGTTCATTGATATCTTTCTTAATTACATGTGATCTCTTTCTCATAATATCATCAATGAATTGTTTATGAACTTTTGTAATCATAGAATCCATGAAAGTTTTTTCTTCCTTAGTCATAGACCTTGCAGGGTTTCCAATATCTTTATATTTACCTGCTTTGATAGTCTGAGGCTTAAGCTTGGCCCATTTATAAAGTTTGGACATATCCATAAATTGCATTATTACACCTATAGACCCAGTAATAGTTCCGGCATTAGAGAAAATTTTTCTACATGCTGATCCGAGATAATAACCGCCACTTGCAGCCACACTTGAAAAGCTAGCATAAATTGGTTTATTAATATCAATTCTCATAATCTCTTCATAGATTTCTTGAGTCGGACCTACTGCTCCACCAGGACTATCAATTCTTAAAATAATTGCTTTAACCGAATTATCTTTTTCTGCCTTATGAAGAAGCCTAATTGTTTTATCAGACTCCATAATCACACCTTTAACCTCAACAACAGCTATAGGCGAATCACTATCTCCAACACTTTCTAATAAACTATTTGAATCTAGCGAAATTGATGAGCTGTTAAGTCCCTTCATCGCAAAAAGCCC
Source organism: uncultured Bacteriovoracaceae bacterium (assembly GCA_938017795.1). GTDB lineage: Bacteria > Bdellovibrionota > Bacteriovoracia > Bacteriovoracales > Bacteriovoracaceae > JAHDHG01. The sequence goes on from CALIJZ010000093.1 coordinate 14,617, forward strand.
AAAGAGAAAAAACATCAACATAAACAGAGCAACTATGCCGATTAAAATCCAAATACCTTTAGAACTTCTATTTTGACTCAAAGCAATATCCTTTCTTTAAATGAATACGCAATTTTAAGGTATCGATTTCTTCTTGTCCAAATGATATTCATTAATAGTGATTGAATTAACTTTAGATGGGGATAAATCCCTAAGCCATAGATACTTACTCTTCTCATCTTTGATTGCTTCTCAATGTAAAATTCGTAATTTAAATAAGGGTAAGGATGTAGCTTCTACATTAAAAGTTCTCTCTAAGCTTGGAATGCGCTTTGAAAGCACTGATGATTTTCTAATAACTGACTCTTCCAAGGCCTATAATAAAGATTTAGATATACCACTTAATTGTGAAAACTCCGGAACCACAATACGTTTACTTTCCGGAATCCTGGCAGCAAAGTCTCTGAGTGCAAAACTTATTGGAGACGATAGTTTATCTAAAAGACCTATGGGTAGGATTATTAAGCCTCTCACCCTACTTGGAGCAAAAATCAAATCCAGACAAGGCCTTACTCCAATAAGTATCTTTGCTCCAGATGACAAAAATCAAGAGTTCGAATTAGAGTTAGACGTTGCTAGTGCTCAAGTTAAATCTGCTATCTTACTTTTTTCTTATTTAAGAGGGATAGATCTTAATTTAAAAGGAAAAATTTTAAGTAGAGATCATACAGAATTATTGTTAAAAAAATTAGGAGCCAATATTTACATCTCTGATGAGCAAATTCAACTGCAGCCTTCAAATGCACTTCAAGACTTCAGTGTTAAAGTTCCTGGAGATTTTTCATCAGCAATGTTCATCATTGCTTATAGATTATTAAAACCTGGAAAAACTCTACTTTTAAGAAATATATTACTTAACCCTACCAGATGTCATTGCTTAAAGATCTTGCAAGACATGGGGGCAAAAATTGAAATTGAAAATGACGGAATTGAATTAGGGGAAAAAGTTGGAGACCTTAAAGTAAACTATACTCCTATTTTAAAGAATCCAAAGTCTATTAAAAGTAATGAGATTTCTTTAATAATTGATGAAATACCTATTCTGAGTCTAATTTTTTCAAGAGCTCAAGGAGAGGTTCTTATTAAAAATGTTCAAGAATTGAAATTCAAAGAAAGTGATAGATTAGAGGAAATAACAAAAATCTTCTCATCAGCTTCAATAGAAAATGATTCTTTAAAAATTATCGGTCCCAATAAGAGCTTTCATAAAATACAAAGTCTTGATCATAGAATCTTAATGACCAAAATTGTAGCTCAAGTCTTAGAAGATGATTTAGAAATTGATGATTTAGATATAAGTAATATTGAAGTTTCTTATAAAGATTTCATGAATCACTTATTTTTAGTTATGAATGGGTGATGATATATGAATATTGAATTAGCTGAAAAATTATTAAAAATGGCACAAATAGATGAGAGCGTACGTTCTGATTTACTTGAGCGTGGAGTCTTATCAGATGGATATCATCCTGAGATGGAACAAGTACATAATGAAAACTCTAAAGAACTCCAAAAGATCATTAAGAAACATGGATGGCCTTCAAAAGCCATTGTTGGAGATCAAGCAGCTTATGCAGCATGGATTATTGTTCAACACGCTATTTCTCAACCAGAATTTCAAAGAAGCAGCCTTATTAAATTAAAAGAAGAAATGATTAAAAATACTATTGATCCTTCATGGGTAGCAATGCTCGAGGATAGAATTAAAGTCTTTGAAGGCAACCCTCAAACTTATGGAACGCAATTTGATTGGGATGAAGATGGGCAATTGAGTCCCCTCCCAATTGCTGAGCCTCAAAAAGTTGATTCATTAAGAAGATCAGTAGGTTTATCACCAATGAGTGAAAAAATTGAAAAGATTCGAACTAGAGCTAAAATCAATAATGAGAACCCTCCAAGAAATCCAGCAGAGAAGAAAAAAAAGTACTTAGAGTGGTTAAGTAAAGTGGGTTGGAGAATTTAGTAAAACAAGAGGATGATAGAGTCATCCTCTTGTTTTAGGAAATTTATTCTATAAAATTAAAGTTCGATTCCAAAAAGCTCAGGTAACAGTTTTTGCTCTAAATTTACAGCACTTGTTCCTAGGTTCTTAGCAGCTTTTGCAAGAACAACTTCTTTAGAATTATTTGCAAGATCATCTAAGCTAACGCCAGTTAACTTTTGAAGATCAGCTGATAGTGCTAATTGATCTTCAGATGATAAATCTCCTTTAGATTTCATTGTTTCCATTTTATCACCTAAAGTTACTAACCCCATTGCAGTTGAGATACTTACTTTAAATTCAAAAGAAACAGCTGAAGCAAGACTTAAAAATTTCTTTTGAGCAATTTTGGCTGCCATTAAATTCACATCTGAAGTTTGATCTTCATCTTCGTATTCCCAACCAGAGTTTCTTCCAACAAAAACATCATCAAATTCAAAATAATCTACAACTTCATAATCATCACCGAAGAAATCACCATTAAATTCACCAGCATTAATATCATCAGCTTCAATTGCTCTAAACTCAGCAGCAAGAGAGTCTGTATTTCTAACATAATCATAATAAATTATAGATCTGATATATTGAAGACTAACTGCTTTATGCTCTCCATAAAAGTCGTCCCAAATTACAAACCAATTATCAAGACCTTCGTCTTCATCTCTAAAAGTATCATATAGTTCAACTTCAGTTCCAATGGTTCCATCGATATAATTGAGTGAATCGACAAAGGCATCAACACTTACATTTGGTGATGAGTAAGCTTGAATTGTATCGCAAGAAGCCAATAGTAATAAACTTGAAAGTGTAATAATAATTAATGATTTCATTTTTCTCCTTATAATTTTTCTAATACTCATATTTAATAATTCGTATTAACGATTTTCTTAGATATGTTCTAAATCTTTTATTTAGAATTGAAAACTAGTGCATTTTGCCAGAAATCGGATCTAATGTAAGAAAATTCTGCGATAGCATCTTAAGAAGCAATAAAACCGACATAAAAAAGAAAAGGGCCAAAACTGGCCCAATTTAAATTTGAAATGTTTAAATTTAGATGATGAAACTATAGCTCTATTCCAAAAACCTCAGGAAGTAGCTTTTGTTCTAAGTTCACAGCACTTGTACCTAGACTCTTAGCAGCCTTAGCAAAGATTTGATCTTTAGACTTAGATTCAAGATCTGCAAGTGTAATCCCAGTTAATTTTTGAAGATCAGCAGAGAGTGCTAATTGATCTTCAACTGATAAATCACCGTTAGACTTCATTGACTCCATTTTGTCACCTAAAGTCACAAGTCCCATAGCAGTGGAAATATTTACTTTAAACTCAAATGAAACAGCTGAGGCCATTGAAAAGAATTTCTTCTGAGCAATTTTAGCTGCCATAAGATTCACATCACCAGTTTGATCTTCATCTTCATATTCCCAACCAGAGTTTCTTCCAACAAAGACATCTTCATCTTCAAAATAATCTACAACTTCATAATCATCACCGAAGAAATCACCATCTAACTCACCAGCAGCAATATCATCTGATTCAATTGCTCTAAACTCATCAGCTAAAGAGTCTGTGTTTCTAACATAATCCCAATACTGAATAGATCTAATGTATTGAAGACTAACTGCTTTATTCTCTCCATAGAAATCGTCCCAAATTACAAACCAATTATCGAGACCTTCATCAACGTCTCTATGAGTATCATAGAGTTCAATATATGAATCTAGATTACCATCAATATAGTTTAATGAATCTACAAATGCATCAGCTGTTACATCTGGAGAACTAAATAATTTCTCTACTGCTGGTGGTACAACGACTATTGGTCCTCCACCTCCTGTACTTGAATCACAAGATACAAATGTCATGGATATTATTAATCCAGTGAACATTAAAATAATTTTCTTTCCTATAGCCATTTCGTTCTCCTTTGTTTGCACCCCAAATAAATTACGGGTAACGGTTTTGGCGTTATTAATAAGTAAAATCCTGTTACTTTTATAATTAATTTTATTCTTAATTATCTATAACGGCTTGAGAACTGGTGCATTTTGACTGTATGAAGTTGACAGAGAATTTGACACCAAAAATTAACAACAGTGTCAAAGTGACATTAGATTTCTAAAGGAACTTTATAAAGATAGGCCTTATTATCTAATTTACAGTTTAGTAAATAATGATGAGCACCAAGGAAATTTGTTTTCCCAGGAGCTACATACGTGCAATTTTCAGGGACACTTACGCTAAAATTGATAGGTCTTATAAATTCATCACCAATTTTCACTGAACTATAGAGTTGATCACCATATAGAAGTGTAGAATTAACAAATAAAGAAGGAGTTAGAACTCCCTTGATAGATGTCTCTATCACTTCCATAGTTTCCTTGAAAAAAACTCCCGGAAATGAACTCTCTCTATTAATTGGAAGAGTAAAATGTTGATCACCAGAAAATAAATGCATCCAATATCTTGATTCTAGAAAAACGCTTGATTGCTCATTAAACTTATAGCTACCTAGATGACTAATAATCGGATCATCCCATCCTTTAGATGGTAAGTCTTTAGACTCGATTAATTCCCCTGTGTCAGACACAATATTAATACTTCCTAGACTTTGATCGACTAATCTAAATAGTAGTGATTCGTTTTGATGTTTTTGTAAATTAAGTGTTACTGATTTTTCTAAAAAACTCACTCCGGTTAGAATTTCAGAACTTATCGTATACTTTCCAAACTCATTAAAATTAACCAAATAATATTTGCTCTCTCTCCCTACTTCAACTTGAGCGATAAAACTGATTGCTCCTTGAGTTGAACTTATAATTGATAAGAACCTAATTCTTGTACTATCACTGACTCCTAAAGATTTTTGAAGTGTTTGTTCAAATTCAAATGATTTAAAAACCCTTGGCTCTAATACTCGTAACTCATTTGGAATAAGAACATAATATCTATTAGCTTTTTGGAAGAGATCAAAGTCAAATAAATCATCTCCATTATCTATATTTAACCTAACACCTACTCTCTTAATAATTGGCAGCATAATGTTTCCAAGTAATGGATGAGAGTGCTTGATCCAATTTACTTTTGACTGTCTATTCTTAAAAGGTAAAAGTCCCTGGCTTGAATCTAGAACTGCGAAATTATCTGTATATGTCCAATGATATAGATTTTCGGGATAGAGCTTTGTAAAGTCTGATTGATAGAAATATAGATTATAAGTATATAATGCTCTTTGCTTATTTGAACGATCTGGATTTTTAACTTTTCTTGTAATTACAAGATAATCAGATTTTCCATCAAGGTTATAATCCCCTTTTACAATATGATTTATTTTTTCTTCCCTAGGATAAATTAACTCAAATTTTTTTAATTCACCTTGAGAATGAATTAAAACATTTAAATGAATTTTTTCTTTTTTTGATCTATCTAAATAATAATATTCAATATTATCCATACTCCCTTCAAAAGGTTGGATATATCGCAAGAGTGAAGTTTTCTTTCCTCTTCTAAAGAGTAAAACATTTGATAAATTCTGTTCAGGGATTTCAATTCTATCAAGTGTTTCTAAACTTATTTTTTTAGTCGCATTCAAGTTAATTTGAAATTTCTTTATGAATTCTCCCATGCTCAACTCTATAATTACTGGGATATTAAAATCAATTTCAAGATCTTCAACCTTACCATTTATCGAAATAACTAGTTCATCATTGATGAATTTTACAAATTGACTTTTATTAAATTTTATAAGTTCTGATCTTAACTTCAGTTTAACCTCTCCTGGAAGTCCTAAGTTCTTTAACTTTAAATCGTAGGTAAATTCTCGATTTGAATCTATTTCAATTTTATCTCTTCCTTTAAACTCTGGTACAACTATAGATTTTTGAATTTTTGTTAAGGATTTCTCTTGATCAATTAGTCCAAACATAGAATGTTTTTGTTTTTCGAAGATATCTTTGGTGTTTGAAAATAATCTATTTTTTAAATCTTTTAAACTAATATCAGGATATGTTCCTTTAATATTAGCAACAACACCAGTGACAAAAGGAGCTGCTTGTGATGATCCTTTAATATATTCATATCCCTGGATACGTAAAAGTTCTGATTCAATCTCCAATGGATAAGTACTTAAAATATTCTCACCTGGAGCTAAAATATCAACCTTATGACCAAAGTTTGAAAAATTTGGAATCTTTCCTTCGTGATCAATTGCTCCAACACAAATAACTGATTCAAAACTACACGGATAAACAGCTATTTCCTTATTATTATTTCCTGCCGCTACAACAATTGGAATATTTTTATCACTTGCAAGCTTAATGGCCTTCTTAAATCTTTCAGTGAGTACTATACTAGGAAAACCAACACTCATATTAATAACATCAGCTTTATTTTTTACTGCAAATTCTATTGCCTTAGCAAAGATATCAACCATCGATTGGCCATTATGAAAATAACCACTGACATCATTATCTATAACCTTTAGAGGCATTATTAAAGCATCTGGGCTCACTCCAACTATTCCTTGATCATCATCTCTTGCTGCAGCAATACCGCTTACATGAGTACCATGGCCTTTATCATCCATAACATTAAAAGTGGATTTAGCTAGTTGTTTAACACAAGCGATTTTATCTTTTTTACATTGATCATCTTTATCTAATCTAAATTGAATTTTTTTCTTATAATCTCCAACTAAAAAATTTTTACCTAGGCTTAACTCTGGAGCATAATCAAATTCTTTAGAAAATTCAGGATTTTTCCAAATCTTATCTTTAAATTCAGGATGATAAATATCTAAACCTGTATCTATGATCGCAATAATTGGTTTCTTCTTAAGATTGGGTTTTTTCCAATTTATATCAATTCCTTTAATACCTTTAACTTCAGTTTTTTCAAGTTCTCCAATAATTTTAATATACTTCTGAGATGAGTTGACTAAACCCCATTGATTTTTAAAAAATGGATTTGCGTTAGCTAATAAGGCACAAGTTAAGATAATGAAAATATACTTCATGGCATCTCCCTTAACCACTGACCTGTAAACTCACCGTTATTAAGACCCACTCTTTTTTGTATATTATTTAATATTCCGTAAGGGTATTTTGGATGCCTTTCACCGAAGCTATTGGAATAAATGGTTTCTCTTAAAACCTCTGATTTTGTTCTAAAACCATCAATAGTTCCCTGAATGAAAGTATTTTCTTTACCAATCAAAGTTAAAAGACTTTTAATTTCAAGATCCTCATAGAGTGCTTTAAAAAACTTTGGATAACACTTACTTATTTCTTTAGAATTACTGGATATATTCTCGATGCTATCACATTTTTTCTTTAATCTAATTGCTTTTCCAAGTAATCCACATGTAGGAATTTTCTTTCCATCTTTTAAGGTTCGAAGAGTCATATATTTTTTACATCTATCAAACTTCTTTTTCTCTAATGGATAAGCTATTCTAATTAAAGCATCTGGGGTTATTTTCTTTAAATTTTTAATGGCTTGATCATAAAGAATGATATGAGCGGAAATATCATAAAGCTGATGAGTTCCAATTTTCTTAAGAGATTTAACGTCAAAAAGATTTTTTGAGAATTTTTTATTTATTTTTTTGACAGCTTTGATGATTTTCTTCTCAGACTTTGACCAACCCGCGTATCCAATCTTAAAATCTAGGAATTCTTTTTGAATTTTATCATTCTTTATTTGTGCTTCATAAGTTATATCTTTTAATTGCTTTGCTCCTAAAATTGAATCATCAGGATTTTGCCATACATTATTAGCCCACGTGATATTTTCACTTCTTTCACTAAGCTGAAAGTTAATTATCTCTTTTAAAAACGATTCATAGTTAAAACCATTATTTATTGAATCATAATAAGTACAAAACTTTCCATTCAAACCACTTGGTGTATCAATCGAGTAATCTGTAAACCCACGAAAACGTTGTCTCTTCCAAAATAAAATTGAAGTTCTATTATACTTATCTGAAAATTTTGCCTTGAGCTTAATTGGCGGAGCAACTTCTTCTAAGACTTCTGTATTATTTGATTTTACAACATCATTTAAAACAAGAAGATTTTGGTAAATGTCAGGGTTTTCATCTAGCGAAGCATTGAGGTCCAATGTATACAGTTTAATTCCAAAGTTCCCCCACCTTGATTCTTGCTCAAAGCGCAAAATTGGGATTAAGTTTCTAAGTTCTAGAGAAAATGTCATCCCGAAACCATTGCCTTTATCTTCATAAATCTGAATAGTGTTAGCATCTTTTCTGTAAATCTGAGTTCTTTTCAATCCTATGTGCTGAGCTTGTAATCCAACTCTCAAAGAAAAATTTGATGGCCCTAAAGGAACTACTGTTTGTCCTCCTAAATATGGAACTATCCTTTCAGTAATTAAAAGACTTTCGCCATTTCCTAATTGTGAAGAAAATTCTTTAAAAACCTTATTGATTTCTTCTTGTTTGCTCTCTATTTGACCAGTAATTTCATCAATATTCTCTGCTTTCGGATCCAATAATTTCTTCTGCAATTTCTCAATTGTGTCATGATCATTGATTTCTTTAACTTTTTCTAATGTTTTAGAAATATCTTTCTTAAAAAGTGGTACCACTATATTTTTATAATTTTGTTCAAAGACAGTTTTTATAGAGGTAAGAGGTTTTATATGTGTCCAAGTCTTAATATAATTAACGCCTCCTCTAAATACTGTATTGTTAACATTTTTTAGAAATTCAAGACCAGTTATCATTCCTGGTCTAATTGCAAAACCAAACGTATCTGCAACTTGAACAAGATTATCAGTTCCTAAATAATTACCAACTACTACATCTCGAGAAACAATTAGATCTCCCCCTAAGACAGGAGATCTCCAAGTCGATACGGGAAATTCGGTTAGAAACTTAGTATCACCACTTTGAACAAATTGTTCTCGGTTAAATTCAAAGACTTCTTCAATCTTCTTAACCTTAGCATCATTGGGATCAAAAGCCTGAAGTTGATTATTAAAAAGCCCTATAATATTATCAATGGCTAAAGACTGTCCTAAAGCATAGAGGTACCATTTAGTTTCACTGAATGGTCCAGATTGAACTGGGCTTGCAAAATTTGTTGCATAACCTTCGTCATACCATTTTTCTTTTATAATTTTACCTTTAATTAGATAGGGAGTAGCACTGGGTTGTTCTTTGAAGGCAAACTTTTTCTTTGTAGCAGAATCTAATAAGCCAACACATTTTAAAGCACTTTGGATTCGAGATAAGAGCTTGTGATAAATAATACCTTGAACCGCAAGAGGCATGGCCGTTTTTTGAACAATCTCTTTAATATCTGCTCTATTTAACGATTTAATTTTTCGCCCAATCCATTGAAGATCAGAATAATCTGTCGATTGAAAATTATTAAATTCATAAAAATGTGGCAATTCGATGGCACCTTCAGCCTCTCTGCAAACATGCCAATGAAATTTATTCGCACTTTCTTTTAAATCTAAAATTGAATAAGCAAGTACTACTGCTCTTTGAGTTCTACTTCTTAAAACTCCTCGACTTGGATCATCCGGGTCTTGCGGGGGAACTCCCCATAATACATTTGGAAGGTCCTTACCAGTTAACTCAATTTGGGCTAAATCTCTCAGAGTTAATGAAGTTGCAGTTTCTTGATCTTTCACAATCCATCTTGTTGAAGCTGCTTGTGTATCGAGTCTTATTTTTTTTTTGAATTTTTCTTTTTGAAGTTCTGATGAAAAATTTACTATAAGCTTTTTTTGATGAGCCATTTCTGGGAAAACATATCCAAGTTTTGTTAGAAAGTTTTTTCTTAAGATTGTTGTATGGAGTAACTTATCTAAATAATACGTTCTTAATTCTCCATCATCGCTGACTGCAGAGAATCTGAATAAATTAATCGAAGTAAGATGGCCTAAAAATTCAACACTCTTTACAGGAGTAAGCGAACTTTTTTTAATTTTTAATTTTTTTGAGAGCCAAGTTCCATTTTCTTTAGGATTAAGCTCTGATAGATCAAATGTTTTAGATAGACTTTTAGCCTGTTTACTGGAAATGACTTCCCCTTTAAGAATTAAATCATTTGCTGGAGGATTGTCGGATAGAATAGAAATTCTTGAAACTTGAGTCCAAGCCGATATTGATAAAATAAATGAGGATATAAAGATAAACTTCATCATGACATCTTTAGCATTATCATCAAAAATTACTAGATAAATATTGAGAATTGGTAGAATCTATATGATCAATACAAACATTTTAATACGTCGCGCCGCAGCAGTTAAAGTTATTTAGCTTTGTAAATCGATACTATACGAGTGAATTAATCGATAGATGTCTTCAATAACCTTAGAATCAAGATCATATTTTTTCCCTAGCTCAACTCTATCTTTTAAAGATTGAGTATACCTTTCATAAGAAAATATCTGTAAACAATTTTCTTTCTTAAATTTTGAAATTTGATTAATGATTTCTGTTCTATTTTTTAAAATCTTTATAAGCTGAAGATCTATTTGATCAATTTGGCTTCTTAACATATCTAAGTCTTTAAAGTTTCCACTTTTGATGGAAGTCTTAACACTTAAATTTTCTAAAAGATCTGAAAACTCTTTTAAATCAAGTTGTTGACTAGCATCACTCAGAGCATTGACAGGGTCTGGGTGAATTTCTAAAAATAATCCTTTTATTCCCAAGTCCAAAGCGACTTGTGAAACATTCTTTATTAGATTTGCTTTTCCTGCAATATGACTTGGATCAGACAAAATTGTTAAATCAGGCCTTAACTCTCTTAAGTGAAAAACAATATCCCAGAGTGGATCATTTCTAAATTTCCCAGACGAGTAAGTACTAAATCCTCTATGTAAGGCCATGACCAAAGCATCCGGATTATGTTTTTGAACTCTCTCTATAGCTCCAAGCCAAAGTTTCAGATCAGGAGCGATAGGGTTTTTAACCAAAACAACCTTAGCCTTATTTTTCATTTCTCTGGCTAATTGATCTACTAAGAATGGATTAGTTGTAGTTCGAGCACCTAACCATAAGTGATCAATTTCATGCTCTAAACATATCTGAACATGCTCTGGTAAAATAACTTCAGTATAAGGATTAATACCCTTTGATCTAACTTCACTTAACCATTTTACACCCTCACTACCAACTCCTTCGAAGCTATTTGGTCGAGACCTAGGTTTCCAAAGCCCGGCACGCATATCTTTTACTCCAAGCTTAACTAAACAATCAGCTACTTCAAAAATCTGCTCTCTACTCTCAGCAGAGCAAGGTCCAGCAATAATAAATGGTCTATTTTCCATGGACTCACAATCTAACATTTCAAGATAATAAAAAAAAGGGTATTTTCTAAGGGTGAATACCTTTGCCCTATTTGGTGATAAAACGAGTCAAAGTTTATCTCCACAGATTTATGAAGTCTTATCAAGCCATTATAAGGCCGAGTTAAAGTATCATTGCTTTAATCTAGATCCACTAGAATATGACTTTCATTTACTAGAAGGTTTCAATGTAACAAATCCATTTAAGAAAAAGACATTTAATAAAATCAGCTCAATTTTTCAGTGTACACAGATAGCTAAAAAAACGGGATATGCTAATTGCTATGACAATATAAAAAAAATTGCCGACAACACAGATGTATATGGAATAGAGAAAACCTTAGAATCAATTGATCTAGATTCTTTCTCTATTGCCATTATCGGTGCTGGTGATGTTACGAGCTCAATCATTGAAACTTTACAGGGCAAGAACTACTGCATTTACAATAGAACAGATAAATCAAAGCTTTATCCTGATACGAACTTTCATTTACTTGAGCAGTTTAAACCTGATACATATGATTTTATTATTAACTCAACTCCTATTGAAATCGATCATAAGAATCAATTTGATTTAAACTATCATCGCAACCTTGAATCACCTGTTAATGGATTATCAATGCTTATTTGGCAGGCAATGAAAAACTTCTCTATCTGGTTTGGTATAGATTATGTAGATGAGCAAAACATAAAAAAAGAAATATATAATGAAATTAAAAAATAATTTTGCTATTACTGGATTCATGGGTGCTGGTAAAAGCACTCTCTTTGAAGAAATAAAAAACGAAGTTACCTCTTTTGATTTGGATCAACTTATTTACAAAGAAGTAGGATCTATAAAGAGGTATATTGAAAATACTGGAGAGGACTCATTTAGAAGTCTTGAGTTCCAAACGCTAAAACTACTTGAAAATCTAGGCCCTCATTTAGTCTTTCTAGGTGGCGGATCGCTTGAATCACCTAAGACATTTGAGTATATTCAAAAATCTTACAAACTCATTTATCTAAAAGTTGATTTGAATATTATTTTAAATAGAATGAATGAATATGAAAAAAACTCAAGACCTCTTTTTAAAAACGCAGAAGAACTATATGACAAAAGACAAGATCAATATTTAAAAAGTGAATACATCATCGATGGAAATCAAGACCTGCATAAGAACATCAAAGAATTAAAGGAGATAATTTTTGAATAAGATATATTTCTTCAACGAACATGAAGATTGCTATAAAAAACTTCAGAGTTTAATCGATGATAATGTCATTTTCATTATCGATTCTAAGCTAAAGAAGCTACACCCACTCTTTTTCAAAAAAGAAAAAACAATTACCGTTTCAGCTTCAGAGAAACTAAAAAACTTTGAATCAATTGAGCAATTGGCCCTAAAGTTATTAAAACTCAATATTAATCGCTCGAGTACTATTGTCAGTATTGGAGGAGGTTCAATTGGTGACTCTATAGGGTTTCTCGCATCTATTTATATGCGTGGTGTTCGATGGATTAATATCCCGACCACATACTTATCTCAAATTGATAGTGCCTATGGTGGCAAGACAGCAATCAATCTTAAAGATTATAAAAACCTTCTCGGTAGTTTCTATGAGCCTCATGCTACATTAGTTGATTTACAATTTTTAACAACCCTACCCAAGAAGCAAATCCTCTCCGGGAAGGGAGAAGAATATAAGTACTCAATTATTTCAAAGCACACATATGATGAATATATAAGTCTATCAAGAATAAAAAAATTACAAAAAATAAAGGCAAGCTTTTATAAAAAAGATTTCTTCGATAAAAATGATAAAAGAGTGTTTTTAAATTTTGGTCATACGCTTGCTCACGCTCTTGAAAAGGTTGAGGGCTCAACAAAGTGGACTCATGGCGAGGCCGTCTTTCGTGGATGTGACTTTAATCTCTTCCTTACTGATAAACAAAGAGATGACTTACCAATTAAAAAGAAAATTGATCAAAAATCAATTAACAAAATCATTACTGCAATGGGATATGATAAGAAAAATCTAAATAAGACTAGATTTATTCTATTAGAAGAGCAATTAGTTGTTAAAGAGTTTGAGAAAAAGGAAATATTAGCGTATTTAAAAGACTATGTTTCCAAGCAATAGTTTCGGCTCAAAATTTATTATCACTGATGCAGGTGAGTCTCATGGTCCTGGCTACGTAACTATCATAGAAGGATGTCCTTCTGGAATTGAACTAAGTACAGAAGATTTCAAAAAAGATCTCAATAGAAGGCGGCCTGGTAAATCTAATTATGTAAGCCCAAGAGATGAAAAGGATGCACCGATAATATTAGCTGGAGTCTTCGAAGGAAAAACAACAGGTGCACCTATTGCTATTTTAGTTAATAATTTAAATCAAAACTCTAAAGATTATTCTCATTTAGAACATACTTTTAGACCTGGTCATGCTGATTACTCTTACCATCTAAAGTTTGCTCACAGAGATCATCGGGGTGGAGGTCGCTCAAGTGCTAGGCAAACCATATCACGAGTACTTGGGGCTGTTATAGCTAAAAAAATTCTTATTCAAAAAAATATTTCTCTCGAAGTTAAAGCTTTTGTAAATCAAATTGGTCCAGTAATTTTTCCTGAGCCTTTTGATATTCATGAAGACATTGACCAGCAGATTAATGCTCCTCAAAGCATCGCTAAAGAAATGAAAGAAACTATTTTAGGTGCAAGAAATAAAGGTGACTCTCTAGGATCGAAAGTGAGTGTTATCATTAAAAATATTCCAAGTGGACTGGGCATGCCATTTTATGGTTCATTAAAAGCATTATTATCTTATAGTATCTTTTCATTGCCGGCAGTCTGTGCAGTTGAATTTGGTTCAGGAGTTAATGCAAGCTCTATGAAAGGTAGCGATCACAATGATCAAATGAATAGTGATAATGATCAGGTTAGTTTTGAAAGTAATAATCATGGTGGAATATTGGGTGGAATTTCAACAGGTGAAAATATTTTAATAAATATAACTCTGAAACCACCTTCTTCAATTTCTAAAAAACAGATGACAATAAATAAAAACCTACAAAGTGTTGATCTCGAAGTTCATGGACGTCACGACCCATGCTTAGGCCCAAGGTTTTGTCCGATTGTTGAAGCTATGATGTATATTGCAATTATTAATTGTATTGATAGTTGATATACTCTTATTCATTTGTTATTTTTATATTTAGCTTTTTAACTTTAAACAGGATTTAAAATGTTCAAAATTTTATTGATATTGATCGTTTCTTTTGGAATTAATTCTTTAGCTCAAGATTCATTTATCCCAGCAAAACGTAAAAACAATAGGTCATACGTCGACTATGTAAAAAAGCTTTACACCCTTGAAAAATTCAAAAATATTGAATTATCTTTCTTTGCACCGCCAACTGAGGTTGCAACTCATTATAAAGATTTAGACATTTCAAGTATTCCACAATGGAATGAAAATTATGAAAGAGCTTTGCTGGCTTTTCAGAAAACAAGAGATTCAAAATATTTTATCCCTGAATTTACATTCCCGAAACGAAGAAGACTTAGCTGGTTATATCCCCATGATGGATGTTTCATGAGAGCAGAGTATATGAAGGATAAACTTGAGGTTTGGAACTTTCCGACTAAGAAAATCTTTATTTTTGGTAATCTAAAAGTTAAAACACCTTTTTCTTCAACTGGCTCTGTATCATGGTGGTATCATGTCGTTCCAACCTTTAGAATTGGTAAAGATGTTTTTGTTCTAGATCCTGCATTAGATGCTTATAAACCCCTACCTCTAGAAGAATGGGTCTTAAAACAGGTTCCAAACCTTGAAGATGCTAAATTAGCCGTTTGTCACTCAGATACATATGTCCCATCTAATGATTGCCTAAATCCTGAAGAGGTTCAAAATACAAAATTAAAAGATCATCGAAAAAGGTATTTGAACTATGAATGGAGCAATGTTGTTAGGTTAGGATTAGACCCTATGGAAGAGCTAGGAAACTCGCCCTATTGGGAAAGACGTTAATCTCTCTTAAATGGTAATCTTAGACTTAACTCAGCCATCATCACATCTATATGATCTCTTTCTTGTATAATAAATTTCTTAATCGCTTGATGGAAATCTGGATGTTTAAATTTATGAGCACTATACGTTTTTACTGGCCTAAATCCCCTACTAATTTTATGCTCACCCTGAGCCCCTGCTTCAAATACTAAAAAGCCTTTCTTTATACAAAATTCAATTCCCTGATAATAGCATAATTCAAAATGTAAATTCGCAACCTTTTCTTTAGATCCCCAATATCGACCATATAAGCGCTCATTACTAAAGAAATACAAAGCTCCCGCAATTGCTTTACCATTTCGGCTAGCTTGAATATAACAAATATTATTTTTCAAACGATCAAAAATATTTAAAAAGAATGATTTAGTTAGATATGAGATTGCTCCTTTGTTATCAATAGTGGTTTGATAAAAATCATACATCTCTTTGGCATGCTCTTGAGTTAAATGTTCTGCGCTTATTTTTTTAAAACTTATATCTTCTGGAAAACTACGCTCTTTTCTGATTTGTTTTGCTTTCTTATTTTTCACTTCATTTAAGAATTGTTCGAAGTTTTCATATCCATTATTTACGAAGTGATATTGAAAACTATCACGTATGAGGTAGTCATAAGACTTAAAAAAATCTATCTCATCAGGTCTTAAAAAAAGAAAGTGAGAAGATGAAAAATTATTCCCTTCGTAGTATTGTTCATAAGCTTGCATCACATCAGGACAACGTCTACCGAGGAAGTGAGGTGTTGTGGCAGAGGTAAAGGGAATCATCGATGTTAGTTTAGGATAATAAGAGATGTTATACTGATGATAAAAATTGGCCCATTGCCAATCAAAAATATATTCACCGTAACTATGATTTTTAACAAATGTATAAAGAGATGATTTACCAGGATCAGTTATATAGACTGGTTTCCAACCAGTAGAACCTCCAATTGAACCACTGTCTTCTAATGTTTGGAAAAACTCATAGGATAAGAATGGATTACCAAGATGATCCATCTTATCCCAGCCGCTATCTTTTAATTGATTTACTAATTTAACTGACACGACATATATTTGAGAATTTTAAACTATTTAACGATGTTGGCACCAACAACTGCTGCCATTTGCATCATATTAATAGTCTCGCCTTCTTTCATTTTAGTAAGATCAGTTAAATTCCCGGACTTACTAGTTGATTTAGTTTTTTTGAAAATAGGCAAAAGAGTAGAATCAGCAACTATAAACTTACCAGCATTTTCAGGTTTACCGTTTTCAGTTTTCGTTTGGAGACCATTTTCTTTAATGTATTCCCACAATTTTTTTGTAATCTCAGTTCTAGGAAGTTCTTTCGCTCCTAACATACTCGCTAGTTCATCTTGAAGTTGAACTGGTTTTTTAAGACCTTTTAATTCTGCCATTTTAAATTCCTTTTATATTTAGTTAAATTCATTCGAATTTTGCATTCGTTTGCTAATTTTTACTTGAGCTCATTATATGGCTCATCTCTTCAAAAGAAAAACCTCACGGTTATCTATTTAGCTCAGCTTCTCAAATTCGACTCTATTTGCTAAATTGAGCCTCAAGGAGCCCTCTATGCTTATTGTTGTATCACCTGCTAAGAAATTAGACTTTGAAATTTCAGCCCCAACTAAAAAATTCACTCATCTTGCTGAAATCGATAAATCAAAGCAACTTATTAAAGAATTAAGAAAACTTGATGCTAAAAAAATATCAAGTCTTATGAAGCTAAGTGACAAACTTACTGATCTCAATATGCAAAGATACAGAAATTTCAAAACTCCTTTTAATCTAAAAAATGCAAAGCAAGCCATGTTTGCTTTTAAAGGTGACACCTATGTAGGTCTTGATCCTGAGACAATGAACACTAAAGAAATTAATTATGCCCAAAAGCATCTTCGAATCTTATCAGGCCTTTATGGATTAGTTTGTCCACTTGATTTAGTCCAACCCTATCGCTTGGAGATGGGAACAAAGTTAGCTTATGGGAAAAATAAAAATCTTTATGAGTTCTGGAAAGATTCAATAACATCTCAATTAAACTCTCTGTTAAAAAAAGAAAAACATTTAATCAATCTGGCTAGTAAAGAGTATTTCAGTGCGATTGATCTCAAAAAGATTGATGCTCAAGTTATTACACCTGCTTTCAAAGAAAAAAAAGGGGCTGAATTTAAAATGGTCGGTTTTTTTGCTAAGAAAGCTCGTGGTATGATGAGTCGTTATATTATTGATCATCAAATAGATTCCCCACAAGGGATATTAAAGTTTAATACAGATGGTTATAAGTATAACAAATCTTTATCTACTGAATTTTCACCTGTATTTACAAGAGGCTAACTAAAGATCTTATTAAGCACTAGCTACAAATGATGCTAATAATAATGTCGTTAAAATAATTTTTCTCATTATATCTCCAAGTTTGTTTAATTAGTTCAATAATCTTTAAAATTTCGAAAACTTTGGAAGAGCACTTGTTTTATTACAAAAAAACATCGCACTACTTTTGGCTTTGTTCTTACCTTCAATAGAATCCACGTTAATCTTTAAAGTATTTCCAGATTTTAAAAATTCTAGGTTTATATTTATATCTGCAATTAATCCAAACTTTAATAAAGTTGTTATTTGTGAGAAATAATCTTTTATTCTGATAGAATAATTATTACCAGACTTTTTAGACTGCATATTATAGCCATTTAAATATTGTTTACCGTTATTAAAGTTAGGGCTTATTCTTTCATATCCATTTAATTGATAGAAAGAGAGATCTGTTTTATAAGTATGAAACTCAAGATCATACTTTTTCCAAGCACCGATACCAGCTTTATTAAGACTCACTTCCATCTCAATAGCTTCACCATCATCTAAAAGACCATCACACTTAAATTCCGAACCTTAGCCTTCTTTACGCTCTGTTACATTTTAAGCTGTTTATTAATCTATAGAATTTA
>CALIJZ010000094.1 GCA_938017795.1 uncultured Bacteriovoracaceae bacterium
CATGGGCGATAGGTACATTAAACTCAGGGTCTAATGAAGTATTAACCCTAAGATGTGTTGCTGATGCAGCCGCAGCAGCAACTACAATTACTAATACAATTACAACTGCAAATATATCTCTTGATCAAACAGATGGTAACGCTGGTAATGATGGATCAAGCGCTAATGTTAATGTTGGAGATGATACAGATTTATCAGTAGTTAAAACTGTCAATGGTCTAGATTCAGTAAATGTTAATGAAGGTGCAAATGTAACTTTTGAAATCGTTGTGACTAATGAAGGACCAGCAGCGGCTACAACTGTTGAAGTAACAGATCTTTGTCCAACAGGTTCAACGTATTCAAGTCACGTTGCAGGTGTTGGAACTTACACCTCTGGAACAGGTTTATGGGCGATTGGATCACTTGCAGTAAGTGGCAGTGCTAGTTTAGATTTAGTTTGTACAATTAATTCAGCAACGGCCGGTGATTTCATAAGAAATATAATTACTACTGCTAGTATAAGTTTTGATCAAACAGATATAGATGCTAGTAATGATAGAGCTGATGCGGAAGTTTTTGTTGATGGTGGATCTATTGCTACAGATATAGAAATTAGTAAGGTTGTAGATAACGCGGCTCCAACAGAAGGATCAAATATAGTTTGGACAATTACAGCTTTAAACAATGGACCATTAGATGGGATAAATATAAGTCTTAAGGATTTATGTCCAGCTGGTACAACTTATGTAAGTGACGCTCCAAGTGTTGGAAGTTATGTCTCAGCAACAGGTATTTGGACAGTAGGAACTTTAGCTAACACAGCTTCAGCTACACTTGGACTAACATGTTCGGTAGATGCCGGGACAGCAGGTCAAACAATTATAAATGAAACAAGTAACTTTACTCTTGATAACGGAGATACAGTAACAACTAATAATATAGGAACTGCTAGTGTTACAGTTGTAGCAGTTGCTGATCTTGTAACAACTAAAGTTGTAGATAATGCTACTCCTGATGAGGGTGATATTGTTAAGTTTACAATTACAATTACTAATAATGGTCCAGCGGGGGCAAGTGGAGTTAACTTAACTGATACTTGTCCAGCTGGAACAACCTATTCAAGTAGTACAACAACTCAGGGAATTTACTCAGGAACTAGTGGAGTGTGGGAAGCTGGAGATTTGGTAAACGCAGCTATCGCTACTTTAGAGCTAAGTTGTAGAGTAGATGCTGGTACAGCAGGAACTTTAATTACAAATACAGCGACAGTACCAACCTCAACAAATACTACAGACCCAAGCACAGCTGGAGATGATTTAACTGAAGATATTAATGTTGGAGATAATGCAGACCTTGTAACTAATAAAATTGTAGATAATGCTTCACCAACTGTTGGTGATACAGTTTATTTTTATATTTCGATTACAAATAATGGACCATCTGAAGCAACAAATGTTGAGCTAACAGACTTATGTCCAAGTCAAACGACTTATGCAAATCATTTTACAATCTTTGGAACATATACTTCAGGAACTGGACTTTGGTCAATTCCAAGTGTTATTTCTGGAGGTGCTGTTCAATTAGCTCTTGGTTGTAAAGTAGATGATACTAGTGCAGGTGATTTGATAACCAATACAACTACTGCAGCAATTAGTGATCAAACTGACCCAACAACTGTTGGTGATGTACTCAGTGCAAGTTTAACTCCTACAAGTGATGAACAATGTGGTCATGATTTTAGTACAGCAACTCGTTATGATGACTTTGGAGATGGAGCTTCCTTAACAACAGCTTTTGAAATTGGAAATCCGATTCAATTAGATCACCTTGCTAATACAAGTACTGATTGGTCTGCAAATAAATTTTTCATTCTATGTCATGACATAGATATGAATGGGATTGCTGCTAAGCAAATTGGAACTAATACTGGTGCAAATGTATTTAATGGTAACTTTAATGGTAATAATAAAGAAATTCAAAACTTCAGTTCAACGACAGGTGGAGTGTTTGGTTATGCTCGAGATGCTGAAATCTATGATTTAACAATTAGAGATTCAGCTATTACTTGTAGTACAAGCTGTGGATCGTTAGTTAATTTAATTTATCCAGGACTTGTTGATATTGATAATATTAAAGTTGTAGGTACTTCAACTCTAACTTGTAATCATACTTGTGGTGGAGTTATCGGATATGTAACATCTGGATCAGATTTAGAAATCCATGATGTTTTAAATGAGTCAGACGTTACTTCAACTAATACAGGAACATCCAGAGCCGGTGGAATTATTGGATGGCATTATGTATCTGGAATAGAGACAGAGAAACTAAAAAATACTGGTGATATAAGTGGTAGTGGATCTCAAATTGGTGGAATCATTGGCTATGCTCGTTATGATAAACCATCCTCGTTAGAAGATTTAGTAAACGAAGGTAATATAAGTTGTAATGATGGTTATTGTACCGATGTTGGTGGAATCATAGGTTATAATGCAGCCTTTCCTGGAGCAGGTGTAGTAGATATTCATAATTGCTCTAGTTCTGGAAATATTTCTGTAGTAACAGCGGCTAATCAAACAGGTGGAGCCTTTGGATCAGTTCAAGGTCGAAGTGCAACTGATATAATTGAAATAAGTGATTGTCATGTAAAAGAAGGCGTCACTGTCTCTGGTGCGGTTGTTCAAACTAGTAGATATTATGTTGGTGGATTTGTTGGATACTTCGGAGGAGTTGCAACAGATAAATCACTAATAAAAGATTCTTCTACAAAAGCAGATGTTGAAGGAGCAAGAAGAGTTGGTGGATTTGTAGGAATGCAATTTGCAAATACTAGAATTGAAAACTCTCAAGCTCATGGAGATGTTTTTGGACACTTTGTTCGTATTGGTGGATTTGCAGGATGGCAGTCAGGGACATCTACAATTATTGATTCAACTTACTTAGGTGATAGTGTTGAAGGTGATTATTATGTTGGCGGATTTGTAGGGAATATGGGTAATGGTGCAACTGATGCATGTATTATTGAAAACTCAGAAGTTGTAGATGCGAGTGTTATTGCTACGACTAATGGTTATACAGGTGGTTTTGTTGGTTCAATGATAAGGCAATCTTTAATTAAAGATTCAAAAGCTACAGTTAAAGAAGTAAGTTCTATACAACAATATACAGGTGGATTTGTAGGTTTAATGCAATTTAATTCTGTAATTCAAAATTCTTCAGTTCATCCAAGTGATCAAAATGCTTTTGTAAAAATGGTACCAACAAGGGATCAAGCAGGTGGTTTTGTTGGAAGAACTGGAGCAAGTCTAACAGATGTAAATACGATTGAAGATTCTTACACGGCAGTAAATGTAAAAGATTGTAGACAATACTGTGGTGGATTTACTGGATACACTTACGGAGATAGTGTTTATACAGGTAACGAAACGACATCAAGTGTAACAGCAGCAGGTAATTATGCTGGTGGATTTGTTGGTTATTCTTATAACGTTAATGGAAATGGAGCACTCTATGAAGATAATGTTGCAAGAGGTGAAGTAAATGCTGGAAATAGTTATGGTGTCGGAGGATTTGTAGGTTATGTAAATGGAGTTCAAGATTTTATTGAATCTCGTTATATAGGACCTGGAGTTGAAACATGGAGATATGGTGGCGGATTTGCTGGAATGATTTATGCTAGAACAGGTACGGTTAATATTTTAAGGTCTTATTCCAGTGCTGATTCTGTAACTTGTACATATAATGCAAACAATGGAAGTGAGCGTTGTGCTGGATTTGCTGGATATCTATATGCCTATACTGGTAATACTTTAAATATTGAAGACAGCTTTGCAAGAGTAGATAAAGTTGAAGCCTCAAGACAAGTTGCTGGTTTTGCAGCAGTAGTTACTGGTCAAGGAGGAGGAACTACTAATATTAGAAGATCATTTGTTTCTCCTGGGTTAGGAAGAACAAATAATGGAGCTGGATATTATAGTGGTGGTTTTATAGGTCAGTATACAAATACGAATGGAGTTATTGAAGATTCCTATACAAGGTTAGATCTTGACTTAGAAGCAAACACTGCAAACTCTTCTTATGCAGGTGGGTTCATTGGATATAAAACTAGCAATACTACTAAAACAGTTAGTAGAACTTATACAACTTCGTTTGTTGATGATAATTCAAGGTATTCAAGAGTCGCTGGTTACTTAGGATATTGGGCCAACTCTGGTGGAATGTTCATAATTGAAGATTCGTTTACTGCAAGTGATGATCTATTAGATCCTCGTCTTGATGCTGACTTCTTTAGTGGTAGAACAGCCGATGCTAATAATGTATTTAATAATGTTTGGTATTGGAGTGGAGCAACTTGTAATGATACACCTTGTGATGGTAGTCGAGGAGGTTCGGCTCAAGCAACAAGGACTAATTTCTATAACCCTGCTACAGCACCTTTAAATACTTGGAACTTTACTACTATTTGGGAAGCACGAGCAACAGATTACCCTATATTGAGATGTTCTCCAGCAGGCTCATCTGAGTTTTGTGATGAATGGGATGATGCTCAATAAATTATTCGTTAAATATGCCAGAAAAATATGGCATAACTTATATTAAATTACCTTTTTGCATTAAATTTTTCTAAAATTTAGCTGAAAAAAAATCCTTGTATAATATTTAATATAATTAATAACTTACCGATAGCTTGTTATCTTTATAAAAGGAAAAAATGAAATATATCTTTATATTTGTTCTCTTGATTTCTTGTAATAATAAAAATGCTTTATTATTTGATGGTAGTATTTTGGGAGTTGATTTAGATCCTATCTCAGGTGCACCTAATTCTTTAAATAATACTTTATTAGGAACTTGTGAACCCAATAATGGTTCTGTAAGTGTAAACTGTGGAGCAAATACAGTTAATACTGTTTGTATTAATGGAAGCTTTTCATCAAGTGGAATAGACTTTGGTCCTGCTTCTCCTGTAACTTGTAGTGCTAGTATTAGTGATTCTTCAGGCACAGTTGCAAGTGATGTAGAAGAAGCTTACACCGTTTATGCTTTTTGGGATACATCTCATAATTGTGGAACTTACTCTCTTGGAGGGGCTAGTTCACTTCCTAATGCAGCTTTAAATTTAACTGATATTTGCAATTTTACCCAATCACAAGAACCTTCTTTAGGCGGAGGAATAGGTGGAAGCCTATTAGGTGGTGGAGGTAGTAAAGGAGGCGGTCTTACCGGAGGTTCATCTGGAGGTTCTTCTGGGTCAACAGTAAATGTGAATGGTGATCGCGTAGATAAATTTTATCTTAAAAAAAGCAATGGTGATTCTGTTACTATTGGTAAAGGTGAACTCGTTATAAATACATGTGCAGGTAATTTAAATTTAACTTATAATATTGGCGATACAATAAGTAGTCCCACTTCATTTGTTGGAACCGGTGTGTTTTTAGGGAATGAATTAGCTCATTTAAATACCTTAACAAAAGTTAATACTATAACTCCTGCTCCAGTGTTTGCAGACGGGCAGCAGATAGAGTTTTTTAAAGAGGATTTAGTAAATATTGTAGGCAATGGTTTAAGGTCTTTGGATTTCAATAATCCATCTTTTGTTGGTAATGAATTATTTAATAATGCTTGTGATTGGAAAATCAGTGTTAAAGTTCTCGAGGATGAAAATTTAGTTAGTTCTCAAAATTTAGATAACTTCACCACTTTACCTAAGAGTTGTACCGATACAAGAAGCAACTTGGTGGTTAATACTCAGGTTGTTTCTACAACAGAGCTAAGATATACGTACCTTGATGGTGCGACAATTTCAATTATTAACCTTGCTCCAGCTGATAAGAAACCTCTTAAAATTAGTGATGGAGGCTGGCAACTTATCCATACTATTGTTGGAAACTCTTACCCAGCTCCTGCAGGAGATGAAATTATTCCTAAGTCTTACTCGAACGGAAATTATAATGTCAATCATACTCCAGATAGATGTGCAATTAAAAGAGTTCAATCCAGTCAACCTATTTGGGGACTTGAGTTTACTATTGCAGATATGGATAGAACTACAAGTTTTTCTGAAGAATTAGTTTCCTTTCAACCAGATCATATTGATTTCACTTTTACACAAGGTGATACCTCTACAACTCTTCAAACTAAACCATCAGGAGCTTTTGATACACTTTTAATTCATCCTGCCACAGGAACCTCAGCTCCTGGTGCCAAGCTTGAATTTCATAATGCTCCAGCTCTTTTTGAGTACGAGTACTGTTCGAATAATCAGTCAGGTGTTAGTGGTGGATCAAATTCAACGATAACAAGACTAAGAAGAGAATGTTTTTAATTTTTTTAGCTTTGAAGCAAAACAAGTTTTAATACAAAAAACTTTAAAGATACAATTATCTAAAAAGTACATGAGATGTGAGATTCGAAAGAAATTAAATATAGTCAAAAGAATCTAAGGAGCTATTTTTTTCTTCTTTGGAGAAATAAGGAGCTCTGTCATCATTAATATGTAAGCATCTTCCAAGCTTTAACATATGTGCTTTGTTTTCAGGACCACTTTTTTTTGACTTTAAATTTATTAAATGCTGTTGGTACATCTCATCAAATGATTTGAGATTTTTACTTATTAAAACATCATCAATGATACTTTTCCCACCATTATAAGCAGCTCCTAAAAGTTGTAAGGCCCTAAAGCGATCAAGATCACTACTTATGAGACCATCAATATTTTCTAAAATTTCTTCATGAGTATATTCATTTTGAAAAAACTTTTTACCTCGATAATATAGATATCCATCGATCTTTGTTGTTAAGGAAAAAAGATGAAAAGAAGAGAGGAAAATATTATGTTGATAAAAGTATGGATAAATTTGATTAAGCATAATATCACTACTATCTATGATTTTTCTCCAGTTTAATTTATAAGGAATTATAAGAGTCTTAGGATTGCGATCATAGAAATATTCTTTACCAAAAGCTGTGTATTTCTCTGCTCTATAAACCTTTCTGAAAATATCAGAGCACCACTTTATAGCTTTCTTACATTCTTTTAGGACCTTGGTGTCATTTGGATCACACTCAAACCTTGAGAGGTATCTTTGATAGGTATTATCTTCACCAAATAAAGGTACAATCTCTCGACACCTTTTATATTCATCTTTATCTAAGCTTTCATAGTTAACGTCTTTCATTTGTTCAGTTATAGAAACTTTATGTATTTGAGAAATTCCATGAGCAGGAGCACTATCTTCACTTTCATTAAATCTAGACTCTACAAACATATTACAACTATTAAACTTCCAAGGTATTCCAGTAATATCCTGGATTTTTTTAGAATATTTGATTATTGAATCGACATAATCCTCATAAGTGGAGTGGGCATGACTTTGAGAAGATTTTTCCTCAAATTTTATAAAATAATCACGTAATTGCTCTTCACTTTTGATATATGAGTTCGAGTCTTCAAATTTACGTAAATAGACACTTGTTTCTCTAAATTCTTCAATATCTGTAATGGTCTTTTTTGATACGTATTTAGGGGGTTCTGAGCGTACGACCTGCTTCTTACTACAAGAGAAGATAAGAGCTAATATAAAGAAGTTTTTCACTAGATAAAGTTTAACATAATCAAGAGATTGAGTTGGCTCAAAGAAGATTTTTACAATAATGATCAAATTATAGTCAGAATTTGAAATATTGATAGGATTGAGCTGAATGAAGCTCTCAAGACGATAAACTATTAATCTATGAATATAGCAAAATTTCTATTAATAATCTTATTATCGATGTCTGGGAACTCTCAGGACATTGCTGTAGGAATCTCTTCAAAAGGCTTTAAAAAGGCCCTTGGTGCTTCATTGACTAATATGCTCGGTACTAAAAAGATACTTTCTTTAGATAAAGAGGAAGTAAAATTCGGTGTAAATTTAGAAATTTTGAATAAGGAAAAAGTATCTGAAACAGACTTTTTACTTGTTTATGGAAAACATATGCTAAATATCAATTTTGATGAAGCTTTTAGACTTGGATTTGTATTATCTGGTTTAAATGCAAGCGTTGAAATGGGTAAGCTTGATTTAAATCTAGGAAAAGCTCAACAACGATCATCACGAGTAAAGATACCTGTCTCAGGTTCAATAAATCTTAAAAAAATCTCTATAGAAATAGATAAGGTAGAGCTTGATAAAGCAACACTTACCGATAAAAACGTATCAAAGCAGCGCTTATTAATTGAAAAGCTTCATAGACTTAATAGTATAGAATCATTTGATACTGCTGAAAAATTGGAACTAAAGAAAGCAATTCAGATAGATGCTTGTATAAAAGAGCAGTACAAAGTAACTAGTGATCATGTAAATGTTGTCTCGAGAGGTCATAAGGTTAATGGACAAAACTTAAAATTAGCTTTTAAAGCAAATGCTATTATTGATTATAAAGAAAGCACTGGAGTCGTTAGTTTTGAAGATTTCTCAATTATTGATAATCTATCAAATGATAACTTTCAAGATCTCTTAAATGTAGATTTTAATACCTCTGGATTTGAGTTATTCGAAAACCGGGCAATTACAGATTCTGGAAAAAAGCAGTTAAATGTAAATTGTTATAACTTAAAGGGTACAAACTCAGGAATGAGAGAAAAATTAATTGAAGGGATGTTAATCCCTAAAGTCCAAGAGATTTTATCTTCGAAAGTTGCAAATTTAATTGAAGAAAAAGCTTATCCAGAACTATTAAAAACTGTAGAGAAACAAAAAATTAGTTTTAAAAGAGTCTTTGATATAAAATTTAGCCCTAAGAAAGTAAAAATAGATGAAGTTAAAAAGATCGAACACATTATAGCAGATAGCTTTAACGAACTGATCATAAGTCCCAAGATTAATAAAATTAGTACTCATAATAATAACGTAAGCGTAGAGATAGAAAATTCAATAGAAATAGATGAAAAAAGAATTACGTGTGATTATTCAAGCCTAGAAAATAAAGAAAATTGTTCTCGATTTACTGGATCACCTGTACCACATACATTCAAGACTGATTCTAAAGTAAGCTTTAATGCAACTTTACTTACTAGTATTGTTAATAAATTTGATGACCTCCTGTTAAGTCATTACAGTAGTAAAGTTGATTTGCTAAAAGATGAAGAAGGAAGAGAATTATTAACTCTTAAGAATCATGATATTTTTGTTAACCCGGTTGATGAGAACACATTAGATTTATCCTTATTATTGAATGTAGAAACAAGATCATTGAAAAAACTTTTAAAGCTAGCACTTATAAATAAATTTCAAATTAAAAACAGCTATTGGGGATTAAAGAATAAATTCTGTAGTTTCGTTACTAAGATTCATTGGATTAATGCATACCTTATTCCAAGTTGTATCGATCATGCCGAGAAATTTGAAGAATATGAAGATCTAGAATTAGCTCTTGATTTCAGAATAGAATTAAAAAAAGAAGATGGAGTCTATAGATTATTTATAAACCTTCCAAGTGCTAAGGAAGTATTTAAAAGTAAATACTCAGATACGAATTTTAAAGATTTTTATGTTTTAAAGCTTGTTCATAATCTTTTAAATGAAAGAGACATAGTGATTGACCTTAATGGTGTTCTACCTCTTGGCAAGGTAACAGTTTATAAATTCCCTGGTCTTTACAAGAAAGTTTTAGAAAAAATTGAGAATAAAGCAAAGATTAAGTTTTTATTTAATGAAGAAGTTCCTTATATTTCTTTGCCAATAGATCTAAAGAAAATCAATGAGAAATCACCAGTTGAGATTAAGGAAATCCATTTAGATAATGGTGGTCATTTTCATTTCGATTTAAATTTTACTGAAAAAATATTTAATAAAATACCTCTTAAAAACGAAGTGACTATAAAATGAAATTTTTGATCATAATTATATTAACATTAACATCTTTATCTCAAGAGATTAAAAATCATTTAGGCGATGAGAAAGCTCCTCACATCTTATTTCAGATACAATCTGGAAAAGTAGCAAGAAATTACTTGTTAGAACAAGTTTACTCTTTTTTAAGTGATCGAAAAAATGGAACAAACCTATTTAAAAGCAATGTTGATTTAAAAAATAGTGATATCCCAATTTTATTAATGATGAAAGGAATGGAAAAGAATCTTTCAGAAACCCTAAATAGGTCACTGCTTTTAAACTTTGGATCATTGGAAAGTTTTACAAAACAAGAGATGGCAAAATTATCTAAAGGTGAGCTACCAACTCAATTAGATGATAGATTTTTAAATAGAGTTCTTTTAAACTTAAAGTTAAAAAAATTATCATATGAAATTGATCCGAGCGGTCTTGAGGTTAAGGAATTTAGTACTGCAGTCAAAGGAGATGAGTTAAAAGTTGGTCTCAGAATTGATTTTTCTAAAATCCAAGTTAATGCAGATGATATATGTTTAAATATAAGTACATTCAAAAAAATAGAGGGAGAAGTAAAGAAAGTTGATTCCAACTATGATTGTAGTAAAACCAATGAGGCTATTGAAGAACAGGTAGATAATTTCCTGTCTAGTTACCTTGACACCCGTGAAGTTAAAGCAAAGATAATTGAAACAGATTCACCAGATTACTTAACTGATATAGGAGCAACTTTAAAAGATATTGTATTGAAAATATCTAATGAAGCACCGATGTCTTTAAAATTAACTTATTCATTAAAGTCGACTCCAGATGGAGTAGTAGGGAAAATTGAAAGCGGATCTATTGATAAGATCATGCAGCATATAACAAAAGTAGGACTTAGAGATAATATTGAGCTTGAATTTAATAATGAAAAAGTTGTTCATATAAATGGGCTTTCAGGCTTTTCAATTCAAGGTGCACCTCTACTTTTTTCTGACCAAGAGATAAATGAGGCCTTACAAACAAGAAAAAAAGAACTTATGAATTTAATTCTTGCTCCAATTGAAAAAACTTTAGAAGAGTCAATTGCCAAGAGTCAGGAAAGTGGAGCTTTAAATAAAGAGATCTTATTAGCAGGTAAGATTAAGACTGGTAAAGATGATTCAAGTATTAAATATAGCGTTGATCAACTCTCATTCTTAGGTAACGAAGAAAATAATGAATATATTGGTGCTGGAATAAATTTTGACTTTGGTAAAACAAATAAAGATTTTTCTCAAGTAGGCTATAGTTGGGATCAAGAAAAAATCAATCAATTCATTGGAGATGACTTAGATTTAAAGAAAGGGCAAATGGTTCTAAGTATAAGTGAAGAGTTTTTTAATGAATTAATTGATTTTTCCTTAAGTAAGTTTGGGAATAAAATTGATGAGACGCCATTTAGACCTGAAAATATTAAATTTCATATAGATCAATACTCTCAGACTTCTTTAGATTTAAATAACTCTAAGAAAGTTGAATTCCCGTATATTACTGGTTGTGTTGGTTTTTCTCCCCCAAAAGGAATTGCTAAAATTGGAACTTCTCTTGTTGGCGGTAAAAACGGAGTAAAGGTTCCTTTACTAGCTTATAGTACGCTAGCATTTGCTAATAACAAAATGGATATCCCTGAGTTAACATTTAACATCGATCATATTGAGTCAAATAAAGACTTCTTATTAAGTAATGATGATTGTAAAGTCTCTAAGATCTTTAAAAAATTAGTTGCTAAAATTGCTAAGAAAAACATTGATAATAAGTTTAATGAATTCTCTGATGAGCCATTAGTAAAACTTGAAATTCCAGCTCTTCAAGGTATCTCTAAAAATATTGTTAATCTTGTTTTTGATAAGGAAATGAAGAGAATTCATATTATCATCTCCTTTTCAGACCTTCCTAATATTAAAGAACAAATCACAAAAAGATTTCAAGAGTCTAAAGAGAAAATTAGAATTACATTTCCTAAAATTAAAAAATTAACGAACCAATAAGTTCACCTTTCATGCTTATGACTATGTCCATGTGGTGCATGTTTATGGTCGTGCTCACCATGATCATGATCATGGTGATCTTTCATGATTGGCTCAGGCTCTTCCAACATTTCTGGAATTGGATGATCAGAGTGTTTTAAAATCTGCAAATTTTCCTCAGTTTGATGATTGTGCTCGTTATGATGCTCTACTTCGTTGTGGTCTTGGGTATGATCATGAGAATGAGAGTACCCATGCATTTGCATTAGAAATAAATAAAACCCCGCAAAAATTAAAAAGGAATTTGCAATATTGGAAAACTTTTTAAAGCCTCCAGTACTTCTAAAACCAGCAAGTAATGTAATCATAATTGTAAGAGCAACAATTTGACCAAGTTCAACACCTACATTAAATGAAATAATATTCATTAACATCGTAGTCCCCTTTTCACCTATTGGTAATTCTTGTAATCTAGTTGATAGACCAAAGCCATGAATTAAACCAAAAAGAAAAACCATTCCAATGAGGTTAGGTGATTTTTTAAAACCAAGGTGCTTAGTAAATCCATCTAGATTATCAAACCCTTTATAACAAACAGTGAGAGCAATGATTGCATCAACTAAATAATAATTTGCACTGATTCCCATAAAGGTTGCACCGATGAGTGTAATACAATGACCAATGGTAAAAGCACTTATAAATTGGACTATATCTTTAAAGGATTTTAAAAAAAATAATACACCAAATAAAAATAAAAGGTGATCATAGCCAGTAAGCATATGTTCAGCTCCAAGCCATATATATTTTAAGTATCCACCCTCCAGCATTGCTTGTTTAGCATGATCACTAATTCCATGCGCATAGAGATGGTGGTGAGAGCTAAAAGCTAAAAGTGTTAATATAAATTTCATAATTTATCCTTATGTTACTTTTTTTAAAAAATTTGCTACTAAGACAATTTGTGAACCATTAACTTTTCCTTCAATATGAAGAGGGTTATCAGTTAATCTAATGTTTTTAACAAGAGTTCCTCTTTTGGCCGTAAATCCAGCTCCCTTAACAACCAAATCTTTAATTAGTGTAACACTATCACCTTCATTTAATGAAGCTCCATTAGAATCCTTGGTCTTAATATCGCTTGATTGCTCAGAGTTTAAAACCTTTAATTGATCGGCCATTACTTGAGTTTGCTCGTCCAGATAGAGTTGTTCGATAAGGCTTGCAGCCCAATTATGATCTTTTAAAAAATTCAATATCTTCCAGCAAAGAGCTTGAACTGCTGGAAACTCACTCCACATAGAATTGCTTAAAGATCTAAAGTGATTCGGGTCTAATTTTTCTTGATCATGAATTTGTTGGTGACACTCAAGGCAAATTAGAACCTTAGAACTATCATCGACACTAAATTCACTCAAGGAATCCGAGCCTGAGCATAACTCACATTGATTATTAGCTCTTTTAAGTAAGTTTGAAGGATTATTCATATTCACCTCGATCTCCAGTATTGTATGTTCTATAATAGGCCATGTCTCACTATGATGCCATTATTGTTGGAGCCGGAGCAGCCGGATTATTTTGTGCTGCTAATATAAAAACAGGTAAAAAAGTTTTAATTCTTGAAAAAAACAAGAAGGTTGGTCTGAAAATACAGATCTCAGGTGGTGGGAGATGTAACTTCACTAATTTATCTGTTTCATCTAAAGACTTTGTTTCTCAGAATATTCATTATAGTAAATCAGCTCTGGCTAGCTATGACTCAGGTAATTTTATTGAACTCGTAGATAGTCATGAAATTAATTTTTATGAAAAGAAACTTGGACAAATGTTTTGTAAAAAAAACTCACTTGAAATTATTAATATGCTCCTAAGGTTATGTAAGCAAAGATCAACTCAGATCGAAACAGAAGTAGAAGTAAGAGCATGCTCTTTTAAACAAGATCATTTTGAAATAAAAACTGATAAGCAAACTTATACAGCGACCAAAGTAGTAATCGCTTCCGGTGGATTATCTTTTCCTAAACTTGGCGTGAGTGATATTGGCTATAGAATCGCTAATAAGTTTGGGATGGAGCTCGAGCAAAATTATCCAAGCTTAGTTCCTTTTTTATATTCAGGATTTAAAGATTTAAGTGGAATCTCATTACCTGTTGAGATTAAGCTAAAGAAAAAACTGATCGCTGATGACTTCTTGTTTACCCACCGCGGGTTTTCTGGTCCCGCCATTTTAAAAATTAGTTTGTATTGGAATCCAGGAGATGAGATGACAATAGACTTTCTACCAGGCATAAAAATTGAAGATTCTCTGATGAAATTAAAGAAAACAAAACCTAATATGAAAATAAAAAAATCACTAATTGAGTTTTTACCAGAAAGATTTGTTGATATTTGGTTTGAAAACCTTGATAAAACTTTTCAGGAAACGTCATTTAAAGATATTTCAAAAATTAATCAAAAGTTAAAAGCTTGGAGTTTTATACCAGAAGGAACAGAAGGCTATAAGAAAGCAGAGGTGACTAAAGGCGGAGTTTCCACAAAAGATCTAGACTCTAAGTCCATGGAATCCAAAACAATGAAAGGATTATATTTTATTGGAGAAGTCGTCGATGTAACTGGACTTCTTGGGGGATATAACTTTCAATGGGCATGGTCATCTGCTTATAGTTGTGCAAAGGATATTAATAATGACTGATTATGTTTGGGGAAATACTGAAACTCAGTTCTTTTTTAATTTAACTCCTGAAACAATTTTAAACGCTATTGAAAATACAGGTTATAAAGTTACCGGGAGATGCCTGAGTTTAAACTCAATGGAAAATAGAGTCTTTGAGGTTGAAATTGATGTTGATGATGAAGATGTATTGGTGCCAAGTGATAGGTTTTTAGTAGCAAAGTTTTATAGACCAGGAAGATGGAGTCGAGAGCAAATTCAAGATGAGCATGACTTTTTATTAGATTTAAAAGAAAATGAAATACCTGTTATTGCACCAGTTCAAATAAATGGTAAAACACTCTTTACAGACGAGCAGACGAATTTATTTTATTGTTTGTTTCCTAAAAGAGGAGGCCGAATTCCTCAAGAAATGAATGATGAACAATTAGAAATCACTGGTCGTTTACTTGCTAGAATTCATAACGTTGGTTCAATTAAAAAAGCACAACATAGGATTACGATAAATCCAACAAGCTTTGGTCAAAATAATTTAAAGTTTATCTTGGATCAAAAAGTTATTCCCCATCATATTGAAGCCAGCTATCAGAGCTTAGTAGAAGAAATTTGTACTCTTTCAGAACCATTATTTACTAATACTGAACAAATCCGAATTCATGGGGATTGCCACTGGGGCAACCTCATTGTTAGGGATGAAGAAATTTCCTTTATTGATTTTGATGATATGTTAATGGGACCTCCTGTTCAGGATATTTGGTTAGTAACCCCAGGAAAGGATGCTGAAAATACAAGGCAGAGAAATATCTTACTAGATGCTTATGAAACAATGAGAAGCTTTAATTATTCTAGTCTAAAGCTTGTTGAGGTTTTGAGAGCTTTTCGTTATATCCACTTTTCAGCCTGGATTGCTAAGAGATGGGATGACCCTTCATTTAAAAACGCATTTTCTCACTTTGAAGACCCAAATTACTGGGAAGTCCAAACAAATGACTTGAGGGTACAGTTAAGGGATATTAAAACAATAATTTCTTCCCCATATCCATCCTATTAGATATTCTATTGTCGTGAATTTAATTAAATTTCTCCAAAAGCAAAAACTCTTTATTCATTATAGCTCAATTTTAATTGTGATTGTTGGCGGTTTCGTAATGATGAATATGCAACGAGAGGCCAGACCCAATGTTAATTTTAATAGAGTAAATGTTAGTGTTGCTTATCCAGGTGCAGCTCCTGGAGATATAGAAGAGCTAATAATTGATCCAATAGAGGATAAGATCTCTGAAGTAGATGGCATCAAAGATTTTAGGTCTGTTTCTTATACTGGTGCAGGAGCGATTTCTGTTGAAATTGATGATACATATCCTAACCCAGAAGACATTGTTGATGAGCTTAGAAGAAAAATATCTGAAGTAAGAAACTTGCCAGCAGATTCGACTGACCCGGTTGTCAGCGAAGCTAAGGCAAGTTCAATTCCAGTGATAAACTTAGCTCTCTATGGGGATGCTGATCCCTTTACTTTTAAACTAGAGACTGAAAAGTTAAAAGATTTTTTGAAAAATCAAAAAGGGATTCAGAGTGTTAGCTCAAGTGGTATCTCAGATTTACAATTAAAAATCTTGGCTGATATGAAAAAGCTAGAGCAAGAAGATGTGACCCTTGAGGAGTTGATGGGACAACTTCAAAATTGGGCAAAACAAAAGCCTGGTGGATTATTTGAAAGCGATAACGAAGTAGGAAACCTAACTATTGGTGAAGACTTTAATAATCTTCAGGAATTAGAAAACTTTGTTATTAGAAGTAATTACTCTGGCAAGGCAGTTTTATTATCTGATATTGCAAAAGTTGAATTTAATCTCAAAAAATTACAAAATGCCAAACTCTTTGAAGACAAAGAATCTGTGTTACTAACTGTGATAAAAAAACCATTTTATGATTCAGTGAAGGCCGTAGATAATTTAAAGATTGCTCTTAATAAGTATAGAATAAGTCTACCAAAGTCACTTTCTATAAAAGAATATAAAGATCAATCTATTAGAATTCGAGATAAATTAAAAATTGTTACCTCTAACGCAGTTACTGGTCTCGTTTTAGTGTTAATAATCCTTCTGATCTTTCTAGACTGGAGATCTGCTGCAGTTACTTCTATTGGAATTCCGATTGCCATTTTAGGGGGAATTATACTCTTGGCTTGGATGGGAAATACCATGAACTCCTTAGTGGTAGTGGGTATTATTATTGTATTAGGTATGTTGGTCGATGATGCTATTGTTGTCTGTGAAAATATTTACTCTTACATTGAGAAAGGTTATAGCTCTCATGAAGCTGCATACCTTGGTACCAAAGAAATAGCTCTTCCGGTTATAGCATCTGTTTTAACTACTATTTTTGCTTTCCTTCCAATCGTAATGATGGAAGGAATAATGGGACAATTTCTAAAAGTAATACCTATCACTGTTATTACTATGCTGATTGTTTCTTTAATTGAAGCATTAGGTATCTTACCGATTCATGCTGAAGAATTAATGAAACCTAAGAAGAAAAACAAAGAGGGCTTTTTCAAGAAGATTGAAGCAATGTATAAAAAATACTTAACTTTCTCAATTAAATTTCGCTGGATTATGATCATTGTCTTAATTGGAATATTTGGATTATCTGGATTACAAGGAAAAAAAATATTTGAAAAATTTAGTTTATTTCCATCTGAAGGTCTTAACGGACTAAGTGTAAGAGTTGAATTAGAAAAAAACATTCCATTGGAGCAAACAAAAAATAAAGTAAAGCTATTAACTAAAGAATTATTAAAAGTAAGTGATGGCACTTTTGATACTCTAACATCAGATCTTGGACAAGTTACAACTGGTGGACGTTCTGGAAGTCGTCAAAATGGAACGAATCTAGCAATGATTAATGTGAGCTTTGTTTCAGATCCTGGTTTTATATATAAAGAACAAGAGGTCTTAAAAAATATTAGAAAGACTGTTAAAAGTTTTTCACAAGTTCAAGAAGTTAAAACCTCTATAACTCTTGATAGGCCTGGACCTCCGATTGGGAAACCTATTCAATTTCAAGTAACTTCAAGAGACTTTGATTTAGGTAAATCTATCGTTGATCAAATTAAATCAAAACTAGAAAAAATAAATGGTGTAAATTCTGTTGAAACAGACCTAGATGGCGATACATTAAGTTATAGAGTTAGAATTGATAATAAAAAAGCAATCATCGCAGGTATTAATCCATCAAAGATCTCAAAAACAATTTTCTCGGCAACTACTGGTTTAGTGGCCACCGAGATCTTAAAAAACAATGAAAAAGTAGAAGTTTTACTTAGCTTACAAGATAGTTCAAGAGCAAAAGTTGAAGATATTTTAGAACTTAAGGTAAGAAATGGTCGCGGCATTGCTGTTGCCTTAAAATCTTTTGCCACTTTAGAAGAACAACGTGGTCCTGCTTCTATCCAACGACTAAATGGTCTAAGAACTATAACTTTATTTGGAGAAGTAGATGATAAAGTTATCACCGGAAAGGAAGCTAATAAAGCAGTCGCTCCTTTTGTGAAAGAGTTACGAGAAAAAAATCAAGCAATTAATATCGCTGTTGGGGGTGGGGAAAAAGATAGAATGAATGCTCTAAAAGATACAATGAGATTATATGTTTTAGCGATCTTAATGATTTTTATGGTTATTAGTTTAAGTTTTAACTCAGTTTTATATCCATTCTTAGTTTTAACTGCTATTCCAATGGGGCTAAGTGGTGTTATTTGGTCCTTAGTTTTACATGGTAAATCATTAACTTTAATGGGAATTATAGGAATCGTTGGATTAAGCGGAGTTGTAGTAAATGTTTCGATCTTGTTTTTAAAATTCATTCAAGATGAAATTCGATCTGGCTTGCCTTTTGAAAAGGCAGTTATTAAGGCAGGTGCTTCTAGGCTAAGACCAATTATTATGACGACTTTATCTACTCTTATCGGTCTACTCCCCACGATTTATGGAGTAGGTGGCGTTGATACTTTCGTTCAACCAATTGCACTAGTTTTAGGGTGGGGGCTTTTTGTTGCCACTAGTTTAAGTCTGATCTTTCTCCCAGCACTTATTACATGTTTTAAGAGACCATTACTCTATGGTCATAGAAATGATCCAGTCAAGAACCATGAGTAATCTGTTTCCAGTGGGTGCTTATTACTTATAGTTTTGTTATGATCTTAAAATGTTAAGTATTTCAAATGTTTCAAAAATCTTAGGTGGTAAAACACTCTATGAAAATGCAAGTTTTCAAATTAATCCAGGAGAAAAAGTTGGTCTTGTTGGACCTAATGGTGCAGGTAAGTCGACATTTTTTAGAATGATTATTGGAGAAGATAAACCAAACTCTGGTGAAATCTCTTATCCTGAAAAATTACGTATTGCCTACTTTTCTCAAAGTGTAGGAGAGATGCATGGCAAAACTGCCTTGCAAGAAGTTATTGAAGGAGACGCTAAAATTGCTGAACTTCAAAAACAGTTGAAACTTTTTGAAGAAAGAATGGCCGACTTTGAAAACATCTCAGAGCAAGAGATGAATGATCTTCTTGTGAAAATGGGTGATGTCCAAACAGAGTTTGAAAAAAGAGGCGGGTATGATCTAGAAGCAAGAGCAGAAGAGATTTTAACTGGACTGGGAATTATGCCTGAGGATCATCATAAACTAACTCAAGACTTTAGTGGTGGTTGGAAGATGAGAATTGCTTTAGCTAAAGTCCTCGTTATGAAGCCAGATCTCATTTTAATGGATGAACCAACAAATTACTTAGATCTTGAAACTATTGTTTGGCTTGAAGTTTGGTTAAAAGCTTATGAAGGGGCAGTTTTTATGACTACTCACGATAGGTTCTTTATGAATAATATAGTCAAAAAAATTGTAGAAGTTAATCATTCGACTGTTACTACTTATTCTGGTGATTATGATTTTTATGAAAAAGAGCGAGAACTAAGACTTGATCAGTTAAAATCTCAACATTCGAGACAAATGGCGATGCTTAAAAAGGAAGAAGAATTTATTGCTAAATTTAAAGCAAGAGCTTCTCATGCTGCTCAAGTTCAGTCTAGAGTTAAAAAGATTGAAAAAATTCAAAGAATAGAACTTCCCGCTGAACAAGCAGAAATTAAATTTTCGTTTGATTCCCCTCCAAGAGGTAGTGATGAAGTTGTCGTTTTAAAAGAACTCTCTAAGACCTATCAAAAATCTGATGGATCAGATTTAAATGTCTTTAAAGATTTAAGTGTAACAGTTAAAAGATTAGAAAAAATAGCAGTTGTTGGTGTTAATGGAGCTGGAAAGTCTACACTAATGAAGATTATTGCTAATCATTCTGAACCTAGCTCTGGATCATCAACTTTGGGAGCAAGCACCAAACTTGGATACTTTTCACAATTTAGTTTTGATGTTTTAAAACCTGAAAATACTGTTTTTGATGAGGTGAGATCTACGCTGGCTAACGCGAGTGATGGATTTTTAAGAAACCTTCTAGCTGCGTTTTTATTCAGAGGCGATGACGTCGATAAAAAAGTTAAGTTTCTATCGGGCGGTGAAAAATCACGCTTGATTTTAGCGGTCTTATTAGCTCAGAAAAATAATTTTTTAGTTTTAGATGAGCCTACAAATCATTTAGATATAAAATCTAGAGAAGTACTACTTAAGGCCTTGCAACAATTTAAAGGGACTGTGATGATTGTTAGTCACGATAGGCACTTTCTGGAAAGATTGGCAGATAAAATATATGAAGTTGATAAGGGTGAAATTCGAATTCACCCTATGAATTATTCTGAATATATAAATCGTTAATGGTGATGACCACCTGGACCATGAACATGTCTGTGGGCCACTTCTTCATCAGTAGCTTTTCTAATATCCATAACTTCAACATTAAAGCTTAGTTTCATTCCGGCCATTGGATGATTTCCGTCTAGTACTATTTTATCATCTTGGATTTCACTTACAACTAATAAAACAGGTCCTCCTGGAGAGTCCATTTCAAAGTGTGTACCAACTTGAATATTGTCTGCATCAGGAAATTCATTCTTAGGAACGGCTTGAACTAATTGCTCATTTCTATTTCCATAAGCTTTATCAGGTTCAATATCAACATCGACCTTATCACCTTTTGCTTTGCCTTCTAGAGCTTCTTCTAGACCAGGAATAATGTTCTTATGACCTTGAAGATAGACTAAAGGTTCATCTCCAAAAGAGCTTTCTAATTCTTTACCTGATGAATCTTTTAAAGTGTAATGAATACTTACAACATGATCTTTTGTAATGTTCAAAGTGCTCCTTTGGTTAAGAGTAAAAAATCTTATCTCTTATCTATTAAAGTTTTTCTTATGATTAGGGTTTTTATTTTTCGAACTATTATTGGAACGATTGTTTTTATTTCCACTTGTCACTGATTTGCTTTCTTTTTTTAAATTTCTCGTTGGTCCATAATATCTTCTATATTTATTTTGAGCTGCAAAGTCACTTTGATCAGTTACTCTAAAATCATCATGGATTTCATTTTTGTCAGCACAATTTACACAAATCCATTTAGCATCTATCAATCTATTTCTATGATTAAATTTTTCAACATCAGGTTGGGTACTTTGGCATATTTCACAATAGTTTCTAGCAAACTGGTGCTTTTCACTATTTTTCTTTTCACGCTTAGGTTTGAAGTCTCTCTCATTTTCTGATTTTGTAGGTTTTAAGCCAGCTTTTAATAGAGCATCTTTTAGTGACATATCTTCTCTCCTATCACTACATTTTAATCACAGATCTATAAAAATCAACTATTTAGACTCAATTTTGGCTTAAATGTCACCGAAACTTTTCTCAAAACTGACCGTATTCTAATATAGGGGCTATTTTTAGGAGGTTAGAGTGGCTAAGCTAATATTATTGTGTATTTTTCTTCTTTCATTGTTCTCATGTGAGGGGGGAGTTTATTACGAAGTCGGCGTGGAAGTAGAATCTCCATATACCTACGAAATCTGCGATACAACTTGGGTGAGTCATTATGATGTTATTGAATCAGAATGTGTAGCCGTTTATTCAGATAATGATATTGATTATTGTGTGGATTTAATCGATGAATATGTAACAAGTTATCCTGAAATTGAATGTGTTGTAGGAGATTCTTCGGGATATAGTTATACGGGTCTACACTTAACAGTCGATCATTTATATACGATTAGAGAAGATTTGCAATACCAAAGGTCTCAATTTTAATATGACTACCTGGCACTGGCCAATTGTCTTTTAACTGATTTCTTTTGAATTCTTTTAAATCTTGTATTTACAATAGAATAGCTCTCTTGAGAAAAAGATAAACTTGAATGAGTTGTCGCAATGAGCTTACTTACTTCTGGATCTTTCAAGTAAGAAACCAACTTATTTATCTTTTTTGTAGAAAGATCTTTTAATAGAAATAAGTTTTTAAGTTTTGCAAGCTCTGAATCAAAGCTTTTCGAGTGAGCATTGGAGTATTTAGTGAAATTATTAATAGCTTGCATTTTTTTAGGAGAGATTTTGTTTAAATTTACTTTCATAAGATAGTTTTCAAACTTTAAATCAAACTGTGGGTTAGATCTTTTTTTCATCAACTTTTTGATATTTGAATTTGAGAAATACTGCACAAGCATTTTTCTTTGAACTTGATTTAAAGCAGCATGGCCTTTGATTAAGGATTGGATTATTAATCTTTGAGAGTCTAAATCATTTTTTTGAAACTCAACCAATTGATTTTTTAAAAAATCTTTTCCTTTGATACTTAGGTGAGCACTCTTTTCAATTGATTTGAAAAGTTTATTAGTATAAACCTGCAAGAGAGAAAATTTATGAATTTGTCTATCTAGAGTAGGAATTCCAAGTTTTACTTCACTTAGAGAACTTAAAGAAATTAGACATAACAAACCTATTATTTTTAACATGTTCATATTTTAACTTCATAGAGACTATAATTTATCGAATCTATGAAATTTTAATAACTTACAAAGTTTATTCATTAGTTTTATGACAACTATATATTGCATTATGAGACTCTAATCAATTCTAGAAGGTTTTGAGTAGCATTGGTCCGTAATTAGTTAGTGACTAAGGATAAGAGTTTTTTATTTAAGGAGGTTCTTGCTATCTTGCTGGACCTGGGACATTCATGTCAAAATAGTATAATAATTATCATTTAAATATTAAAAGGTGTTGGAATGGAAAAAGTTTGGACTGATCATTACGAAGCAGGCGTGAGAAGAGAGATTAATATCAATGAATATAAATCTATCACTGAAATTTTAGACCATTCTTTTGCAAATTTCAGTGAGAAAGTATCTTTTCATAATATGGGAACAGACCTCACTTACGGTGAGTTAAAAGAGAAAAGTTATAAATTTGGACAATATCTTCAAAGTCTTGGGCTAGAAAAAGGAGATAGGGTTGCTCTTATGATGCCAAATATTCTCCAATATCCCGTTGCTTTATTTGGAATCCTACAAGCTGGAATGATTGCTGTTAATGTTAATCCTCTTTATACTTCTCGAGAACTTGAGCATCAGCTTAAAGATTCGGGTGCTAAAGCAATTATTATTTTTGAAAATTCAGCACACAACTTAGAAGCAATTATAAAAAAGACAGAAGTAAAGCATGTCGTTGTTACAGCTGTGGGAGATTTATTAAAATTTCCAAAATCTATGATAGTAAACTTTGTTTTAAAACATGTTAAGAAAATGGTTCCTGCTTGGAATATTCAAGGAGCTGTTAGTTTTAAAGAAGCTCTCTCAAAGGGAAATAGCTCTAATTTTGAAAAAGCAACTTTAACTCATGATGATATCGCATTTTTACAATACACTGGTGGAACAACTGGAGTCTCTAAGGGAGCGATGCTTACTCATAAAAATATTATTGCAAATGTTCTTCAAGCTAAAGAATGGATAAAAAATGCGATTGTTGATGGTCAAGAGATTGTGATCACTCCATTGCCGCTTTATCATATCTTCTCTCTAACTGCTAACTGCTTAGTATTTTCTTCTGTTGGGGCCACAAATATCCTAATTACTAACCCAAGAGATATTAAGGGGTTTGTAAAAGAATTAGGTAAATGGAAATTTAGTGCTTTTACTGGTGTTAATACTCTTTTTAATGCTCTTATTAATAATAAAGAATTCAAGAAACTAGATTTTAGTCATTTAAAAGTAACTCTAGGTGGAGGAATGGCAGTGCAAAAAGTTGTTGCTCAAAAATGGCAAGAGATTACTAAAAAACCTCTTATAGAAGCTTATGGATTAACGGAAACGTCTCCAGCTGCTTGTATAAACCCAATGACTCTTGATGGCTTTAATGGATTTATAGGACTCCCTATTTCTTCTACTCATATTCAAATCAAAGATGATGCTGGAGCGGACTTGGCCCATGATGAGGTTGGAGAGATATGTATAAAGGGACCTCAGGTCATGAAAGGTTATTGGCAAAGGCCAAAAGAGACAGCTGACATTATGACTACTGATGGTTTTTTAAGAACAGGTGATATTGGTTTTATGACTAAAGAAGGATATTTCAAAATAGTTGATAGAAAAAAAGATATGATTTTAGTATCAGGCTTTAATGTATTTCCTAATGAAGTAGAAGAAGTGGTTGTTCAGCACGATATGGTATTGGAATGTGCTGCTATTGGTGTTCCAGATGAAAAAAGTGGTGAAGTTGTAAAGGTCTTTGTTGTTAAAAAAGATGATGGGTTAACAAAAGATGATTTAAAAGCTTTTTGTAAAAAGAACTTAACTGGGTACAAAGTCCCTAAGCACTTTGAATTTAGAGATGATCTTCCTAAGTCTAATGTTGGTAAGATTTTACGTAAGGACCTAAGGGCCTAGAACTGTCTAAAGTTCAGACACATTTTTAAAGACTATGCACATTTTTTCATACTTTTGTTTCAAATCCCTGAAATTAGGTGCCTTAAAGTTGGTATAGTCATTGCATTAACGTAGTTGAAATCTTTTATAAGGAGAGAACGACTATGAAATTTTTAATCAGTCTAACACTTTTACTTTTTGTATCTTGTGGGCATCAAGTTCCTGATGTAACAGAAGGTGCACAAGACACAACTACAACTACTACTTCACCGGTAAATCCTGTGAGTCCATCAGTAAGAAGTCATCAAGTTGATGGTATTATCTTAAATGATGAAAATGACTTTAGTTCAATTGTAAGTCTCTCCTCTTTAGGTATTGATACAACTACTTATCAAATCTTACCTCAAACTCTTCATGCTGAAGTGGTTGATAATGGTAATGGAGAACTTGAATATAATTTTAGTCAAATTCTTTTATCTCAAATTGATCAATTTGAAGATGGTCGTTTTCAAGATGCTATAGAGGTTTTTGCAACTGATGCACAAGGTGAGACTCTTCAGCATCGAATTACCCTCACAGGTACAATTATTACAGACTTTGATGGATCTGATGTTTCTGGAAGTGATGGTGGTTCAGACAATAGTGGCTCAACAAATGGTGGGAGTGATATTGGAGGAGGAAGCGAAGGTGGATTTGAAGCAGTTCTTCAAAATGACCGTTTTGTATTTGATAGAAATAACTTAACAGGAGCAGTTGAAACACTAATTCCAGTTCTTGAAAATGATGAACTAGATGGCTTTACAGTCACTGGTTTAGCAGTAGATAGAGTAAACCCTTTTGATACTGTTGAGGTAAGTACTTCAGATAATATTGGTGTAATTGTTAGAGGGTTAGACACAATTGCTCCTCAAGGTTTCTCAATTGCTTATACAGTTTTTGGTAGAAATAACGAAACGGGATTTGCTGGAGAGCTAGGTTCGGCGATTTTAACGATCATTGTTGAAGATGGAGCTGGAAGCGATAATGCAGGAAGTGATAACGCTGGAAGTGATAACACAGGAAGCGATAATGCTGGAAGTGATAACGCAGGAAGCGATAATGCTGGAAGTGATAATGG
Organism: uncultured Bacteriovoracaceae bacterium; assembly: GCA_938017795.1. Classification (GTDB taxonomy): domain Bacteria; phylum Bdellovibrionota; class Bacteriovoracia; order Bacteriovoracales; family Bacteriovoracaceae; genus JAHDHG01. The sequence continues at coordinate 25,473 of CALIJZ010000094.1, forward strand.
TATTGATGGAGCACAAATAAATAGTGATAGAGTTGAATTAGAATCAAGCTCATTAACTCCAAATGTAGCGAGAGCTTTTGATGTTCTAAGTAATGATGAATTAGATGGTTTTAGAGATATAAGTGTAACAGTTAGTAGAGATACAGTATTTGGTGATGTTGAAATTAGAACTGACTCTCAAGGACATGTTATCTTTAGTGGCTTAGAAAGAATTGGAGCTGAAGCATTCTCAATAGGTTATACAGTTTTTGGAACTGATGAATTAACAGGAATTTCTGGAGAGCTAGGAAGTGCGCGATTATCAATAATTATTGATGGTGGAACAGATAATGGAAATGTTGATGGTGGAAGTGATGATGGTGGAAGTGATGATGGTGGTAACGACAATGATGGAAGTAATGATGGTGAAGATAGTGATGAGATAACTCCTGTTGAATCTCAAGAGCATAGAGATATTTGTAATGCATTTGCTCAATCAGAGAATACAAAATTAGAAGCAGTTTATACTCATAAGGGGCATTTTGGAGAAAATGCAAAACCAGCTTGTTCAATATCACAATGTTTTGGTCAAGGTGATGACTTAAAAGATCAAATTGGTAGAAACAATGCAGTTAGTATTGATGGAAAGAGATATAAAGCTAGAGTTGAAGATTTTAACGGAGTTCAGATTGCAAGACTTTGCTATACTCCAGATGATAAAGATAACGAGCTTTCAATTCATGGAGAAGGATTAGATTTTTTAAGAAGAAGTGAAGGGTTTGCAAAGATAATCACAGTTTTAGAAACAAAAGGTGAAATGCCTCTAGAGATTGATGGATTAAGCACTCAAAAAATTATTAGAAAGCAATCACTTAGTAACGTACCAGGATCTCACCTTGAATTATTAGCTGAAAATAGATTAGAAAATGGCACAGCTGTAATGAGTTTTAAATATGATATTGCAGATAGTGTTGTCGCAAGTCTAGATATCAATACTTATTACCATGATAGCTATTTGGTAGATATCTTAGATAACTCTAGAGTTATCTATACAGTTCAAGTAAATGTAAGTTTTAGAATTAAAGGAGAGCAAGATTTTATTTTAAAAGACCAAATCTTAGATCATGAAATAAAAGTTTTTAATATCATTGGTGGCGGAAATCCTGACAAAATCTTAGATCAAGAAATTGATCTTACTAGTCTAGCGACTGTTTTTTCTGAAGATATTCATACAATCGTGAGTCTAGATTGTGTTGCAGAGAAAGAAGCCCATGAGTTACAAGAAAATGATGGATCTCAAGGAGCTAGTTCTTTTCACTTTGTTTGGAGAGATCAAGATCTAAAAAACTTAACTGGAGGAATAAGTGTTACTTGTACAGGAGAATTCTTGAACGAACGTACAGGGAATACAATCCAAGCAAGTGATGAAAATCCTTTGAGAGTTAAATTTAAATAATTAATAAATCAGGGCCTCGAAAGAGGCCTTTTTAATATGGCGTTTTTACCTTCCAAACAACATTGCTAAATCTAAACTTTACATATTTTTTATCTAATCCGAAGTCAGCTAATTCTACATTCAGTGGTTCTGACCAAGTAGAATAACTCCCATTCTTTTTAAGCATCAACGACATTCTAAAGTTTGAAAATTCTTTTCTTAAGTTTTCTACTCCTAAAGAATTAGTTGTTGTATGAAAAACTTTATCAATTTTTCTACCTTCTTGATCTACTTCAAATCTTATATAATAAGCGTCAGGCTTAAAATCTCTCCAGTAAAAGTAAGTTCTTGAGAATGTTGGTAATGAGATAAGAGTGATTAAAATAATAAATGCTTTCATGCATATATTATAGATTGAGCTTTATGAGTTTTGCCACTTGTTAAAGAAGTTTCTCCAATAACTTTTGAAAAAATCCTCAGCATTAAATAAAAGACCTATAAGTTCATTTGTAACTGGAATTTTATTTCGTCTCATTTCCCTGACTGATTCCTCTTCAATAAGGTCATATTCTTGATCATTTATGTCGGCAAAGTAAGAAATATTAATAGTACTACTATCACTTAATTTACAAACAGTTGATGCGTTTGTGATTCCAACTTTTAATTTAAAATCATCAAGAGCAAAATGAGGAAGGTTTTTCATCATATTACAAGTTAAAGTGAAGTTTTTTGGATCACTTTTACACTTTAAATAGAACTTCGGGTAAAGTTCTCCGGATAAGTCTGTAGCGTTTGGTAGGGGTCTTAATCGAATTTTCAAGATAGTAACATTTACATCTTTAATCTTAGCTTCTTTAAGAACTTTAGATTCAATCATATCCATAGTATTAATTTTTATAATTTTTAAAAATTTATGAGAATAACCTGAGCCATCAATTGTGTGATATTGATTAAAGTTTGAAAATTTATTAAACAGTGAGGTTTTAGCTTTATTAGAACATTCTGAAAGCTCTTCAGAAATTGTTAGAGAAAATGAAATATTTGTAAGAATTGCTAGTATTAAAAATTTCATTTTTCTTCCTTCTCTTCTTCTTCTTCTTCTTCTTCTTCTTCTTCTTCTTCAATAATCAATTTTTCAATATCTATATCGTCTGGATCTTCACGGTCTTCAGATCTTGAAAGTTCAGCTTGTTTGGTAGCAACAAGCATTTGTTTTAACTCAACCATTAGCTCTTGGGCCTCAGGTAAAAAGTTTTCTAATTGGTCATTTAAGCGCTTCATTTCTTTGGCCATGGCTTCAGTATCGCTTTTATATCCACAAGAAGTGGCCAAGAATAAGAATAAAATAATATAAAATTTATTTTTCATTTGACGCAATATAGCCAATAAGAAAGACCTCGTCTATGCGACAAGGCCCTACATCTATTAGGTGAATATTATTTACATTGTTTCATAGTGAATGATAGTAGAAAGGCCTGTATTTTGGCTTATCTCTTTTTTGAAGTCTTTCTAGTTGTTTTCTTGGCTTTCTTTTTAGTTTTTCTAACTACTTTTTTAGCTCTTTTTTTCGTACTAGTAGTTTTTCTTTTAACCTTGCGAGTCTTTTTAGCTACTTTTTTCTTCGTTTTTCTAACTGCTTTTTTGGTTTTTCGAGCTACTTTCTTCTTAGTTTTCTTGGCTGCTTTTTTAGCTTTTTTCTTTGTTTTCTTAACTGTTTTTTTAGCTTTGTTTATAGATTTTTCAAAGTTTTTTTGAAGAGAGTATAAATCATCAACTGCATCATTCATGAATGACTTTGCTGTAGCTATTTCAGTTTTTAGTTTTTTATTAATAACCTTTTCAATTTTCTTTTTCTCTGCAAGAAATTTTTTCTTTAGATCATCTAAATCATGGTCTACATAAGAATTAATTTCTTTTGTGGTTTGTTTTACAAGTTTATCTAAGTTTTTCTTCAAATCATTGATATCATTACTTGAAATTAACTTATTAACACCTTTTTGAAGTTTCTTGAATCTTTTTGCTAAGCCTTTACTTTTTTTCTTTGCCATTTTTTTCTCCTAATCGAAATAAAATCCTGTATGTTTGTTTATCGGTATTCTGTATCCAAAACCAAAGCTTTTTGTCTTTAATTTTATTATCGGACAAAACTGCATTCTCTTAAACTCTGATCTTGCATAAAGTTTAAGCACCAAATCAACATAGCGAGCATCAAAGCCCATATCAATTAAGTCAGATCTATCATACCTATAAGATAAAATACATTCCAAAATAGCATCTAGAATAGGATAAGGAGGAAGTGAGTCAGTGTCCAGTTGATTTTCTCTTAATTCAGCCGTTGGTTTTCTAGTGATAATTTCTTCAGGAATAATATTGTCATGGACCTTATTGATATAATGGCAAAGGTCAAAGGCTTCAGTCTTGTATAGATCTCCAATAATACTAAATGCACCAACTGAATCACCATAAAGAGTAGAATATCCAACAGCAATTTCAGATTTATTGGAAGTATTAATCACTAAGGATCCAGATTGATTTGAACGAGCATAAATTAAGGCCCCTCTAAGTCTTGCTTGAATATTTTCATCAGGAAGACCTTCAAAGGGTTCTTCGAAATAATCCTTAAATGTCTCTCTGACCATAGAATGAATAGGTTTTATCGGTAATACCTTAAATGGAACATTTAAGTTTTTACATAACTGCTCAGATAGCTCCAGACTTGTATTACTAGAATATTCACTAGGCATATAAATAGCTTCAACCGACATATCATCTTTTAGGGCCAATTTAATTAATGCTAATGCCAAAGAAGAATCCAGACCGCCAGATAAAGCCAATTGAAACTTATTAAACCCATTTTGCTTGGCATACTCTCTAATAGCAAAAGTTGTTCCTTTTAAAATATGTTCTTTTTGAGTCTCAGTTAAAGCTATGAGTTCAGCTGATTTATCTGTAATATTAACTCTAGGTTTAAATAAACTTTCCCAAGAATGGGTTATCTCAACTCCATCATCATCATAAGTAGTCTTTTTTAAATCTTTAAATGGGATTTCAATCTGATCGGCTTGGAAGAATTTGGCTTGTTGGGTAACTTCATTCCCATTGACCATAAAACTCCCACCATCAAAGAGAACTTCATCTTGCTCTGCAACCATATTTACATATGCAAAAGGAGCTCTAAGGGTATTAGATATGTCTTGAGCTTGAGCTATTCTACTTTCATTTTTTGTAATTCCAAATGGGCTTGCACTAATATTAACGATTAAATCATAATCCTCACTTGAATTAATCAAATCTCCAACAGGATTTGCTTTATAATGAACTGATTGCCACATATCTTCACAAATTAATAGACCAATGTTTAGACCGTTCCATTTTATAGATTTATGTGTTTCTCCTGGAGTAAAATATTTTCTCTCATCAAAGATGTCATAATTTGGAAGTAAGCGTTTAGAGTAGAGCTTCTCTAGGCTTGACCCAGGTGAGAGAGCATACATTGAATTTTCGATTCTCTGAGTGATTCCTGACTCAGAAAACTCATAGTAGAGACCTCCCAAAAGGTGTAAAGAATCACTTTCTTTTAGATTAGAACTATATTCATTAATTTTTTTCAAAAACCTTTGATAAGTTTCATAAAAAGACTTCTGAAGGCATAGGTCTTGTAAAGGGTATCCACTTAAAAAAAGCTCTGGATAAATATGCAAAGCTTTTTCTTTATTTTGTAGATTTGACTCTAAAACATTGAAAATAGATTCAAAGTCTGCAATTTTTTCATGGCATTGGTGTATAATAATTTTACTCATTTCATCTTCTCCGCTATGAATGAATTGTAGAATATTTCTAAACATTTGTAAGGGGTAAAAATGAGTCAAGTTTTCACTAAACGAGTTGCAGTTATAGGAGCTGGTTTAGCAGGAGTTGAGAGTGCAATGTACTTAGCTTCGAGAGGGATTAAAGTTTTTCTCTTTGAAAGTAAGACCATTGAGAAAACACCAGCTCAAAAGACTCAAGATTTTGCTGAACTTGTGTGTACAAATTCACTTAAATCAAAAGACCCTAATTCTGCTCATGGCATTTTAAAATCTGAAATGAATGCTTTGGGATCATTGGTGTTAAGAGTTGCTGCTGATTGTGCTGTGCCTGCTGGAAATGCTTTAAGTGTTGATAGAGAAAAATTTGCTAAGCAAATAACCTCCGAAGTCACTAATCATGAACTCATAGAAGTTATCCATGAAATCGTTGAAGACCCTGAAAAGATTAAAAAAGAATATAATGTCGATTTTGTTGTTGTTGCAACAGGTCCACTAACTCTTGAGGGCCTTGAAAAGTGGATCAAGAAAGAAATTGCAGATGATAATCTCTACTTTTATGATGCTATTGCTCCGATTGTTGATGCTGACAGTTTAGATATGGATATTCTCTTTTTTAAGAATAGGTATGATGATGATGGAGTGAATGCAGATTATTTAAATGTTCCTTTGAATCAAGAACAATATTTAGAGTTCGTTGATGATCTAGTGAGCTCCGAGATTGTTGAGCCGCAAAACTTTGAGGATCCCAAGTTTTTTGAATCATGTTTACCTATAGATGTAATGGCAAGTAGGGGAGTTGATACCTTAAGATTTTCATGCATGAAGCCAGTTGGCTTGGAGCAAAATGGCGAAATGGCTTACGCGGTTATTCAACTTAGAAAAGAAAATTTGTTAGGATCATCATTTAATATGGTCGGTTTTCAAAATCGTCTAAAATATAAAGAACAAGTTAGAGTTTTTAGAAAACTACCCGGTTTTGAAAATGCAGTTTTTCATCATTTAGGTTCAGTTCATAGAAATACATATTTACATTCAGCTCAAGTTCTAAACTCTGATCTAAGTTCAAAAAAAGATGATTCATTATTTTTTGCTGGTCAAATCTCAGGAGTAGAAGGTTATACAGAAAGTGCAGCAATGGGACTATTTGTGGCTCACCAAATTTCCAGACGCTACGAAGGATTAACTCCATGTGTTTGGCCTAAAGAATTAGCAATTGGTGCATTAATTAATTATATCATGACCAGTAAGAAACCTCGTCCTTCCAATATCAATTTTGGACTCCTCCCTTCTGTAAATTTAACAAGAGAGCAGAGAAGGAATAAGTTTAGAAAAAGTATTAAGAAAGAATTAGTTGCCAAAAGAGCAATTGATAAACTTACAAGTTTTAAAGATTTAAATCTATGAGTTCTCTCTATATTATCTTTGCTTGTCTTTTATGGGCAGGTGATAGTCTCATTCGATATCCATTAGTTGGAAAGGGGATTTCTAGTACTCAGATTGTATTCTATGAACACTTAATCGCTGTAAGTTTATTGAGTTTGTTTTTTTATAAATCTTTTTCAAAAATATTAAAAAATAAATATAGGTTTTCATTTTTTATTATTGGAGCTTTAGGTTCTGCTCTAGCGACTCTTAGCTTTACCGAAGCATTTAGTATAATGAATCCATCTGTTGTAATTTTAATTCAAAAGCTTCAGCCAATTGTAGCGATTATCTTGGCCAGCATTATACTAAAAGAGAAAGTTCCGTCTCATTTTATGATTGCAGCATTGATGGCCATTATCGGAGCAATTTTTTTAAACGCAGATTATTTAGATAAGCTGGTCTTTGATTTTAATGTATGGGGAATCACGCTTTCATTGATAGCAGTATTAGGATGGGCAGGAGCGACTGTCTATGGTCGAAAACTCTCATTAAATGGTCTGAGTGAAGTAGAAATTATGATGGGAAGGTTTTTGTGGGGGACTATGATGCTTATTCCGTTTTTAGCAATTGCCCAATTAAATAATACCATTGTAAGTATCGACTCTTTAGACGCCGTGAAAATCTTTAGTTTAGTTTTAATATCCGGTTTAATTGCAATGTATGCTTATTATAAAGGACTGAGATTTACGGAAGCTAAGATTGCCACAATTCTAGAATTGTTTTTTCCCTTTTTCGCTGTCATTATAAATTGGGTGTTTTTAGGACAAAGTCTTAATTTGATCCAAATAGCTGGGGGATTAATATTAATTCTTAGCTCAACTTATATGCAGTTAAAAAAGAGTTAGATGAAAGTAGTTATAGTAAATGATTATATTGAAAAATATGATTCCTCGAGACTAATAATTGAAAGTCTTGTTGGCATAGGAGAAGAAGTTGAGATCGTTACTCTTTATCTTAATGAGGACAACCTTGAGATACCCTTATCTTTAGCTAGAATCCACTCTACAGCATTATCAAAGATTTTTAAAAATGCTCACTCATTATTTAAATGGCCCATCTTTACTACTCAGGTAGCAAAAAAATTAAAACTTCCTAAAGCTGACTTTTATATTGTTTTATCTCAGGGGTTTGCTCACCAAGTTAAGGTCCCTGATAATTCTTTAATTTATATATATGATCGTCCTTATAGAACAAATTCATTTTTTCAAAAAGGTTTAGATCAAAAATATTTCAAGAGTATTCAGGAACTAAGTGGGAGAGTTTTCTTCTCAACTCATACTTTAGCTCAAGAACTAGGTTATGAAAAAGATTATGAGATTTTAACAAGACCATTTGCTAGTCAAGACTTTAAAACAATTGATAATTATAAGAATCATCAAAAGTTTGTTTTAAATATAGATGATTTCTCAGAGAGCTTTCATGAATTAGTTAAAGTTTTAGGTCCAGATCGAGAACTTGTAGTGATTACGAATAAAAAGTGTGAAAAAAAGTTAAAAAAACAATATCCTTTCCTAGATATTTATACAGGAGTAAATAATTACGAACTTTTTGTTGAATTAATTAAAGCCCATATTTATATCGACCTAAGAGCGGTATTTCCTGAAAGAGTGTTTTGTTCTCTAGCTACAGGAGTTCCAGCTATTGTTTTAGACTCAAGATTAAATAGAGAGGTCTTTGGTGATGGAGCAGTCAAGTTTGTAAGTTCAATGAGTAGTTTAGTTTCTGACTTTGAATCATTGACTCAAAATACAATTGATGGAGAAACTTTAAGGCGCTTCTCTTTAAGATATAATGAAAGAGTTTTTAAAAATAAGATCTTAAATGTTTTAAGGAAACTAAAAAATGATTGATTTTAAAAAGCTTGATATCTCGTCGCTTAAAGATAAGATTTTCTGTGGAATCACTTTAAAAGAGCTAGAAAACTTTAAGAAACAAGGTTTTCATCTTCCAGCTAGTTTCGAAAGAGAACATTTCATTCATTGTTGTGAGTTTAATCAATTAAAGCATGTTAGTGAGAAACACTTTCATGAAGATTCTTATTTTCTATTAGTTTTAGAGAATTCATTAGATGAGAGTCTAAAATATGAAGGAGGTGGAGAGCTTTTCCCTCATTTATATCGTGAAATTAACAAGAGTGAAGTCATTCAAATCATTGAGATTTCTCGGATAGATACAAAGAAATTTGAAGTTGTTAAGGATCAGAATAAAAGTGTTTAATCTACCTATTTATTGTGAGAATAATACAACTTTTTTTTTTAATGAACCTTTTAATATTGTTACCAATCTAACTTTTTTTATAAGTGCATTTTTTCTTTTTAGAAGAAAAACCTTTTTTAAAGAGTTAAAAGATCCTTTTTTAGCAATTTTTTTTTCAATGCTTGTATTGACGGGAATTGGAAGTACTTTATTTCACTCGTATAGATCAACTTTTACTCACAAACTTGATGCTATCCCAATATATATTCTATTTATTTCTCTTTTTTATTGCACTCTTAGAAGCATTAGTTCTAAGAACATCTCCTTTTTAAGTACAGTTGGATTTATTTTCTCTCAGGTAGCTCTTGCTAATGCTGTCTCAAGAGAAACTCTTAACCTTAATGGAAGTATAAACCATTTATTTACACTTCTTCTTTTTGTAGTGATTTTAAGCTTATTAAGAAACAAGGTGAATATAAAAGAGGGTAAAATAAGTTTATATTTGTTTTTTTCTGCAGTGATTTTTAGAATAATTGATATTAGAGTATGTGAATCTTTTTTGATTGGTACTCATTTCTTATGGCACTTATTTTGTGGAGCTGCAGTATATTTTTCTTATCTGTTTTTACTAGAGTGTAGGGAACAAGTTAAATGAAAAAATTAAAAAACGTAGATTTAATTCATATCGAGCAACGTCTTGATAGCCTTAAAAATCAAGACTTAGTTGCTCGTCCTCCGAGAGGATGGATTAGATTTATTAGAGAGGCACTTAATATGAGCTCTAAGGCCTTGGCTAAAAGAGTTGGAATTTCACCAAATACAATGAGTGAAACGGAAAAAGCTGAAATAGAAGAAGCTATTACTTTAAGGAAACTAAAGAGAGTAGCCGATAATCTAAACTGTGATTTTGTCTATTATTTTTTACCAAGAAAACCTATTCAAACAATGCTTGATGATAGATTGAGGTATATTACAGAACAAAAAATAAGAAATTCAAACTTAGAACTTTCTGAAGAAGAAATTGAAAAACTCATACAGGTTGAAGTTAATGAGTTATTATATAATAAAAAAATGTGGGATGAGATTTGATGAAGTATTTACTAATTTTAATTTCTATAACTTGTTATTGTGAAGATTCATTTTTAACGAAGATGTATAAAGACTTTGGGTTAAAGTTGAGACTTGGTTCAATTTTTGCTGACCATGAATTAGAAGGAGATTCAGTTCAATTAGGAGAAGCAGAGTTTGAAGGAAAAGCTAAGTTTCCTATTATACCAGTTTTTAAATCTACGGATGGGCACAAAAGTTATACTCAAATATTTTTTGAATATGAATTTCCATCTGAAAGTTTAAACCAATTGGCATTGGGGGAAACCAATCGCTCAGAAGTGAAATCTAAATATCTAGAAGGCAGCGCCTTGAGTTTTGTCAACTCTAACCCAGACTGGGGCATAAGCGGAGATGTTAGTACTTGGTCCGTTGCTATTGGATATCAATGGGGAGCTTTTATCAGACTAAGTGATTCCTCACGCTTGTTTAAAATAGGAGCTGGACCACTTCTTGGTTATTTAAACTATAAATATTCCTTAAACTTATGTTCTGAGTATTCTAAAAATCCTAAGTCGATTAGTTTACGAAAAATTAGCTCGGGAGAGTGTGAAAACAAAACCAAGCTAGATGAGTTAAGTTTTTCTGGCTTTGGATATGGAATCGCTGTTAATTTTACCGTATATGAATTGATAAAGAAGAAGTGGATTCTTTCTTTACTTAATTTTGAAGTAGGTATTTTAATTCCTTTCAAAGGGGAGAAGCTAAATAGTGATCTATTAACTGTTAAGAACTCAAATGAAACATTTAAGATGAATGCTCAATACGGCTCAGTAGATCTTATAGGCTTTTCATATTTTTTTAATTGATTTGTTGTTTTAAAAATTCTTCGATTTTTATCAAACTATTTTTTATAATTTCATTCTTATCAAATCCTGGAGGAATTTCAAAGGCTGTCGCAGCACTATGAGCATGACCTCCTCCTCCAAGTTCTTCAGCAATTTCGGCAACATCAACATCACCGTGGCTTCGCATGCTTAAGCGGATGATACGACCATCTTCTCTAAACATGCACGCAACTTTAACATTTTCTAAAATGAGAAGATTATTGATATATGAATGAGTATCCTCAACTGTAGAGTTAAATTTTTCTAGGTCGCTTTTGTGAATTTCTATCCAGGCAATATTATGAGATTTATTAGTTTGACAGTTTTTTAAAATATGACCAAGTAAATGCATATTGCAAAGTTTTTTAGTTCCATAAATATCATTGTAAGCATCTGTTGTTTTCATTCCAGTTTTTAATAAATCTGCAATAAGCAAATGAGTTTTATCAGTAACTGATGGATACCTGAAAGTATTAGTATCAATTAAAATGGCAGTATAAAGTGCTCTGGCCATTGTTGGAGTATAAGGTATTTTCATATCTTTTAAGAGGTGACCAATTATCTGGCCTGTCGCTGCTGCTTTAGTATCGATATAATGCTTGCCTTCAATTGGCTTTTCAAATGGATGGTGGTCGATAAAAATCATGCTGCTAAACATTGTTAAGAATTGCTTCATCTTAATTCCTGTTCTAGAGATTTTGTTCGTATCGATAATAATAATTAATTCAGGGGTAAATTTTTTCTTTAAACCTAAATACTCTTCAAGAGACAAGATCGCCTTATTGCTATTTAAGTATTCATACCTTTGGTCTAATGCTTCTTCGTTTACACATAGGACGGATTTACCAATGGAAGTTAAAGCTTCATGCAAAGCAAGCTGACTTCCAATGCCATCGGCATCAGGGATGACGTGAGTAGTAATAAGAATATTATCAAACTTCAAGATATGTTTTTTAAGAAATTTATAAAAATTAGGCTCCATTTGTCTTATTATAGCCTGTTTTAGCAATGTATGAAGTTTTCAATTCAAGACTGAGTTTGCTACTATGTTATTGTAATCATGAAGTTCATTAAATATCAGAATGTATATAAGTATTATGAGTCTTTTTGTGCTCTCTCAGATGTGAGTCTAGAGATTAAGGGCAAAGGGGTACATGCACTTTTAGGTCCAAATGGAGCAGGTAAAACCTCGACTCTCAATTGTCTTATTAGGAAAGAATTTCAGGACATTGGTATAATTGAGTCTGAAATACCAACTAGTTCGATAAACTACCTCCCAGAAAATCCTCCTTTAATAGAGGATGTAAAAGTTCTAGATTATTTAAAGTTTTGTCGAAGTTTAAAAAGTTCTAACGAGTATTTCTCAATGAATGAACTTATTGAGCGTTTAGAATTAAAAGACTTTAAAAATAAAATTATTTCTAACTTATCAAAGGGAAATAAACAAAAGATTAATTTAGTTCAAGCATTTCTTGGTCATCCTAATCTTATTATCCTAGATGAGCCTAATACCAATATTGATCCAAAGATCATTAGAATTGTAAGAAATCTTATCCACGAATTAAAAAATGAAGTTTCATTTCTGATTTCAAGTCATCAACTCTTAGAAGTTGATGCTATTGCTGATGATATTACTATCTTAAATGATGGAGCGGTACTTTTTACTGGGAGTAAAAGAGAACTTTTAGGAAATAAGAAAGAACTTCATTTTATTTTAAAAGATGAGAATGATTCAGGTAAGGTCTTTGGCTTGTTTAAAGAAAAAAATATTTCAACTTTCCAGCAAGATAATTCAAGTTTTAAAGTTGAAGGGATAATTAACAATGAAATGACAGCTTTAATAGATGAAATTTCATCTAGAGTAGCAGTTTCTGAAATCTACTCCCAAACAAGAACTTTAGAACAAGCTTATTTTAAGGAATTTCCTTTGTGAGATATTTAAAGTTTGAAATTTTTCGTTTCCTGAACAGACCTGTCGTTTTTGTTTTAGGTGCAGTTTTTAGTCTGTTGTGTGCTCTTGTCTTTATTTCATTGAAGATGAATATTCTTGCCATGTTAGAAAGTGCTCAAAGTATTGATTCTCCTATTACAACCTTGTTAATTAGCTTTGTTTCTAATCTTAATATTTATGTTTTGCTTTTATGCTCAATTGTATCAGGCTATTGTTTTGCCAACGAAAACTCTAGCTTTTTTACACTTTTAAAATTATCGAACTTAAAAACTAGAAATTATATTTTAACGAAATTTATTCTCTCATTTGTGATTACTTTTATTTGTATTAGTGGCTTGGCTTTTTATGCAATTTTATTTTTATCTTTTGGATTAGCCGATAGTAATTACTTATTATCAAATTATTCTGCTTTAATATTAAATGCATTATTATATTGTTCAATTGGAGTGTTTAGTGGGAGTTTATTTCAGGGGTCAATACTGCTAAGCTTTTTCTTTTCTCTAACCACTTGTTTAGC
>CALIJZ010000095.1 GCA_938017795.1 uncultured Bacteriovoracaceae bacterium
CTGTACATAGAACTCAAGAATGCAAAGATCATGTAGGCATAGAAAACGAGTATTACAAATAGAAATCTAGACGCATCAGCTGTGATCAAATTGCCTATTGCCTCTCGCTCAGCAAAGTAGACAATGCCTGCTACCATTGCACTGAATATTGATACTATCAAGTTTCCTGATAGTGCCATCTTTTTTAGCCTCAAAGAGTATAGAGCCAAAAGGAAGACTGCAGTAGGATATATTATCAGTAGAGGTAGATTATTGATTCGATATGCTACATAGAAAGAGACAATAAGGCCAAACAAGACCAAAAGCCAGTAGGTTTGCCATGCATGTTTGGTTGAGATAATTTTTCCTACTATTTGCTTGTCAGGTCTATTGATTTTATCTATGTCTTGATCACATAAAGTATTTGCTTGTGAAAAGAATGAGAATAAAAATAAAATTAAAAATTTCATGCACTTCTTCCTTTTAAGGAGACAATTTTTCTTCGTAATATAAAATGATAAAAAGATCCAAGAACTAATAATAATGAACCTAAATATTTTAACCACCTTCCAGGGTCGAAATTAACTGTTAAGCCAGATAAAGTTTCACCTGTTTGAGGATTTTTTTGAAAAGTAGATTGATAAAACGTTAGATCTTGATACTTTAGTGGATTATTCATATAGATATGGTGCTTAGAAGTATCTCCATCTACAAGAGTAACGAAGCTTTCATAGGATGCATCTTTATTAGTTCCAGGATCTTTTTGAGCTCTAAATTTATCTAATATTAACTGAAAGGGGAGTTTTTTTGATTTACTTTTAAAGTAAAAATTATATTCCCCATCACTTAATTTTAGCTTTAATGCTTTAAACGATTTTAACCAATGAGTTTTGATATTTCCTTCATCATTAATTTCAATTTTTAAAGCTTTAGTGGCACCAGCAATTAATTTATTATTATCTTGAATAGGTGTAACATAGTGAGGGACTAATATAGGGTATTTTTTTTCATAATGATCTTTTAATTCTAATTGAAAACCCATCCAGGGTAGTTCAATAAATTTTTTGTTTTCTTCGAAAGATTGCCCAATCCATTTTTCAGATTCACGATCAAAGTAGGCGATATTTCGTCCAAATAAAAATAAATGCGGTTTATCCTCAAAGGCAGTTCTGTTTAAAAGTCTTAGAGGTGACTCCTGTTTGATTACTAACTTTTTTTCATCACTGATAAATACAGGAAGTGGAGATAATCTTGGGATAAATATCTCTTCTTGTTGAGCATAGTTCGATTTAATAACATCCATTCCATTTGGAGCCTTAGAGCTTTGAAAAGTCGCTGTAGTAATGCAAGTCTGTTTCGAAGAATCCCATAAGACAAAACTACTTTCATTTTTTTTAAAACATTCAAAAAATCCAGATGGTAGATAGTGAAGGCTTAAAGGACCAAGATTTGCTCCGGCCTCAAACTCTGAATTTTTATAAAGAGAGAGTGTGATTTTTTCAGAGAACATATTATTCATTAATAAATATGTAGAAGAGTGATTTGAGGTATCACTTCCAGTATGATCAACCCATTCTAATTTCTCATCAGCAAATGGAAGGTATTCTTTAATAGTAACCTTACCGATAGTTTGATTGATATTTGTACTCGATGGTGAAAATGGCATGGGGATTGTTACTTGCTTTGATGGGGAAGTAAAAACCAATTCATCTTCTTGAGTACTTAGGATATGTTGAGAAGGTGTATTAGGTGAGAGTAAAATACTTGAGTCTATACCAGCGTGATAAGACACAAAAGATCCTATAAATAACAAGAGTAGGCCTAAGTGAAGAACATAAAATCCGCTTAGTCTTTTTGTAAATGGAAGTCTAAAAAGAGTGGCTGTAAAAATACTTATAAACATTAAAAACTGAACAAGCATGAAACCAATGGATTTATAAACAGCTCTATTGGCATATTCAGCACCATGATAACTTTCCTGAAAAGTTCCGTATATTAGATAAATGGCAAATATCAAAATGATAATTACTGCAAATTTAACTTGCCCGATAAATCTTTCAATTTTATGTAATATGCTCACAGGCCTATATTGTATCATGAGAGTCTAAAAAGATAATTAAACAAGCTTTGAAATTACAAAAACTATACCAAAGATTATAATTTGGTGGAGCAAATATATTGGGAGAGATTTTTGGGAGATATAACTAATTATTCTTAATGAGTGTGGACATTTATAAGCTCTTAAATGCTTGATCAAAAATGTTGAAAGTCCCATACCTATTAAAAATACCCCGGCCCAAGGATATAAAGAAATATAGTCAATAGATTTTATGGGAATTGAATCCATGGGATCTTTAAATGGGATAATTTTTAAAAAGAAATTTAGTTGAATGAAAACTCCCACTAGAAATGGTTGCCATGAGAGTCCATAAAAGAGACAGGCTATCAATGAGCAACTAGAGATACAGTGTAAGGTACCAAAAAAAATCCAACTTTTAGGGAATAGAATATAAGTAGTTATTGATATCAATAGAGCATAAATTGCAATTTTAAATATTCTAAAACGTAGCTTAACAAAGTTAGAACTTATAGTGCCAGGTTTTGCTTTATAGTTTAGGCTTACGCCACTTGAGAATAAAAAAAGTGGGACAATAACTCTTGGAAGATAATACCAAAAAGGGGAGCGAAGATTAATAGGGGCCAATTTAAAAAACCTTATATCGTAGCCTGTATGGTAGATTACCATTAGAACAATTGCACTGAATCTCAGAAGGTCTATAAAAAATATCCTTTGACTCTCACTTTTTAGAGGACTATAGAATTCATAAAGCAATTTATTAATTATATTCACGTAGATTTATTATAAAATGAAAGAAGTTTTAAAGAAACAACCAAAATTTATTCTCTTCACTATTATCCTTGGCTTTTTCTCAGGTTTTGGACAAACATATTGTATTTCAATTTTTAATGGAGATTTAGTTAAAATCTTAGGAGTTAATATTGAAGAGATTGCTAAAATTTATGGTCTTGCAACCTTATTTGCCTCATTCTTTCTACCATTTATCGGAAAAATGCTAGATAGATCAACATTAAAAACTTTTACTCTTATCACTACAATCTTTTTATCTCTGAGCTTTTTATTGTTTTCCAATGTGATGAATATCTATTTACTTTTTATCGCTTATTTCTTTATAAGACTTTTAGGTCAATCAACAATTCCTCTAATTGGTTCTACTGCTATTTCAAAAAGTTTTGGTAAATACCGTGGAAGTGTCTTGAGTTTAAAAAGTATAGGGAAATCCTTAGGAGAAGGACTCATCCCAATTTTTGTAATCTATTTGTTGTCTCGCTTTGAGTTTGTTGTAACAACTCAAATCATTGGTGGAATATCTGCCATATTTTTAATACCCGCTGCACTTTTTTTAGTGAACTCTTTTAAGATGGAGCCTCTATATGAAGAAAACATCAGTACAAATGAAATTAGATCAACAGATAGTAGCTTTGATATTATTAAAAGAGATTATCGATTATATCTTTTAATTTTAGCTAATATTGCTCTTGGCTTTATTTTGACAGGTGTCTTTTTTCACAATCAATTTTTTATAGATTATCAAAGTTTATCTTTTACAATTTGGGGAGGAGCATTTATTTCTTATTCATTAGTTCAACTCGCCAGTACCTTTATATTTGGCTATCTTGTAGATCAGTACGGCTCTCATAAACTTGTGGTATTGAAATATTTCCCACTAATAATTGGTTTTATTGTCTATCAATACTATATTCATCCAGTCTCAATTCATATTATGTTTGCATGCTTTGGTCTTTCTGTTGGGATTTCTAGTGCGACTTCTGGATCATTGATGGCCGAAATCTTTGGAGAAAAAAGTCTTGGTAGGATAACTGGGGTTTTTATGATGTTTGTGGTTTTGTCGACATCGGTTGCTCCATTTATCTTTTCTAAAATCTTAAAAATATATGGTGTTAGTCAAACGATTAATTTTATAAATATTTTTTTAATTCTATCCACTCTTTTACTTATAATGACACTTAAGTTGTATAGAAAAAAATAAGAGGTTGGTCAGAACTTATACTAAATTTTCCATAAGCGATATTACTTAACCCTTGACTAGATAAGGGTAGTAATTGTCTTGTACCTCTATATTTAATATCTCCCTCTAGTTTTATTGAACAAGGATTCAAAGAAGAAATTGAGAATTGCCCATGAAAATCTAGAGTATTTTCACCTTTATTAAAGATAGTTATTACTTTGGATTTATTTTTATAAAAGTTGATTTTTCTAAGACTGCTCGAATTGTTTAAAGCTTGATAGGCTTCACCTATATTAAAAAACTGGTGATCTAGTCTTTGTCCAACAAAACCATGAAGATCCAGCTCTTGAATATTTGGATGATCTTTAGCAAGTTCAAGAGCATGAAATAAATCACTTCGATCTTTTTTTTTGTCTAAGGTAATATTTAGAGATTCTTGAGTAGAATCTTGATCACCTATACTATCAAAGTCCTGATATTGAATACGATCTTTAAAGTTAATGCCCCCATCAACAAAGATCACTTTCTCTTCAAATTGATAACTTTGATCACTATCTAGAAGAGGTCCAATAAGAATTAGTTTAGTCACATCTTTGTATCTATCAGAAAAAATTGCAATATTTAAGAATTTTCAATACATTTTAAGTCATACTATTTAGGAGCTTAAATTTGATTAAAGTATTATTTTTTATGGCGATTTGTACAATTTCGTCTTTTGCAGCAGATGCTGAAAACGGTGGAAAGTTATATAAAAAATGCATTGCTTGTCATGGAGCTGATGGAATGGGAAAAAAATCACAAAAAGCACCAATGGTTGCTGGGCAATTTGATTGGTATATACAAGAGCAAATTGTAAATATTAAGTCTGGTAAGAGAGCAAATAATAACTCTAAAAAAATGATGCCTTATGTGAAAAATCTTAGCGAGTCCGATATCGCTGATTTAAGTCTCTACATAAGCCAATTACCTCTAAGGAAATAAGTCTATATGAGTAAAGATGCGAAATTAAATATTGAACTCTGTAACACTGAAGAGCATCTTAAGAGAGTATATGATTATGATGCCGATGTTTTTGCTGAGGCCGGTGATTTTGAATGGTCATTGAAAAATCTTAAAAAAGAGCAAAAAGATGGTTGGGATATTTATTCAGTAACAATGAAAACTGAAAAAGAAATTATTGCAGCATTGTTTTTAAAGAAAGAAGACGACAAACTTTTGACAAAAAATACATCAGTTAAAATGAGCCATAAAGGTATGGGAGTCTCTCATAAGATTAAAGAGTTTTTTGAAAATAGAGCTCGAGAGCAGAAGTATTCAGCTATAGTCCATTTTTGTGCTGTTGATAACTTCAGAAACATCGGTTTAAACGAGTCTTACGGATACGACAAGGTTGACACCCGTAAAAATGGCGAAGTTTTACAGTGGGAAAAAAAAATATAGTTCTGCAAATATAAAAATCGAATTTTTCAAAAATAAAAACAAAATTTATTAATAGGCATAATTGTCAATGTTAATTGGTAGTTGACGCATTTGTGAATATTCATGATCATTTATAAGTATATATATTTTTTATATTATTGAAATTACTAAAACAAAGGAACTTAAGTGAAAAAGAAAAATTTCTTATTACTATTTTTTGCAACTTTGTTCATGACTACAAATTCATGGGCAATTAATTTACAAAATTATTACTTTTCCGATGCGTATAAATATGCGGTTATCGAAGATTCTGGTTTATTACGTCACCCTGGTAAATGGGTTGTTCACTTAAGTGGAGCTTATGTAAAGCAACCACTTGTTATTGCAGCTGGTGTTCAATCAGGTGATAAAGTTGGGGTTGTTGTTGATAATCATATGATCGGAACTCTAGGAGCAAGTTTTTATCTTTTAGAAAACTTAGCTATTGGTGGTGATATTAGTTATGTGAAACAAACAATGAGTGATGAATTAAATCCTCTCACAGCAACTAGTAATGACGCGATTGCTAGAGCACAAGCTGGGATTGATTGTTCTGCAGGGAAGCCGCCAACTGGTGGTGTTTATAATAACCCAGCTTGTACTCAAAACTCTAATACTGCTTATTCTATCTTTAATGGAGTGAGTGCTGCAGCAGGAGATGTTGGAGCTATTGGTGATGCGAGAGCAAGAGTTAAGTGGAGAGCACTAAGAAATACAAAGAAGCGTTTTGGTGTTTCTCTTATTGGTGCAGTTGACTTTCCTACTGGAAAACTAGAGGCATTCAATACAAGTGATGCTTTGAGATATAATATTATGGCCGTTGGTGAGAAGATGTTTAGAAGAGCTGCATTCCAAGGTGCAGTTGGATATTCTCACGGTGATAAATCAGAACTAGATGTTATTGATTATGATAAATTATTAAGAGCTCAATTTGGTTTTAGTTATAGATTAACTAAAGAATTTAATGCCAATATAGAGGTAGACTATAGACATACATTGTCTGAAGATTCTAATCCTGCTAATAGCTCTAACACAGAAAATACTACTCAAAACTCAATGGATATTTACTTAACTGGTAAATACAAGCTTGCAAAAATGTTTGACCTTTACGGTGGTGCAGGTGTTGCTGGATTTAATGATGTTGACCTTGGAAACCTAACTTTATTCTTAGGTGCTAAGTTTCATCCAGGAAGAAAAGAGAGAGTAAAAGAAGTTAAAATTATTGAGGAAGAGCCAGCTCCAGTAGTTGAAGCTCCTGTTGCAGTAGCTGAATTAAGTGCAGTTGCAGATGAATCAGTAATGGTTGGTCAGTCGATCTCTGCAATTGATATTAATGAATTTAATTCCGGAATGGATACAAATGCTAGTGGTTCAGCTATTAGATATGTTTGTACGTATGATAAAGGAATTGATGGTTCAGTTTCTGGTGGTATGCCATGTACTAGTCTTCCAGGATTTCAGTTTAGTGAATCAAACGGTATGGCTTCTTGGACACCATCTTCAGGATATGAAGGTGAGTACGAGTTCAATGTTGATGGATTCGTTGATGGAAATAAATTTGATAATGAAATGTGGGTGATTAGAGTTAATAATCCAGCTCCAGCTGCTCCGGTAGTTAGTGCCCCTGAAGTTATTACTGATAGATCTCAAGAAGCAAGTTTAGGAACTCTATTTAGAGCTGAAAGTATTTATTTTAATAATAATAGAACTAATATTAAAAACAGTACTCAAAATGTTTCTGGGCAAAATGCAAAACTTAATGAAGTTGCAGATTACCTAGTGGCCAATGAAGGTTCTGTAAGTAGAGTTATCATTGAAGGTTATGCTTCTAAAGTTGGTAGTGCAGCAAATAATCAAAGATTATCTGTTGGAAGATCTGACAATGTTAAGG
>CALIJZ010000096.1 GCA_938017795.1 uncultured Bacteriovoracaceae bacterium
ATACTGGTTTAAAATTTAAAAAAAACAAAACAATTATTTTATCTTTCAAAATGTTGAACTTTTGTTTGTGTTCTTAAATCTTTGAAAATGAATACAATACATATATTAACCATATTCTATCATTTAGGAATTTTATGCACATATTTGTTTTTTTTATCTTTGCACTTCAATTTAACAAATCTTAGATTGGAATATTTAAAATTGACAAGTTAAAACAAAAAATAAAACTAGACAAATCAGAAGGCAGACAACACAATGAAAAAATGAAAAAAGTTCAGAAAATTACAGGAAAATGTTAAGGAGTTATGGTCCTTGTTTAGTTGTTGCATGTGATGTAAATGTAAGGGCTATGTGGTACAGAGAT
Source organism: uncultured Bacteriovoracaceae bacterium (assembly GCA_938017795.1). GTDB lineage: Bacteria > Bdellovibrionota > Bacteriovoracia > Bacteriovoracales > Bacteriovoracaceae > JAHDHG01. The sequence continues at coordinate 365 of CALIJZ010000096.1, forward strand.
CATAACTAACTGAAATGTTTATTTAAGAAAAGTTCTAGTACTTTATACAAAGTATTGATTTTAAATGTATCCAGGTAGTTTGTGATAATTTAAGTTATCAGTTTTTTGTTCTTGAGTCAATATGTATACAAAAATTTTGAAATAACCTTGAAGGACTACTGTTCCCCTAAGAATACAGTATGCAGAAAAAATGTCAATTTATTGTTGTCTTCTTTGTTTATTATCAATAATAAGATAAATTTGAATTCTGAATATTTTTTTTGTTATTCTTATTGTATTTTGCAGCCCATTAAAACATGTTTAAATGTATTTATTATTGAAATAGATTGAAATTGGCAAATTGAATGAATTCAAACTATTTTTCAGGCCAAGCGATGATGAAGAATTGAATGAGGTCCTCAATGAGACTGTGGGACACAGCAAAGATCTGACTTTAGAGGAAGCTTTGCAAGTAGTGGAAACATTGAAAAGAAAGTCGCATGAGAATCTACTGGATGCTCTGAAACTTGAAAGTCAGATACAGTATGAAAAGATGAACAAACCACCAGAGGAGGAAGAAGAGTCAGAGGCTGGTAAGTGTAAAAAGTATTCAGTAAAAAAAGGGGGGATTGGGAACATTTACATATTCTTGAATTTAAAGATTTAGCATTTGTGATGTTAGAAGGGCTTCAAGTGGAAAATGACAGTCAAAGTTGAAAAGAATTAAATGGGGAGTAATATTATCAGAAAGGCGAAATTTAAAAAAGGTAAAGACAACAAAAGATTAATATTGTTTTAAGAGAGTTGTAAGCTGAGAATTATGAAAATGTCCATAATAAAATGATAATTAAGAGCCCATCTGTTTTACATTGTTCATCTTTTTAACTTGGGTGCATGTGTATGAAGAAGATAATTGTTTTATTTAATAAAGGGGGTACCACCAGCCACAAAAGTTTTCACCAACATAACTTTAAGAGAATTTGTGCCTCAAATATCAAATAAAGTAGATTATATCAAACAGAAAAAATAAACAAACAAACAGGGATCATAAAAACAAGATAAAAAGCAGAAAGCAAACATAACAAAAAAAATTTTTAAAGCAAGAGTACATCAAAATAATTGGAGAGGGTGTTTTGAATGTTTCTGCATTATTGCTTTATTCAATTGCCGAGAAAAAGCTCAAATCTGAAGTTCCATATAAAGTAAGAAGAATTCAACTGGGGTAAATTCCATTCTTATCTGCCCATTTCCATTTTGATGGAATAGCCCTGAATAAGTAATTAATTCTTGAAATGAATTTCAGACTCAGATACAGATGAACAGGATGATTCTACGAGTGAAACTGAAAAAGAAACGGACCCCAGTAAGGAGAGTGAACCTAGTCAACACAATGGTAAATTATCTCTGGTTATCAATCAGGAGAAAAGTCCATCAGCAATGAAATCAGCCAGAGCAAACTTCTTTAATACCCCACCAGAACCAGTCCGATTAGACCCATTTAAAATGTTCCCTGACATGGGAAATAAAACGAAAGAATTGAAAGAAGTGAAGAAATCCACATCATCAGAAGAGGAAGAATTCATAGAAGAAGAAATAATAGAAATTGAAGAATGGGAACAAATTGCTGATGAAGCAGAAAAGAAAATCAAAAACATTAATGGAGAACTGAGTGGAGAAGATCGAGAAGAAAATGTGGATGCTGATCAAGAAGAAAATATTGATGAAGATCAAGAAGAAAATGGGGATGAAAATCTAGAAGAAAATGTGGACGAGGAGCAGGAAGAAAATGTAGACGAAAATAAGCAAGATACTGGTGACGAGTTTGAAGAAGTGTTTGAAAGTGACAATGAGAATATGTCTGATGGTGAAAATGATAGAACTGCAGTTCAGAATGAATTGGAGAAATTATTGGCAGATTTTGATCATAAATCATCTGTCAGTAGTAGTGAACATATTATAAAAACCGACAGTTCGTCAGTTTGTGACGAAGAGTTAGTGATGTCTGACGATAATAGATATGTGATGTCAGAGGATAATCATGCCGATATTGAATGTGAAGAAGAGGATCGTGTCTCCAGAAATAATTCAAAAAGGACGAGCAGCAATGGTAGTTCTAAAAATACAACGCAGGCTGTCTTAGAGAGTGTAAGAAATATGGGAAGTTCTGACGAAAATAAAGACTTCGCAGGTATTGACGATAGATTTGTGACATGTTCAAGAGGCAGGGGTAGAAATCAAACCCCTGGTAAGAAACAGTATAGGAACTCAGTCGGATCTGATTCAAGCTTTACAATCTCAACTCCAAGTAATTCTGCTCATTCCTCATTAACTTCTCTTTCTGAAGACAATAGAAAATATGGCGGAGATGATGAGCGGGAGGATGATACCCCAGATAATGATTTGGACGATGATATTTTCCGTCAGTATCAAGTGACAATAAGTCAGAAACTTGATGATGACGATGAAGAAGAATACTCAGAGGAAGTGACTCCTTGTGTACTTGATAATTTGGATGATACATTAAATGCTGAAAAGGAAATTGAAATGGATAATGAGCCGAAAGATGTTGATAAAAGTATTTATGAAACCCCAAATGCAAGTGTTACTAGTGATACGTTTGTGTCTGCTGGGAACTCAATAAATATGAATAATAATTATGAAAAGTCTCCGACTTTGGAATCTAACGAATCAGAAAGTTGTGAAAAATGTATCAGTGATGGTAGTGTACTCAGTTCTGATAAAAATAGTGAAACTATAAACCATGTGACTTCTCAGAAAAGAGTAATCTCCCCTCAGATCAGTAGTGATGGTAGTGAAATAAGCACTGAACAAAATGTTGTGAGTAATCAGAAAAAATTAATAGCCCCATTGATTAATAGTGATGGTTCTGTCTGGAGACCTTTACCCAAATTACCAGATCATTTAAATACACAACAGAAAAAGGAACAAATTTACGATAATGCAAGTCCCCGTAAAAGTTCCACTTCTCCAAAAATTTCTAAGAGTAAGAAATTGCTACAAAGACAAAAGAAACTTCCATTAGATTCAGAAGAACAATCAAATAATGTAAAAAGTTCTGAAAGAAAATTGATTACAATCGATAAAAGTTTAGAGGATTTTAAAATTCCTTCTGCTGTGACCGAACATACGAAATCAGTTGGTGTTTTTTACAATGATGTTGAATATTCAGGTAGTGAAAGTAAGGAGAAAAATTTGTCAGTTAATGAAGGGAGAAAACTGCCAGATATTAGCAATCTGAAGAGTAGAATTACTCCCCCTGGATTCCAAAGTGAGTTTATGAGGAAACGTCTTGGATCTCCAACTTCGTTAGGATCAAAGACGCCATCTAGTCCAGAACCTTCAAAATCTGTTTCAACCAGTACTAATAGCCCTCGTGTTCTTTCAGATACCCCTGATATTATAAAAGATGTAAATATAAAGAAAACAAAAATCTCAGTCGACAAAACAAAATTAACGGCATTTAATAGTATTGAAGATAGTTCAAGTCAGAATGAAGAAGGTGCAAAGAGAAAAATAGGTGTTGATGTTAGTCTTAAAAATATAAGTCCCCCCGTCGTGTCAGTGGAACAAAAAAATATTGACGATATTCCATTTGCAGATGATAGTGAAGACGACTTTTTAGAGGAAAAAGATACATTTTATACTCCGAAAACATCTGTAAAAACAAAACCTGATAAAAAGATTGAATTACAAAATAAGGATGTCCGTAAACGTATCTTGCCTGTTCCACCAACACTGAGTACACCCAATGCTGATCATATCAGGGATCTTAAAAAGGAAGAAATTAGTAAAGCTAGAGAAAATGCTAGAATTAAAGCAAGGTTGAAAAGCGATGAGGAATTAGGATTATCAGACATAAATTATACCCCTATATCTGCTAAGAAAATTCAACGAAAGTTGCGCAAAGAACTAAGTACTGGGACTTCAAATACACCCAGTACAAGTGACATGGTTACAGATAGTGAGGAAAACAAAAAAGTTGGGATCTCACATTCTACACCTATTAATTCTGTGTTTAAAACACCGAAATCAAAAGACAAGAAAAAGAAAAAGAAAGAATCTTTAGATATTGTAGAAAGTGGACTATCAAAAGAATCTGATACGGAAACTCCTTTAAAATCTACAAAGAAAAAGAAATCCTTATTACAAATTCTCAAACCAAATAAATCTCCTGAACACAAAGAATTGAAGGAAAAAAATCGTTCATCTTCTACTGATACACTGGAAGAAAAATCGGCAAAGAAAAAGAAAAAGACTCCAAAATCTGAGAAGAAGAAGAAACGACAAAAGTCTACAGATATTGTAGAAATGAAAGATTTACCATCTGTGTTTTCTGAAAAAGTTAAACTTCGACAGAATGGGTCGCAGAAACGTCCATCTTTATTGCAGAGAAGATCTATGCCTCCCAGAGCTGATTGTAAGTTGTTGTTTTAGATAGACTAGTCCAAAAATAATTGTTTAGGTTGGAGTTTTATTGGGAAGCTCTAAAAATTAAGTGTTATTTTCATATTAGAATTAATGAATATATGTTAAAATGATCTAGAACATTTTTCTTATTTTTGGCTTAATTTCATGTTTTCTAAAAGGAGGGGTTGTGTTTTTTTTTTTATTACTTTCAATAACATTTGATTTCATTTGATTTTGCCACATTTCATGCTTTGTAGTGTTTTCC